>NZ_PDYO01000016.1:0-63327 GCF_002743065.1 Sporosarcina sp. P16b | reverse complement strand
CCATTATCGCGGGCAGTGGAACTTGAAAAAGCTGCCGCCTGCAGAATACAGACGACAGCTTCAACTAGCAGCTTAGGCTTTTTTATAATTGTCCTTTACAAAGGGTACACTTTAATACTTCCAGGGGACTTTTTATATCAACTAAACATTAAGCTTTTTGACCTTTCCATTCCAAATACTCGTCGTATGTCATCATCTTATCAAAGATTGTTCCATCGTCATTGATTTCGATTACACGATTAGCAATTGTTTGGATGAACTGATGGTCATGAGACGTGAAGATCATCGCGCCTTTAAACGCGATCAAACCATTGTTCAATGCTTGGATAGATTCCAAGTCCAAGTGGTTGGTTGGTTCGTCAAGAAGAAGAACATTTGCGCTTGTCAGCATCATTTTTGATAACATACAGCGAACTTTTTCTCCACCTGATAAGACGTTCGGCTTTTTCTTCACTTCTTCACCTGAGAACAACATACGTCCAAGGAATCCGCGCAAGAATGTTTCCGTTTCATCTTCAGGAGAGTATTGACGGAGCCAATCAACTAATGTCGGCTCGGATCCTTCGAAGTACCTCGAATTATCCATAGGGAAGTAGGCACGAGTTGTCGTCACACCCCATTTGATAGCTCCTGTATCGGGCTCTGTTTCCTCAGCTAGCATATCGAGCAAAGCAGATTTTGCAAGTGGGTTACCGATCAACACCACTTTATCCTCTTTATTAAGTGTAAAGGTGGCATCTTTGATAAACGTTTTACCATCCACCGTTTTTGTGACATCTTTAATCGTCAACACATCGTTACCGATTTCACGGCCTATTGTAAAGTTCACGAAAGGATAACGGCGTGAAGATGGTTTGATATCATCTAGTTCGATTTTTTCCAATGTCTTTTTACGGGATGTGGCTTGTTTGGATTTCGATGCGTTGGCACTGAAACGTGCGATAAACGCTTGCAATTCTTTTACTTTTTCCTCTTTTTTCTTGTTTGATTCTTGAGATAGTTTAAAAGCCAATTGACTTGACTCATACCAGAAGTCATAGTTACCCGCGTAGATCTGAATTTTACTGAAGTCGAGATCAGCGATGTGTGTACATACTTTATTCAAGAAATGACGGTCGTGGGATACAACTACGACAGTGTTCTCAAAGTTAATCAAGAATTCTTCAAGCCATTGAATAGCTTTTAGATCCAAGTTGTTTGTCGGCTCATCTAGTAGTAATACGTCAGGTTTGCCGAATAAAGCTTGTGCAAGCAATACTTTTACTTTGCTTGATCCGTCAAGCTCTGCCATCGTAACGTGATGCATACTTTCCGGAACACCAAGACCTTGAAGGAGTACAGAAGCTTCAGATTCCGCTTCCCATCCGTTCATCTCAGCGAATTCACCTTCAAGTTCAGCTGCACGCATGCCGTCTTCGTCGGAGAAGTCTTCCTTCATATAAATCGCGTCTTTTTCTTTCATGACTTCATATAGCTCTTTATGCCCCATGATGACGAGATCCATCACGACGAACTCTTCATACTCGAAGTGGTTCTGTTTCAGGACAGCCAAACGTTCATCTTTTCCAAGAATAACATTACCTGTTTGAGGTTCAAGTTCACCTGATATAATTTTAAGAAATGTTGATTTACCAGCGCCATTCGCTCCAATTAATCCATAGCAATTGCCTGGATTGAACTGTATATTGACATCTTCGAATAGCTTACGGTCGCCAAAGCGAAGACTTAAATTACTAACTGCTAACATAAATAATATCCTCCTAATTTCACAATGTTCCTAGTATACATTAAAATTACGTGAAATGGAATGTTTGAACTAGTACTGTTTACAATTTCATTTTACGATATAATGACGATAGGTATTAGATAAGTATCACATGCAAAAGGAGTCTTTGTCTTGCGCTCTAAAACTACCCAAGGTCTATTATTGTTAGCGATCTTTATTGTCGCGCTCAACTTACGGCCAGCGATTACGTCAATTGGACCGATGCTAGACATCATCCGTGATGATTTGTTGTTGTCGAACACCGAAGTGAGTCTCCTGACTGTTATTCCGGTTATCTGTATGGGCGTCTTCGCCATGCTGGCGCCCACACTGAATCAGGCAATCGGCTTGAACAAAACGATGTACTGATGTTGTTGTTACTTGCTGTAGCAACTGCCATGCGTTTTTTTGTCACTTCGTTCAGTGTATTATTACTGACCGCTTTCATTGCAGGTGTGGCGATTGCTGTCATTGGACCGTTATTGTCGGCATTGATCAAGCAATACTTCCCGATGCATGTTGCGGTAGTCGTTGGAATTTATTCATTCGGTATGGGAATGGGGGCAACGCTGAGCACAGGATTGACAGGTGTTTTTTACGAAAAAGCTCATTCCTATGGATTTGGACTTGCAGTTTGGGCCATAATTGCGATTTTTGGCATCATTGCGTGGGCTGTCACCGCGGCGTATCCAATCGAAGTGAAACAAGTGACAAGGCAACCCGTGCAAAAAGGGAAGAATCCTTGGCGCAATAAACAGGCATGGAGCTTCCTGATTTTCTTTGGTTTACAGGCAGCATTATTCTTTTCCGTTTTGACGTATCTCGTTCCAATTGCAGTGTCGAACGGCATGACGCTTCTACAAGCGGGCGCATTGCTCAGTGGGATGACGATCGTGCAAATTTTTATGAATATCGGTTTTCCTCTTATTTTACAGAAGTTGACAAGCAGAACACCGGCACTTATCGGCATTCTGTTGCTTGGTATTTTCTCGATCGGGTTGATGTGGACAGCAGATCCATTGTGGTTTGCGATCGGCGTTGTCATCATGGGAATTCCGCTTGGTGGATTATTCCCAATCTGTTTGCTACTGCCGATGGACGCGACCGATACGGCAGAAGAAACCAATTCATGGACTGCGATGATGCAAACAGGTGGGTTCATCATCGGTGGAATCTTACCATTACTAATCGCTTTGTTATATGACTACACCGAAAATCATTACGTGACATTGTTCGTATTTCTTGTTTTATTTGTGGCTATGCTAGTGCTAGCGTTGCAAATAGGTCGATCCGCCAAGCAAAGCTCGTGACTGGACGCAACCCGTTGTGAACAGAAACGTCCTCATAACAGGATACACACGGATAATGGAGGAATGAATGCCACATGGACGAACACTTCGACGAACAACAGCCACAACGTAGAAAAAAGAAGCGTAAATTACGCGTGGGCAGAGTTTTTATGACTCTACTATTGCTTTTCACGATCACCATATCAGCGTATAGTTACTTTCAATATAAACAAGGGAAGGCCATGACGGCAGGTAGTAAGATGAATCCGGGAGAGTTTCAAGGCGATTTATTAAGTCCAGAAGATCCGACGACGGAAAATTATTTATTGCTCGGCGTCGACAATGATGGTTCCGGAAAATATCGTACGGATACGATGATGGTGCTGTCCTGGGATCAAACTGCTGGAACTGCGCATTTAATTTCATTCATGCGTGATATTTACGCACAAATTCCAGGGTACCAGTCGTACAAGCTTAATACGGCCTACTATTTAGGTGGAGTCCAAACTGCGAAAGAAACGATTTCAGGGATGTTCAATATTCCGATCCATCACTACGCAGTCGTCGATTTCGACAATTTCGAATCGATTATGGATATTGCATTTCCAAATGGCCTTGAAATGAATGTACAGAATGAAATGTCCGAGAAAATCGGTGTTACGTTAAAACCAGGTGTACAGCGGTTAAACGGTAAAGAGCTACTCGGGTATGCACGATTTCGCGCAGATGACGAGGGCGACTTTGGTCGAGTCAATCGCCAGCAAGAAGTAATTCAGGCCATGAAAGACGAGCTGTTTAGTGTGTCAACTGTTTTGCAAGCTCCAAAACTAGCCGGTGCACTCGATAACTTTATTGAAACAGATTTAACTTCGAAAGACGAGCTGACTAAAGTACTGACAGTTATCGCAAAACGAAAACTAGATCTGCAAACATTACGTATTCCAGTAGAGGGCAGTTATTCTTTTACTTCATATAGTCATGCAGGTTCTGTCATTGAAATTGATCTAGATAAAAATAGAGAAGCGATCCGTTCGTTTTTAACTACACCTTGACGGATCGAATAAAAGGGGAGTGAGGCGTTGAGGCAGCCACCAAAAAAGTCTTCTTTACGAGATTTCTGGTCTATTCGTTCGACATCACCCATCGTCGGATTTCTCGGTGGTCAATCTACATTGTTTGTATTGCTTTGTTTATTGTTCATTGGATTAATCATCTTGGTCTTCACCCAAGTTTCATTTATTTTCTATCCTATTCAAGTATTTTTCTCAACTGTCGTTTTACCGGTCGTACTTGCGACGATTTTATACTACTTAATGCGCCCGATCCTTCGTTTTCTGGTGGATCGTTTGCGCATACCACGCGTCTATGGCATTTTAATCATCTTGCTGGCCGCCGCAGGTTTATTGACACTAGTTATTTTCTTAGTGTTACCGTTCCTTCGTTTGCAGACGATCAATTTATTCGAGGAATTTCCAACGTATTTCAAACAGTTGATCTTAGATACGGACCACTTTTTACGGAACTCCATTTTCGGCTCGGTCTATCAAGGGTTCAACTTTAATGTCAATACGTTCCTCGATTCCGGCTTTGAGAGCATCGGGAAGTTCTTCACAGAGACGATAGGTGGTATCGCATCCGGCGTAACATCATTCGTTTCCGCGCTTACTGGAATCATCTTGAGCATCGTCACTGTGCCGCTCATTCTGTTTTATTTACTGAAGGATGGCGAGAAGTTACCACAGATGATTTTACGCATGTTGCCTCCACGTCTGCGTGACGATGCATCGATCATCTTCCGTGATGCGGATAGACAAATCAGTGCGTATATTCAAGGGCAGATTTTAGTTGCAATTGCGATTGGGATCATGGTATCGATTGGCTTCCTGATCATTAAAATGAAGTATGCGTTGCTACTTGGGGTACTTGCGATGTTCACGAGTATCGTGCCGTATCTTGGGCCGGTGATTGCGATCACGCCTGCCGCTATTATTGCGATGGTCACGTCGCCATTCATGCTTGTGAAGCTCGCGATTGTGTGGACGATTGTGCAAGTGATCGAAGGCAAATTTATTTCGCCTCAGATCATGGGGAAATCACTGCATATTCATCCGATCACGATTATCTTTGTCTTACTGACGGCAGGCTCGCTGTTCGGCGTCGCTGGAGTGATTCTCGGGATTCCGGCATATGCGCTGCTGAAAGTGGTAGCCACTCATGTGTTTTATTTGTTCACGTTGAGATATAACCGCTTTGAGACGCAAGAAGAATTGTATTATGAAACAGATTCAATTGAAGAGTACTATGAGAACGATAAAGAGTAACCCGCCTTAATGAAGGTGGGTTACTTTTTTTATGGAGTCGGTTAGGAGTGTGGATAGGTGAATAGTCTGGGATTTCATTGAAATTAATACCGGATGTAGTGATACGCGAGATTTTTAAGTTCAAAACGTAGAAACTTGGAGGCCTATGAGCGGATATAGGTCTTGATAGAGCGCTTGCTGAAAAGTATGAGCGGATACGGACCGTGATAGAGCGTTTGGTGAGGACCATAGAGCGGATACGCATGAACTATGAGCGCTTATACGAATTAATGAGCGAAACTCGCACCGTCCCACTTTTCCTATACTGTTTCGTACAAAATAGTCCCAGTCTTCGTCAAGTCATAGCCACCAATCGCAGCCAGTTTTTCTTTGAACGAGGCTGAGTTTAGTGTTTCCACTATGAGTCCGCGCAGCTGTTCATTTTCCGGTGTTTTGATCAACACCAAGTCATACTGCTCTTGAATCAATGGAATGAAGTCCACGTTGATTAATCGGGCGGTTTTTTCGATTCCAACTCCTACATCTGCTTGACCAGATGCGATGCGTGTCGCTACGGCCATATGATTTAGTTCCTCGTCGTCATAACCGATGATAGAACGAGTGGTGATTCCTACGAGACGTAGTTGCTCATCCAGCAAAACTCGAGCCCCTGAGCCTTTCTCACGGTTTACAAGGCGGACACCTGACTGTCCAAGGTCTGACCAATCTTGTAGATTCTTCGGGTTATCTTTTTGTACATACAGCCCAGCCTTCCTACCGAGCAAGTTTATTACCATATAAGAGCGTCCAGTAAGTAGACGTTTAATATATGGCACATTATATTCACCAGTTTCTCCGTCAAATAAATGAGTACTGACAATGTCGGCTTGTCCTTGATACATCTTGATCAAACTGTTCAAGCTGCCAGAGAAGGAGCGCAGTGGTCGAAAGAGTCCGGATTCTTCTATGTGACTGGCCATGATGTCTAAGCTCAAATCCTGTCCACTAATGATGATTTGCTTGTCAGTTACAGATTCTGACGCCGTGGCTTGTGGAATCATCGACTTCGAAGACACCGGCGTCGATTCACCGCCGCTTTTCAGTCGTTCTTTATACGCTGTCAAATCTACAGCATCCACACGCATTTGACGTCCCACGCGATAGGCCCGAATTTCTCCTTTTTTAATAATATCATACACTGTTAATTTCGAGACTTTCAATAATTGGGCGATTTCATCGGTGGTATAGGAAATATCATGTTCTAGATTTGTCATGTCTCAACCCTCCAACAATAGTACATCTATCTTCTAACAACTCATCACCAATTGCAAAATTGACAAGTTTTACAATGCATACTATGATAATTTTAAACATAACTAGTTATGTTTAGGTATATCTAGTTATACTTTATAAAGCAGCAGGGGGTAGTATATAATGAGACGATTCTTACTTTCTACATTGTCTATTCTACTCACGATATTTCTGATAGGATGTTCAAATGCGAATGAAACTGAAAAAGCAGGCGCTGTAGATCAGGAAAACCCCGAAGTTGAACTAGTAGTTTCTGCTGCGGCAAGCTTGACAGATGCCTTGGTAGAGTTAAAAGGGCCTTTTGAAGAAGCGCATGATGGTATTACCGTAACATACAATTTTGGAAGCTCAGGAAAATTAGCAACGACTATTGAAAATGGTGCCCCGTCTGACGTATTCTTGTCTGCCAGTTCAAAAGATATGAACGACATGGAAGATAAAGATTTAATCCTCAATGAGTCAAGAAAAAGTTTCGCAAAAAATGCACTCGTATTAATTACACAAAAAGATTCCGATAGTGCGATTTCTTCATTTGAAGACTTGAATACAGCGACCCTTGATCATGTCGCAGTGGGCGAGCCGGGATCGGTTCCGGTTGGTCGCTATACGAAGGAAACATTTGATAGCTTGGGTCTATGGGAACCTTTGCAGGACAAATTAGTTCTTAGCTCAGACGTACGGCAAGTGCTGACACATGTGGAAATGGGTAACGCAGATTATGGTGTCGTGTATTCAAGTGATGCATTCGTTTCAAATGATGTGAAAGTATTGGCAGAAGCTGAAGCCGACTGGCATGAGCCGATTGTATACCCTGGTGCTGTCGTTGCTGAATCTAAATATCAGGAAGCCGCGCAGCAATTCCTTGATTATTTGACTGGTGACGTAGGAAAAGAAACGTTGCAGAAGTTCGGATTTAAGTAAATGAAAGGAGGGGAGAAGTGTGCTAGATATGGATTACTCCCCTTTATTATTATCTTTGAAAGTAGCTGCTATCTCCACTTTCGTTGTGTTTGTAGCAGGTGTATTCATTGCGTACGTGCTTGCGAAGCGTGATTTTTTTGGAAAAAGCATAGTGGAAGCCTTATTTTTATTGCCGCTTGTGTTACCACCGACCGTTGTCGGCTTCGGTTTACTCATTTTATTCGGTAAAAAGGGCTGGATCGGCAGTTGGTTGCTTGAATGGTTCGATTTTCAGATTGTTTTTACATGGATTGGCGCTGTTATCGCTTCAATTGTCGTGTCATTTCCGTTAATGTATCAAAGTGCAGCGGCCGCATTTGAAAGTTTTGATGAACGATTATCAAATGCTGCGCGTACAATGGGTGCTTCTGAATGGCGCGTATTCTGGTCCATTGTATTTCCACTCGCTTGGCCTGGATTACTGGCAGGATTGGTGCTTTCATTCGCAAGAGGTCTTGGTGAATTTGGTGCTACGTTAATGCTTGCGGGATACATACCGGGTAGAACGGACACGATTCCGATGGCGATTTATTTCGCGGTAGAGTCGGGACAAATGGAAAAAGCGACGTTTTGGGTCGTCATGATCAGTATATTCGGCTTTAGTTTGATTTTATGGGTAAATTGGTGGAGCAAGCGCAATATTAGACGGTTTACTAAATCTTGAGTCGAAGGGGGATTTGACATGCTACATGTAGAAATCACTAAACAACTCGCACATTTTGAGATGAACATTCATTTTGAAATGTTCAATGAAATCATGGTGTTAGTCGGTCCATCGGGCTCAGGTAAAACAACAATTTTGGACAATATTGCAGGGCTCGCACATCCAGACCACGGCTTAATTCTTTCGAATGAATGCACATTTTTTACAACCGGTGAAAAACCGGTGCCCGCTCGTGATCGAAAGGTCGGGTATTTATTCCAAGACTATGCGTTATTTCCACATATGACAGTGGAGAAGAATATTTGGTTTGGCGTGAGAAACAGCGAACGAAAAGAAAGTCATGAAATGATTCGCCAATTGCTGGAAGTACTAGGGATTAAGCATTTGTTGCAAAAGTATCCCCACCAGATTTCAGGTGGAGAAAAACAACGTGTAGCATTGGCGAGAGCACTTGCCACACAACCTTCCGTGTTATTGCTGGATGAACCCTTATCGGCCCTTGATAAAGAAACACGGAAACAATGTCAAGATGAGCTTTTACGTTTACATAACATGTGGAAAATTCCGTTCATTATTGTGACGCATGATTACGCCGAAGCAGAACGCCTCGGCGATCGTATTATTTATCTTGAACAAGGACAAATAACGGATGAAAAGCGGAAAAGATCTGTAGTGTCAACGTATTAAAATGTAAAAAGCTTCGATTTCATAATCAGAGCTTTTTTATTTTTGTGTAATCAAAATAGAACAGCTATAATTCATAATAACCGACAGCGACAGAAATGGATGCATCAGTAGATAGGAGCTAAAATCATGGGCAAGCAATTGAATGACCGGAAAGCACAACATATTCAAATCGTGCTGGATGAACATGTGACTGGAGATGCGATCACAACAGGTTTGGAGCAGTATGAATTTCTACATAATGCCTTACCTGAATTAGCATTTGACGAAATTAATACGGAGCAAAACTTTCTACATAAATCATGTAAAACACCTTTTTTAGTTAGCTCGATGACGGGTGGTGCGGATTTTGCGGAAACGATTAACCGGAATCTCGCACTTGCTGCGGAACAAAGAGGCTGGGCACTGGCGTTAGGTTCGACGCGCGCTTTAATAGAAAGTAAAGCATTCCGTCCTTCATTTGCCTTACGAAAATACGCCCCAACAGCACCTATTATCGCGAATTTAGGTGCAGTGCAGTTAAATTATGGATTTTCTGCTGACGAATGTCGGCAAATCATCGAATATACGGATGCGGATGCGTTAGTTTTGCATGTAAATGTTTTACAAGAAGTCATCCAGCCTGAAGGAAATACGAATTTTAGTAATTTAGTATCTAAAATCGAGAAATTATGCAATGAATTATCGGTTCCGGTCGGGATTAAAGAAGTTGGATGGGGAATAGATGGGCAAATTGCCAGGAAACTTCTAGATATCGGTGTGGCATTCATTGACGTAGCCGGGGCAGGAGGGACATCTTGGAGTCAAGTGGAGAAATACCGTACAACCACAATCAAACAGCAAGCAGCGGCGGCATTTAGTGAGTGGGGAATTCGAACGTCAGATTCACTACAGATGGTCGAGCCTTATATGCGTGATAAATTACTGATTGCAAGCGGTGGACTTCATACAGGTGTCGATGCTGCAAAATGTATTGCGCTCGGTGCAGATTTTGTCGGTTTTGGTCGCGCGATTTTAGAAGAAGCTACCGAATCCGCCGAGAGCGTTTTCCAGACAATGGAAGTTCGTGAACTAGAATTACGTATGGCGATGTTTGCAACAGGTTCTGCAAATATTCAGGCGTTACAACAAACGGATCGATTACAAAAAGTGAACTCGTGAATTTACTATTTACGAGTTTCGTTAAATTAGGAGGAATAGCCAATGTGGAAATTAGTGGGCGGAAAAATGATTCAAACTACAGATGAAACGCGGATTAAATTCCGTACGAATATCAGTAAGGAAATTTTGGAGCACTTAGAGGAATTATCTGAAGAACTTGATACATATAGCAACTATTTATTAGAAAACGGCTTACAGAACGTATTAGCTGCAGGAGTTGTTGAATACGATAAGAATTTACGACCGACAGATCGAATCCAATATAAAACGACGTACGATCAAGAGTTATTGGAATCCGTTAAGAAGTTCGCAAAAGATCATAAGTTATTTATTAATGATGTCATTGAGTACAGTGTGGGACATATTGACTTTGATAACATTAAGACTAAAGATCATAAAAATCGCTTAGAAAGCTAGGGCGAGAAGGATACTTGGAGAATAGAATATGTATAGATCGTAGAACGCCCCGAACATAATATAAATTATAGGAAGTAAAGTATCAATGGGAAGTATACTTGTGATATTGAGATATTAACGATTTTTAAGGCGAATTTTACTCATGACTGATTATAATTATTTAGCATGTTCACATCAATCTTTACGTTGTTTTGATGTAAGTTTTTCATCGGTGTATATTATTTTATATGGATTTCTTGCACAAACCTTTGCCGGCCACTTTACGATGTTCACAATGCATTTTACAATCTTAACTCGACATGTCATGTATTCATTGATTGTATACTCTATGCAATGCTGTCCGTTAACTAATACATCATTATAACGTATGATAATTTTATCCATCATCCCGTACTTTTAACGTTAATCAGATTAATATCAAAAACCAATCACCCTTCTCTTCCAATTAAATTAATGCACCCAAGGCTTCCCTGCTTGATTACTATACGTGCAGTAGTTGGTGATGGTTAGATGGTATGGCGCGAGGAATATTGGGTATATAAGGATTATTCGGAACCATGTTCAATAAGAACATATTAAGCATATGGTTTCTTCATTGCTTTAAATTCGAACCCCGCATAATATATCACTTTGTGGCGCTTGTATGTTCGTACTGTAGATTTAATTGTTTGCAGACATTTACTTACTTCAATATTTTGCTTGCATCCTACTGAAATAACATCGCGTTTTGTACAATCATTGGGATGTAAATCTCCTACTTATCCAACCGATCGTTGTGCATCGTTTTTCACGCTCTGAACTCCCCCTTCCTGATTGCTGCTCGTGGGGTTTGTATAGCCTGCCAAATGATATAATGCGACGAATAGTATGATGAAGGAGGGTTATTTGGAACTAGGTTTCCTAAGAATATAAAATGAGATAGTTATTGCAATTGAACATATGAAAATGCAAAGCTCGACAAAAAATGAGCTTTGCTTAGTATAACATGATTTTAGCGTCCGTATGTTCGGTTTTTAATAATTAACTACGTATATTAGTTCAACCGACACATTTCCTTTTTCATTTAACAGTTTTGTTGCTTCAGTTAGACAAACGGCATTCCATACACTTACTGCGTTAATTAGTATGTTTAAAGCACATAATGCATTAAAGACATTAGCAGCAGGAAAGAAATGTTCTAAGAAAAACAATTTATTTCATTATGTTGTCTCCTTCTCTACCTAACTATTAAACACCATTTAACTGGCGATAGCTGCCAGCAAAGTTTGAATACTGTTCCAATCATGTAAAATGAACAGAATTCCCAAAAACTTGAATTCGGTTTAAAGAGAGTCTTTGTAATGTAGAATAATTAACCCCGTGAACCATAAAAATGGATCGCAAACTTATTTGTTTTACGATCCATTTTTTATTTATATTCTTTTTTTTGCATTGTAGCCTATACAAATTTTCAGTCCTTCGTTGTCTTCCATTACTTCATCAATTACTTATTTCAACTTATCTACTATACATTCAAATGCTTTCTAATTATGAATCAACCGAACACGATTTCACGTTCACATATTGAACAACCTTCTCCACCAATGTCTCCGCATCCTCTGCTTCAATAGTTTGCAATTGAATCTGGCAAAACGGTTTAACTCTACAGCGTAGACAGCGTCTGAAGCATCCTGTTTCATAGACCTTCACAAGTTCTGAATACTCCTTCCGCAAGGTTTCCTTTGCCTGTTCAGATGCAGTTCTGCGAAGATTGTTTTCACAAAATTTAACGGCGCGCATCAGGCTTCATCGTAATGCGTGAATTGAATATCGAGTGTGCGCAAATAGGTTTGCAAGCCGGCATCTTGAATGGGTATAATATAAGCCGCTTCGCCCGATTCGTTATGATGGGAATGCCAAAGCCCTGGCGGTGTAACGAATGCCTTGCCAGTCACCCAGTCGATGCGAATTGGATCAATGATTTCATTGGTCTTCGGATCAATTTGGTCGCCAACCAGTGTATATGTGCCAGGTGCCGCGTACGCGACAAAATCGAGCGCAACCGATTTGTGGCTATGGGGAGCCTGATTGGATCCAACCGGTACAATGCCGAGCATTGCCCACAACACATGGGTAATCGTCAAGGTTTGGTCGAACTTTTCATTGTTCAACAAAATGGAGATTCGATTTTTCAAATGCGCATCTGGAGCATTCGCTACTTCATCCAAATGTTTTTTCGCCATTTCCGCTGTGTATACTGTTGGTTTGAAACGGGTCTCTGTCGCCTTCACGCCTAAATAGTCAAGAAGAGGCGTGTCTACAATATAATAAATTGTTGTGTCCTTGGCTGCCGTGTGAAAACTGGTCAATCCGGATGGTAATGTGAGAAAATCCCCTTGTTTCCAGTCAATGGTTTCCCCATTCACTTCCGTGCGTCCGGCACCTGAAATAATATAGTAAAGTTCACTCGTCGCATTCGGTTCCGTTTGAATGGAATCCCCCGCATTGATGCGCATAAATTGCGCAAGCAGGGAAGGACTTGTCGCCAAATAATCGGTTTTCAATTCTCTACTCAGGTCTAATGTGACGATTCTCGTTTCACCAGCATCATAAAGCTCCGGACCAAATTCTTTGGCAGGTATCCGACTGATGAATCCGCTTCCAATCGGATCCGCCGCATTGGTATACTCCAAAAACTGCGCGTCCCCCGCCCAATTTTCCACTGCTTCCCCAATAGCAAATTTTCCCGCCTGTGCATTTGTTGACAATGACATCTCCTCCATTCGTTTGTTGTCTATAAGTTTAGCTTGCTAGTCATCATTCGTGAAGTATATAATTCATATAACAACAATACGTTTTTCGAATAGTTAGAAAGTTGGTGACACTCTAATGGAATTAAGACAGCTCCGCTATTTTATCGCCGTGGCGGAAGAATTAAATTTCAGCCGCGCGGCAAAACGATTACATATTACGCAACCACCATTAAGCATGCAAATTCAAAACTTGGAAAAAGAATTGGATGTTCTACTATTTACTAGAACGAATCGAAGCGTCGAATTAACGGAGGCAGGACAACAATTCTATAAGGACATCGTAAAAATTATTGATTCGCTGGAAGGTTCAATCGAAAATGTAAAACGGATTTATCTCGGAAAACTTGGGTCTTTGCACGTCGGATTCGTTGGTTCCGCAACTTATGATATTCTCCCTGCCGTTTTACGGGAATTCCGACAACAATACCCCAACGTCCAAGTGCATCTATCCGAATTATCGACGCCCGCCCAACTCAAAGCGCTGCGAGAGAATGAAATCGATGTCGGTGTCCTGAGACCGCCTGTCCTAGATGAGACACTCCACACTGAAATCGTTTCCATTGATCCTTGCGTACTCGCGGTCCCAAAACAACATCCCTTACTCGAATTAAAAGCAGTCACCCTGGACGATTTAAAACCATACCCGTTCGTATTATTATCACCCAGAACATGGCCCGGCCTCTACACCGAAATCCTTGGCCTGTGTAATCCCGTCATCCAACAAGAAGCACTCGAATTTCAAACAGTCATCGGTTTAGTTGCTGCGGGGATTGGCATCACTATTGTCCCCCAATCGACCATGAACCTGCATACACAAGAAGTCGTTTACATCGAGTCCATTCAACAGTTGCCTCTCGTCTCGATGGGCATTACGTATCGACGCAGTGACCAATCCATTCTTGTAAAAACTTTTTGTGAGATTGCGGATCGGGTTGCTCGGAATCATTGACTACGACTGAGGATAAAAAAACAACATTTTATAGAAAAGTGAAAGAGTTACAGGAAAATTAATTCTCGATTTTAAGAATCTATTCTCGGGTGGCTTCAGAAAATGTGCTTAGCGTTGTAAATCCGCATTTTCTTGACGCCACCCGAGTGCACAATAAGAAAGCCGATACTTCCTTAGCGTAGGAAACACCGGCTTTCTTTATGTTTAAAATTGCTTTATGTATGTTTTTCGCTTTTTGTTGGTAGGACCCTAATCATTGTGATGTACATTCCCTACTTATCCAATCGATCGTTGTCCATCGTTTTACACGCTTTCGAATCCCCCCCTTAGATTGCTGCTCGTGGGGTATGTATAGCCTGCCAAATAATATGATGCGACGAATAGTATAATGAAGAAGGTTTATTTGGAACCAGGTTTCTCAAGAATATGAAATGAGTTAGTTATTGCGATTGCACATATGAACATGCAAAGCTCGACAAAAAATGAGCTTTGCTTAGTATAACACTATTTTAGCGTCTGTATGTTCGGTTTTAAATAATTAATTACGTATTTTAGTTCATCTGACACGTAGTATGTCATTCTGGCTTACGTTATCCAATCTTTCATCTTTTTATAGATATTTTGTGACGGTAACGCTCCACCGCGTTCAATATTGCTTATATAGGACATTGAAATATTCAATTCTTCAGATACTTGTTTCAGTGTTAATCCACGATTGATGCGGCATTCCTTAAAATCACTACCAATGTTCTTGCAAATTTCTTCTTTAGTTTGCGTTAAGGTAAAATTGTTTGGCGACTGTATTGATTTCTTTCTCTCGATCGGCTCGTAATAGCTAACAATCTCGTCAGGTGGCGCGATGATGATCGTAGCATTCAACCAGACACGTAACCAGCCTTTCTTCGACATGCTGTCTTCATTCCATTGATTGTATTGCCAAAATGTAATTACGCCTTCTTCCTCCAATAAGTCAAGGGCTTTCTCCAGGCGGTCCCGAATACGTGAAGGCGCTTGTGAATCTATTGGGATACCAATTTTCTCGAGTAATGTACTGATTTTATGCGGCTGCAAGTAGCTCGCTTTTCGTGCCTGTGTACGCCAACGCCAGCTTACATAACGGATGAGTTTTTTCTCCCATTTCCGTTGATATGGATTGAATTCAATCGCTTGATTCGGTAATAACTTTACTTGTCTGGCAGCGCCTTGCAAGAAAGGATCAAAAACTTCCCCAATTGTCACATATAGACGTTCGGGTAGTGACTTTTCATTTAATTCGCATGGACTGCCGTCTTCATTCATAAAAATGAACGCACGTCCTTGCATCTTCTTGTTGACAGGTTTGCCTTGTTCATATACTAAAACCGACTCAAGTTCCATCCATAGTGACTGTATGATGGAAAGCGCTTTCAACACTTGGATACGTTGTTGTTTTTCATAGCCACCACGCCTCCCTGTTCCTCCGAGCTTTGGCTTCAGTCCACGGATTGTCAGTAGATCATCGAAGCGAATTTCTACGCGGTCACCTACTTGCGCCAAATACATATGACATATAGAATCCAATACGTCCACATCAACTTCCGATAACGATTCGACATCGTTACGCAGTTGAATCATACGACTTGTTGTTCGCTCCTCTTCACGCGGAAGTAGCTGCAAAGAACCTGCTAATCTTGGGCCTTGTATAGTTGCTCGTGGCCATTGATCGGGTTCGCAGACAAAGTGCTGGTTAGAAATCGCTTCCGTGATGAATTGATAGATGGCATTGCTCATGACGACAAGATTATTTGTTTTTGCTGTTGATTCGATAGGCTGATGTACAGAAATCTGCTCGCTGACTCCGAGTAATTGATTGATTTGCTCCATTGAATTTTTTTCTGATTCAAACACCGCAAGTATTTCGGAAACCATTTTTTCGATGTACACGTTGACGTCAGCGGTGAATGTATTCAGAAAACTATCGTTGGAAACGAAACATATCCTCATTTCTTCGAGAAATAATTCATTCAACGCTTCTCCGTCAAGAGCATTTAAAGTATTATAGCCATGCCTTTTAAGCATCTCACTGACGGTATGGTTCATTAAATACGTCCTGTACCACGTGCTGAATACATTCCAAGAATTCTCATCATTTAGACGAGTATGTGCATGTACCATTTTATCGTATTTAGCATGTAATTTATTTATGATTTCCCATTTGAGTGTTGGCTTATTCATAAGCAACGGTGTCAGATGACCTTCATAGGTGCTAAAAAATTTAGCGATCATGAACTCTGTCGCTTTCGAGAGCACTTCGCGTCTTGCATCCACACGAATCTTGAAAAACAAATCAATATTGTCCTCGTAGTCTTGCTGACGGACAATGAATGTCTCGTTTTTCCCCCTCGGAAAAATACGGTTGGCATCCACTTTTTTTCGTACGTTTTCAGATGGGAAATTAAGTAAGTAGTTATAGTCAAAGAAGTTGGGCTGGCGATCATGTATGATGATCACTTGGAATGGGTCGATTTTATTTGCGATGGCTTGATGATGGGTCAGTTCATAGTTCATGTCATTCAACAGTAAATCGTGATTAATCAAACAGAATCCCCTCCGATAAACCGTAAGTTCAGAATAGTATAACATGGATTTCCAAGATTCACTATTTACTTTTGGTTCAGTAGAAGGGATAGGCAGTAAAGAGTAGAACGAAAAAACAGCTTGAAAAGTTCGTTGATCAAACTTTTCAAGCTGTTTTATGAATGGTTAGTAGTTAAGATACTAACGCGCCTTGTAATTTGAGTTCTTCGATGAATAATGGAAGGACTTCGAACAAGTCGCCGACGATGCCGTAATCTGCCATTTTAAAGATATTCGCTTCTTCGTCACTGTTAATTGCGACAATCACTTTGGAGTTCGACATGCCTGCCATATGCTGGATCGCTCCTGAAATACCTACTGCGATATAGAGATCGGGCGTTACTACTTTTCCGGTTTGACCGATTTGTAGCGAGTAATCGCAGTAATCGGCATCACAAGCTCCCCTAGAAGCCCCTACAGCGCCTCCTAACAAGTCCGCCAGCTCATACAGTGTATTGAACCCTTCAGCGCTCTTAACACCCCGTCCGCCAGCGATAACGATTTTCGCTTCCGATAAATCTACGCCTTCCGTTTTCTTGCGGATCACTTCTTTGACGATCGTACGCAAGTCTTTGACATCTACTTCTTTGGCTGTGATATCGCCTTTTCGGCTAGCGTCAGGCTCCAACGCGGAAATATTATTCGGACGGATCGTGGCGAATAGCAGTCCATCGTTTTTCATCACTTTCTTTTCAAACGCTTTACCGGAGTAGATCGGTCTAGTGAAGATAGCTTGATCATCTTCTTTTTCGATTGCCACCGCATCCGAGATCAATCCAAGTTCCAAACGGCTTGCGATTTTTGGTGTCACATCTTTACCGACTGACGTATGGCCCATGATCATGCCGGATGGCTTTTCGTCTTCCATCACTTCCATGATCACCTGTCCGTAGCCTTCTGATGTATAATTGCTCAAGTTTGCATGTGAGACGGTAATGACACGATCTGCACCATAGTGAATCATTTCTTCAGCCGGTTGCTGCAAGTCTCCATCACCTAGTACCAATGCTAGAATTTCTGCATTGGCATTTAGTTGTTTTGCCGCTGCAATTGTCTCATAACTTACTTTACGAAGAACCCCTTGCTGCAATTCCCCGATTACTAGTATCTTTTCACTCATAGTAAAACTCCTTTCGTTTTGTAGATTGCTTAGATTACTTTCGCTTCACTAGACAATAAGCTGACCAGTTCTTTGACTTTTTCTCCCGTTTCGCCTACCAAAATCCGTCCTGCCTGCTTTTTAGGGGGTAAGAAAATAGAAATCGTAGCCGTCTTCGCTTCCACTTCGTCTTCATCGAGATCTAGATCATCGAGTTCAAGTTGCCCAAGCGGCTTTTTCTTTGCCTTCATGATACCTGGAAGGGACGTGTATCTTGGCTCATTCAGTCCTTGCTGGCACGTTACGAGTACCGGCATGGATACTTCGATTTTCTCGAGATCCCCTTCGACGTCTTTCTCGATTTTGGCCATTTTGTCTTCAATATCCAGCTTGACGATCGTCGTAATGAAAGGCATATTTAAACGCTCCGCAAGACGAGGTCCTACTTGTCCGCTTGCTTCGTCAATTGCCACATTCCCTGCGAGAATCAAATCCACTTCTTTTCCTTCAAAAAATGCTTCAAGAATTTTCGCGGTCGTGAATTGATCTCCTTCATCCAGGTCGTCACTCGTATTGATGAGTACCGCGTCATCTGCACCCATCGCAAGTGCCGTACGCAATTGCTTCTCTGAGTCCTCATCACCAATTGTGACAACCGTTACCGTTCCGCCGTGCTTGTCGCGTTGCTGGATCGCTTTTTCGACTGCGTATTCGTCGTACGGATTAATAATGAACTCCGCCCCGCTTTCATCAATACGACCACCTGACACGGAAATTGCTTCCTCCGTGTCGAATGTTTTTTTCAGTAAGACATAAATATTCATATAAAAGACTCCTCTCTATACTTTGCATCACAATTTATTTGATTTCTTCAGTTTGTAACGCTTTCGGCACAACGTTCGTATCGATCAAATCGTCTTCACTCGTGTGGATGCCAGGAATCGCTCGAGGAATCAACGGCAAGAAGAATAATGCAATGACGATGAAGCCCATTATTACCCACGATGTATTCACTATTGCTCCTACATTATTACCGCTTGCAGAGAAGATCGAGAAAGCAACGAGAGCTAATGATGCACCCATTCTCTGTGCAAGGTTCTCAATTACCGTATTCGTAAATGTCACGACATTCATTCGTTCCGTTGAAGCTTTGGATACGACAAGACCTTTCACTACGGGTGTTTGGAAACCTACACCGATACCGACCAGACTCATAGCAATGAACAAATACGTAAACGATGTAGTAAGTGTCACGAAATTCAACATGATGATTCCGGAAGAAAAGACAAGAATTCCCGATCCTATAATCAATCGTGCTGACAGCTTTTTCATAATTCTTCCGCTTAAATAGGCTGCGACTGATGTGCCAAGGAAAACGGCCATCTGCAGGAAACCTACCGTTGTAGCGGCTTTTCCTTGTACGCTTTGTACAAAGAATGTTAATAAGTACATCACACCCGAGTAACCAAGGAAGATGAACACCGCAATCGTCGTCGGTACCCAGAAGTTTCGATTCGCAACGTACTCTAAATCAAGCAACGGTGCTTTTTGTTTTTTCTCTACAAAGATCAAGATGATCAACGCTGTAAGGAAGACTAGCAATGATGGAATCCACATTCCAGATTTAATTCCGAAGCTGTTGATGAAGGTTGGAATCGTCAGCAAACCGAGCAATAGAGCGATGACGAAAATCAATCCGAGAACATCCAGCCTCTTACGTGCTTGTACTTTGACATGTGGAACAAAAGCAAAGAGTGCAATGCCTAAACCACCGAGAATAGCAGTGAATATAAAGCTTGCCTGCCAGTTCGCTGTATCGACGATCATACCGCTGATGACCGGACCAAATACCGCACCGATTGTAATAAACGCTGCAAACGTTCCAATCGCTTTCGCACGTTGTGTCCCGACCATGAATTTACCGGCATAGGCAATTCCCGATGGTGCAATCGCCGCACCCGAAATACCTTTAAAGAATAAACCGAGAACGAGCACCCAGAAAGAAAACGAGAAGGCTACAAGCAATGATCCGATGACCATGAACATACCGCCAATTAGGATGACGATCTTCAATCCGAACGAATCGCCAATCCATCCAAGTAGTGGCTGGAATCCTGTTAAACCAACAGCCAGACCCAGTTGCATCCAGACTGCGTATCCTGGCGTCAGATTAAATTCCGCCAGCATATGCGGGTATGCGGGAAGATGGGTTGCTAAACTTAACATAATAAAGAATGCTCCGAAACTTATGAATAAAAAACCCCTATTAATCGATTGATCTTTCAATGCCGCTTCATTCATTTAGTGGCCTCCCTTTATCGATAGTGTCATAGTTTTTACAAGCTTTATTCATTATGTCAAATCTAGTTGTGGTTTAAAGTGAAGATCTGCAGAAGGAGATTTCGATATGCTTGGCGCAAAACCGAAGCTCTCCTGCCACAGATCAGACGTTATGGACTGTTTACCGGATATTGATGACACAAGCTTTTTCTACTGTATAATCCAGAATTGAGTCTGTACCGTAACCGCTCTCTTTAACGCCGCTAAACGGGAGATCTGCACCTACTCTAGCGTACGTATTGACCCAGACATTACCTGCTTGGAGCTTATCAATCATACGATGTGCAAGACTGAGATTTTGTGTCCATACGCCCGCTGCCAGACCGAAGTTCGTGTCATTCGCGATTTGAATGGCCTCATCTTCCGTATCAAACGGAATAGCAACCGCCACAGGACCGAAAATTTCTTCACGAGCTAGTTTTGAACTGTTGTCTGCTACCTTAACGAGCGTAGGCTGCACCCAATAACCGTCCGCAAATTCTGGTTGCCCCGGCAAAACAGCTTCTCCACCGTACTTTCCTCCGAAGACCACTTCATACCCTTCTTTTGATGCCTCATCGATAAACCCGCAAACCGACTGAAATTGCGCTTCATTCGCGATAGGCCCCATCGTGTTGTTCGTATCCAGCGTATCACCGTGCTTGACGAATTCATTATTCGTCATCAACTCTTGTAAACGCCCAACCACTTCGTCGTAAATGGAGCGCTGGATCAGCATGCGTGAACCTGCCACACAAATCTGACCGGAGTTCGGTGTGAAGATTCCGTTGATCAATCCATGTACCGCTTGATCGATGTCCGCATCTTCAAAGACGATATTCGGAGATTTCCCCCCGAGTTCAAAGATCAACGACTTCGGTGAATGCGCAGTCGCTTTTGTAATACGCTCCGCCGTTGCTTTGGATCCTGTCAAACTCACTTTATTCACTTCTTTATGAGAGACTAGGTAATCCCCGATTTCACGACCCGCACCCGAAATGACATTCAGTACGCCAGGCGGTAAAATGCGTGAAATCAACTCCCCATATCGCAATGAACCGACCGCCGCACTCTCCGACGGTTTAATGACGACCGTATTGCCTGCTGCTAGCGCATAGGCAGCCTTAATCGTAAAGGTGAATAAGGGTGCGTTCCAAGGTAAAATTCCGACTACTACTCCGTATGGCTTACGTGAAGTGAAACCAAAATCCCCTGTACCCATCTGTACTGTACGACCTTGTGCACCTACTAGAGTTGCTGCTCCCGCTGCGTCGTACCAAACTTGCTTTAGTACTTCTGCCAAATAACCATACTCATCTAGTACCCAGCCGTTATTACGTGTTTCCAGTTCAAGCAATTCTGCAGCATACTCGGGAATCATATCCCCGATCTTGCGCATATAATCGCCTCGTGTACGTGCGGGTAGATTCGCCCAGTCTTCGAATGCTCCGCGTGCCGCCTGGATAACTTGCTCTGCGTCTTCCTTTTTACTCGAAGGAATCAACGCCCATACTTCCGCTGTAGATGGATCAATACTGTTCGATACAGCCCCGTCTTGTGCCTGTACCGACTTGCCGTTCATGATATTGCCGTAAGTCGTCAATTTGGATTTCTCGGATACGTTCGTCATATGTTTTCCTCCTTCAAATTACCAGCCTAGTGAAGCGACTACTTTTTCTTGATAGAAAGGGGTGGAACCCAAATACTGATCATAATAGCGAGCGCGCTTTACAAATAGATGGCAATCGATTTCTTCCGTGAATCCGATTCCACCGTGGATTTGGATATTATGTGCCGAAATTTCGATGAATTTCTCCGTCGCATATGTACGGGCGCTATAAATGGCCGCTTCTCGATCGAACTCGTCTGTATCTACTACCCAGTTGGCATAATGGCTCAGTGAACGGGCAATCTCCAAATGTACTTTCATATTGACGATACTGTGTTTGATCGCCTGGAAACGTCCGATCGCTTGGCCGAACTGCTCCCGAATCTTCGCATATTCCGTCGCCATATGGACAACACTTTCCATTGCGCCGACAATGTATGAACTTAGTGCGGCATTGAAGTACAACAGACCTTCTTGAAGCTGCATCCATCCCTTGTCTACTTCACCTATAATTTGATCTTCTTTGATGACTATATTAGTGAATTCAATTTTCGCTACATGTTTTGATTCGTCAAAGGAAGATAACTTCTCGATGTTCATTCCTACTGTCTTGTCAATCAGCACAAGAGACAATCCGTCTTCTTGATCCTCTTGGTTGGTGCGTACCAATAGGAGGAATGCATCTGCAAGTTCCGCTTCCGGTACAAGCGTCTTCGTGCCGTTTAGCACATACTGTCCGTCCTGTTGTACTAATGCACATTGGATACCTGCTGGGGAGAAGTCGTTGAAAGGCTCCAGTGCTGCGAATGAAACCAGTTTTTCTCCTGAAGCAATCGCTGGTAGATATTGTTGCTTCTGCTCCTCTGTTGCGTATTTCTTAAGCGTCGGTACTACCAACGCGGAAGTTTCCATGAACAAGCCAGGTACTAGTGAACGTCCCATCTCTTCGAACGTCGGAACGAGATCAAGTGCATCCAAATCCATACCGTCGTATTCTTCAGGAATGTTGATACCGCTACATCCAAGTTCAGCTAATGTCGTGTACACTTTCTTTAGGTTTTCTGGATTATTGTCAATCATTTCTCGAGCCAGCTGTGTACCGCCATATTTATCCAACATTTTGCGGATATGTCCACGGAACATTTCCTGCTCTTCTGTTAATGAAAAGTCCATATTTCATCCCTCCAAATCTATTAACGTCCCATGTCTTTCGGCAATCCGAGTACGCGCTCACCAATCGTATTACGCTGTACTTCACTCGTTCCGCCACCAATTGTCTGTCCGAATGAGGCGAGGAATACATGTTGCCACTTCGGATCCGCTACGGCATCTTTATCAAATAGCACGCCTTGATGTCCTTGAATCTCCACGGCAAATGCTGAGAGTGCTTGGTTCAATTCGGTTACTACCAATTTATCGATGGACGTTTCCGCTCCTGGTTGACCGTTCTTAATCGTAGTAGTTAGATTTTTATAGTAATTCAATAGTGATCCACGCACGCGGGCATAAAAATTCGCCAATTTTTGTCTGACTATAGGATTTTCAATCACTGGCTTTCCATTTACTTTATACTGCTGTGCCAGTTCCACGGTATCGTTGAATTGTTTTTCGAGTGTGAAGAGTTCCGCACCGATTCCTGTACGCTCATGGAGCATTAAGGCAATCAATACATGCCAGCCTGCGTCTACTTGTCCAACGATATCTGCATCGCTCGCCACAGCGTCTGTCATATACACTTCGTTAAAGTCTTTATGTCCGTCCATCTGCACGATCGGAACCGTTTCGACTCCCGGTTGGTGCATATCCATCATGAACACGGTAATTCCACGGTGTTTCTTTTCGGGATGCGTACTCGTTCTCGTCAACAGGAAACATTTATCCGCCACGTGGCCAAAACTTGTCCAGACTTTCTGACCATTGATAAGCCAGCGATCGCCGTCTTTTACCGCACGTGTTTTCAAGCCTGTTAAATCAGACCCTGCGCCAGGTTCTGAATAACCTTGGCACCATATTTCTTCGCCTGTTAAGATTTTTTTCAAATATTTCTCTTTTTGTTCATCCGTTCCGATATCGATCAATGTAGGACCTACCATATGGATCCCGATATAGTTGATGAGTGGCGGCGCTTTGACGCGTACCATTTCTTGGTGGTAGATGATTTCTTCCATCAAGGTGGCGTTGCGACCGCCATATTCTTTTGGCCAAGCAATCGCTGCCCATCCGCCTTCATACAATTTATTCTGCCATGCACGTAACACGCGGGAGTATTCATCCAAGTCTTCCGGCAAGTCGCGTTTGCCTTCTAGCCAGCCTTCAGGAAGATTGGCTTCAAGCCATGTTCGTAGTTCGGTTCTAAATTTTTCTTCTTTTTTCGTGAAAGAAAAATCCATACTCGCTCATCCTTTCTATCTCGTCTATCGATCAGTTCGTAACGGGAATCCACTGTGGCAATGCACGGTCTTCCGTAATATCCACCCACGTCATTTGAATCGGCATACCGATTGCCAAATCTTTTTCTTCGCAATTCAAAATATTGCCCATGATTTTCACTTCCGGCACTTTATCAAGCTGTGCGAGAGCGATAATCGTCGGTAACTCCTCTTGGAAGCCTGGTAAGAATGGGCGGTAGGAAACCACATACGAATAGACTGTGGCTTTAATATCGTTGCCTAATTGTTCCCAGGTGACATTTTCACTTCCGCATTTTGCGCACGTAGGGCCTGGCGGTTGTGAGTACGCAGTACAGTCACCACATTTTTGCAGAGCCAGTTGGTGTTGGTCCGCTGCATCCCAGTACGGAGCATTATCTAGATCTTTCAATGGTATAGGTTTTTGGTAAGCAGTCTTTGCTTGTGTCATAGTGATTCCTCCTAGTTTCGTAAGATCATGGCGCCTGCGATATCCGGTCCGGCCCAGCCTGTACAAATACCGATTTTGCAATCTTCTACTTGGCGGTCGGTTCCTTCGTAGTCATGGCGCAACTGTCTGACGATTTCAATCGCATTGTTCATTCCGTGTGTGTACCCTTCGGATAACATGCCGCCCGCTGTATTGGTTGGCAGTTTACCGCCGATCTTCAAGTTACCTTCTGCAACAAAATCTCCCACTTCTCCGCGTTTTGCAAATCCGTATGCTTCAAGCTGACGCATAACAACCCAGCTAAAACAGTCATAGATGGAGGCAACATCGATATCGTCCGGTGTCACACCCGCGTTTTCATAGAGCTCTTCCGCTACGTAATCAGAAGCAACTTGGTCGATATCGTTCCAGTAATGCGCGTGCGGATGACATTGTCTTGCCGCCATTCCCATGATATAGACCGGTTTCGACGCACAGTCTTTCGCTTTTTCAGCAGACGTTACGATGATCGCATTTCCTTCATCGAGTTCTAGGCATGAATCATGAATGTTAAATGGAGAACTAATATCCGGTGTAGCAAGATAGTTTTCCATCGTTAACGGCTTACCATGCAGGAATGCTTTTGGATTTCGTTGCGCATGTTCATAGAAGCTCAAGCACACATGCCCGAGATGTTCTTTCGTAATGCCCGTCTCATGCATATGACGTGTCGCATACATGCCGAACCATTGCGATGGGCTGGCCGATCCGTACGGAATCACGAAGCTTCCGCCTGCGAGTGCTCCTTGTAGCATATCGGGATCATATCCGCGACCTACACGAGTCCCGGAGCTTCCGTTCATCGAACGATAGATTAATACCGTGTTCAGCTGGCCTGCTTCAATGAGCGCCACTGCATCCGCAATAAGCATTTCCGTACTCGCTCCGCCCCCCTGGATATCCTTCACATATTTCGGTCGTACACCGAGATAGGTGGCCAATTGATGGGACGTACAGGAATCCCCTTCGTTATAGTTCATGAATCCGTCGATGTCCGTCGCCTTCAAGCCCGCATCTTTGATTGCTGCGTTGGCCGCTTCAAGCGCCAAGTGCAGAGGCGTGGTTCCCGATTTTCTTGAGCGTTCGCTCTCTCCTACCCCTACGATGGCATAGCGATCTTTAATAGTTCCCATAGCTATATTCCCCCTATTTCACGTCTGTTTATGTCAGTTGTAAGATCGTGCTGCCTGATCCAACCACTTCGCCTGATACTTTCTCGGCCGTTAAATCCAGTGCGATCCATCGCTTGCCCTCTTCTTCATATGTTCGATTGACTACACCCGAGCAGCGTATTTCATCGCCCGGTACCGTCATTTTGCCGAAACGCATCTTGAAATTTGCCACGCGTGCTTTCTTGCCAGCAATTTTCATCACATACTCCCCAAGGAAACCCATGACGAGCATGCCGTGCGCTATGACTCCATCCATTCCGATCTTCTGCGCAAACCCATCGTCCAGATGCAACGGATTAAAATCCCCGGAAGCACCTGCATATTGTGCGAGTTGCACTTTCGTAATCGGTGGCTTCACCATCGGTTCCAGTTTCTGATCCACGGTCCATTCTTCCAACACCCAATCTTTGATCATCTGAAGTCCCTCCCATTAGTTTTTCGCTGCGCGATAGACGATATTCATTCGGCTAATACAGACGAGTTCGCCTGTTTGATCTTTCATTTCCGTATCGAGCTTCAGGAACTGCATCTTGCCGCTCTTTCCTTCTTTGTCATACAGATCACGTACTTTGATCTGGCAACGTAGTTGATCGCCTATGCGGATTGGTTTGTAGTAAAGGAATTCCTGCTCACCGTGTAGCATCCGGCGGTGGTCCAGTTGTAAGGGCATTTTGACTTTGCCGTCGTTCATCGCAATCGGAAATGTCGGTGGGACAATTAGCCCGACGTACGCCGACTCCTTCGCATACTGGTCGTCTGTATAGAGTGGATTGTCGTCTCCGATGGCAGTGGCGAACTGGCCAACATGCCGACTTTCTACTTCAAACACGTATTCGTCACTCGTTAAGCCTATAACGCTTTTATCCAAGTCCATTTTCCATCCTCCTCTCATTTGGTGATGATCAATGCATCTGCCGCTACAATGCCGTCTTCGTAAACGATTAACGGGTTAATGTCTATTTCCTGGATGATATCCGAGTAGTCTTCAATTAATCTAGAAACTTTCAGTAACACGTCGATGATGGCTTCTTGATCGACGGGCTTTTTATTGCGTACGCCATGTAGGATTTGATAGCCCTTCAAGCTTTCCATCATATCGATAGCATCTTGTCTTGTGATCGGTGCGGCACGGAAAGATACATCTTTGAAGACTTCTACAAAGACACCACCGAGACCAAACATGATAACAGGGCCGAATGTCGGATCACTCGTTACACCAACGATGACTTCTACGCCTTCAGGCAACATTTCCTGGACGGATATGCCGTGAAGATCCGCTGTTGGGCAATGTTCTTTTGCGCTGCCGTAGATTTCCTTGAACGCCCGGCGTACTTCCTGCCCGTTCTGGACATTCAGCCGAATGCCGTTGACTTCCGTCTTATGCGGAATATCAGGCGAATCGATTTTCATGACGACCGGATACCCCATGTGATTCGCAGCTTGTACTGCGTCATCCGCCGTTTTAGCAGTGATTCGCTTCGCTGTGCGGATACCGTATGCGGAGAGGATTTCGCTCGACTGTGATTCGCTCAACGTTTGATTGGCGGGTAACAGGTGCCGGATGTTCGATACGTCCAATTCTGTTTTTGTAGGCTCGTCGCTGATTTTGTGCGCTTTTCTGTATGCCTCTGCATACTCCACTAATTTTGCCAACGAGCGGATAGGATTCATATCACCGAGAATGAACGGAATGCCGTTGTCCTCGAGATACTGGACACCTTTTGGAATCGACATGCCTTTTAGCGGGAAGTTCGATATCATGACGAACTTATCCGAGTTCTTGCAGATCTCAACGAATTCCTGAAGAAGCGGTGTGTTTTCATCCCAGTGAATAGGGAACTCGGGAAATATGATGATGTCCGTATCGGGATCCTTGACGAGTACTTTTAATGGAGCGAGATATAATTCCGGATTGGTGATCGATGCGGCTGCCGTTAAATCAACCGGGTTGGAAGCGCTTGCAAAACTGGGAATGTTTTTCTCAATTTCTTTTCGCACTTTATCGCTTAGCGCATGGATGTTTAATCCGTACGATTCACAACGATCCGCTTCGTTGATTCCTCTGCCGCCTGAACTCGTGACGATCACGGTATTTTTGCCTGTCGGGAGTTTATTGGCCAAGAATAATTTAGAGAATGAAAGAATGTCATCGTAATCGTCTGCACGCACAATGCCCGCTTGCTTGAAGAATCCGTCATACACTTGATCAGCACCCGCCAATGAGCCAGTATGTGATGCCGCTGCACGACTGCCCGCGCTGCTTCGTCCGGACTTCATGATGACGATCGGTTTATTGATTTGAAGTGCGAATTTCGCTAGTTTCCGTAACTTCGCTGCGTTTTTCTCGCCTTCCAAATAGCCGCTTGCTACTTTTGTTTTGGGGTCATGCAACATGTATTCAATGACGTCAGAGAAGCTTACATCGACTTCATTGCCGACACTGACGAAGTAATTAAATGTCAATCCATGTTGAGCTGCCGCAATATACGTCAACACGCCAAACGCGCCACTTTGCGTAACAAACCCCACTTCACGTTTCTTGCCAAGCGGCACATTCGTGAGTCCTGGAGAGAATGTCCCCATCAAGCCATTTGTTGTATTGAGAAGACCTACACAGTTTGGGCCGATCAATCGCATATCGTATTGATCAGCGATTTCTTTCAGGCGGTTTTGTGCAATCATTCCTTCTTCGCCGATCTCCGAGTAGCCGGATGCAAAGACAATCGCCGCCTTGACACCGCTTTCACCGCAATCGATCAAACATTTCTCCACCTGATGAATGCCGACACAGAGAATAGCCAAATCGACTGGTTTAGGTGTATCGCCTACGCTTGCGTAACAAGGTAATTCCCCAATCTCTTTCGATGTAGGATGGATGGGGTAGATCTCGCCTTCAAAGCCTGCGTCTAGTAGCGCTTTCAATTGCAAGTAACCAATTTTATTCGTGTTTTCCGAAGCACCTAGTACGGCTACTCTTTTCGGGTTGAATAAGGGATCCAGATCCATATTCGATGGTAGTACTTCATTCATCATTTTCATCATCTTTTCACCTCTACGCTTTCTTATGATCTATTTACTGGCTTGAGTAGAATCATAGCAAAGGGGGTTTTCCATTATCTTTTCTTTTTTGCGTTAAATAATTAATGTTATTAGGAGTGAAATGAGTAAACGAACAGACGGCCATCGCTTGATGTGTAAGCACTTTTATTATGTATTATTTTCTAATTAGTCTAGATAGACCCGACTTTTGTGCAAGATGGCCTCGACTATCGAGAGGGATGGGCGCTTTTTCTATGGAATTTCGAGGTTATTATGCATGGTTTGTGAAATGTATATTATGATGTTGAATACAAAACAAAGCAAAAAAGCATCCCATGAAGTGATGTAACTTCATAGGACGCTCCCGTTATGCTTACTTACTATCCTTCTTCACCGTCACCACTTGCACAATCTGTCCGTCTTTCGCTTCGTCCACTACAGAACTTCCTGTAGACTGGCGATTAGTATTTTTTATCGACATCGGCTCAACCTCTATCTTTAGACCTTTAGACGTGTGAATCACGAACTCTTCATCGTCTTTCACAAGCTTCATATCTACCACTCGATATGGATTGGATTTGAGTTCTTTAATGATTGTGACACCTCGTAGTGCTCTAGAGCTCGTCTCGAATTCTGAAATGTTCATTCTTTTTACAGTTCCACGCTGTGTCGCTACAAATACATTACGTGCTTGCTCTGTAATCACTTCAAATGCCACCAACTCGTCCTCGGCTTTGAGATTAATGCCCTTGACGCCGCCTGTACGTATACCAGTAATGGCGAGCTCTGACAAGGCAAATCGTAGTGAATAAGCTTGTTTACTTACCAATAATACGTCTTCTTTACCCGTTATAACCCGTGCACCCACCAATCGATCGTCTTTTTTGACGTTCATTGCTTTGAATGTACGGTTAAAACGTTGCACTTGGAAGTCAGTCAGTTTCGATATTTTCACATTCCCATTGGATGAAGCAGTTAAAATACTGCTATTTTCATCAAATTTTTCAAGGGCGATCACGTCTACCAGCTCTTCACCTGGTTCAAGTCCGCAAATACTGGATAGATGCTGCCCTAAATCACGCCAGCGGATCTCTGGCAGCTCGTGGACTGGTTGGTAGATGTAATTACCGAATGATGTGAACAACAGCAAGTGATGCTGTGTATTCAGTGCAGATTCGATTAGATTATAATCATGTTCTCTCATTTCTTGACCTTTTCCACCCGAAGCGGAGTACGAACGCATACTGGTACGTTTGACATAGCCGCCTTTTGTGACGGATACCATGACTTCTTCGCTAGGGATCAGAATATCGAGATCCACTCTCAGTTCCTCAATTTTTTCTTCAATCACGGAACGGCGTGGTTCGGAAAATTGCTTGCGGATGGCTTTGATTTCTTTCATCAAAACAGATTTCAATTTAGCTTCGCTTGCAAGAACCGCTTCTAACTCTTGGATTAAATCACGTAGTTCTTGTTCCTCACGTTTTAATTCTGTTATGTCTGTATTCGTCAATCGGTATAATTGCAATGAAACGATGGCTTCTGCTTGAACTTCAGTGAATTCATAGGCATTGACCAAGTTCAACTTCGCATCTTTCTTATCTTTTGACGCGCGAATGGTCTTAATGACTTCATCGAGGATCGATAGGGCTTTTATTAAGCCGTCTACGATATGTAATCGTTCTTTCGCTTTACGGATATCGAAGGTAGAACGTCGTGTAATGACCTCTTTTTGATGATCAATATACGCGTCCAGAAGCATCGGGAGAGACATTAACATCGGACGCCTACCCGCAATAGCAATCATATTGAAGTTGTACGTGATTTGTAAATCCGTATGCTTCAACAAATACTGCATGATGGCTGTGCCGTCCATTTCTTTCTTCAGCTCGACGACGATACGCATTCCTGTACGGTCAGATTCATCACGAATTTCCGCAATACCGTCTAAACGACGGTCATGGCGCAGTTCATCCATCTTCTTCACTAAATTGGCTTTATTGACGTCATAGGGGATTTCCGTAATGACAATTTGAGATTTACCTGCTTTTAACTGCTCAATTTCCCACAACGCGCGGATAATGAAACGCCCTTTACCTGTCTTATAGGCAGTACGGATTCCATCTGTCCCTTGAATAATCGCACCTGTCGGGAAATCGGGCCCAGGAATGACTGTCATTAGCTCATCCACGCTGACATTCGGCTTTTTCAAGCGCATCAACACGGCATCGATCACTTCATGCAGTGCGTGAGGCGGAATATCGGTCGCGTACCCTGCAGAGATACCTGTAGAACCATTCACTAGCAAATTCGGGAAACGTCCAGGTAAAACGGTTGGTTCAAGTTCTGTATCGTCAAAGTTGAATGCAAAATCGACTGTTTCTTTGCGGATATCGCGCAACATCTCACTCGCGATAGCAGACAGTCGTGCTTCGGTGTAACGCATTGCGGCCGCGGAGTCTCCATCGACCGAACCATTATTTCCTTGCATATCTATCATTTCATGACGCAGTTTCCATGATTGACTCATACGGACCATCGCATCGTAGACGGACGTATCACCGTGCGGGTGATAGTTACCGATTACGTTACCGACTGTTTTTGCGGATTTACGGAACGCTTTTTCATGTGTATTGCCTTCATGGAACATCGCATACAAAATACGACGTTGTACCGGCTTTAATCCGTCCCGTGCATCTGGAATTGCACGGTCTTGGATAATATATTTACTATAACGCCCAAAACGGTCACCAATTACTTCTTCCAAGGGCAGATCTTGAAACGTTTCTGACTGTGTCATTCCGTATCCCCCTCAACATGTATATATGCATTATCCAAAATATTATGTTCTTCAATCAAGCCGAAATCGACATTCTCTTCAATCCATTTACGACGTGGTTCGACTTTATCACCCATCAACGTGGTCACGCGACGCTCAGATTTCGCTCCATCTTCAATCGTCACACGAATCAACGTTCGTGTCGATGGATCCATCGTCGTTTCCCATAATTGATCCGCGTTCATCTCCCCAAGACCTTTGTAGCGTTGAAGCATATAGCCTTTTCCAACTTTTTCGATAGCTTCCTCTAGATCATCATCCGTCCACGCATAAGCCAGCTTCTCATTTTTACCGGCCCCTTTAAATACTTTGAATAAAGGCGGCAGTGCGATATACACTTTACCTGCTTCAATTAACGGCTTCATATAGCGATAGAAGAACGTCAACAGTAGCACTTGAATGTGCGCACCATCGGTATCGGCATCGGTCATAATAATCACTTTGTCGTACGCAGCATCTTCGATTTGGAAATCAGCACCTACTCCACCACCGACTGCATGGATGATCGTGTTGATTTCTTCATTTTTCATAATGTCTTCGAGTTTCGCTTTTTCGGTATTGATGACTTTACCACGAAGCGGCAAAATTGCTTGGAACGTACGATCACGTCCCTGCTTTGCTGAACCGCCAGCGGAATCACCTTCAACTAGATACAACTCATTCTTCGCAGCATTACGTGATTGTGCCGGGGATAATTTACCGGATAACAATGTATCGGATTTTTTGCGTTTTTTACCTGAACGCGCATCTTCACGCGCTTTTCGTGCGGCTTCACGTGCTTGATGTGCACGGATTGCCTTACGGACAAGATTTGCGCTCAGTTCCGCATTTTCTTCAAGGAAATACAGCATTTTTTGCGAAATGACGGCATCTGTCACCGTTCGTGCTTCACTCGTGCCGAGTTTACCTTTCGTTTGGCCTTCAAACTGCAAGATTTCTTCCGGGATTCGTACGGAAACGATCGCCGCAATCCCTTCACGGATATCCGAGCCATCGAGATTTTTATCTTTTTCTTTCAATAAACCCGCTTTACGTGCATATTCATTCACCACACGTGTCATCGCAGCTTTCGCACCGGTTTCGTGCGTCCCTCCGTCTTTAGTTCGGACGTTGTTAACGAAGGAAAGAATCGTTTCAGCATAACCGTCGCTGAACTGGAACGCAAATTCGACTTCAATGCCGTCGACTTCACCTTCGAGATACGCTACGTCATGTAAAACTTCTTTTTCTTCATTCAAATAGGCGACAAACGCTTCAATACCTGATTCGTAATGAAAGATATCTTGCTTATCTGTAGTTTCTTCTGTTAGCGTAATCTTTAAACCTTTCAATAGAAAAGCGGACTCACGCAATCTTTCTGCCAGTGTGTCATATTGATATTTAATTGTCGAGAAGATCGTCGTATCCGGTTTAAAATGGATCATGGTTCCTGTCTCTCGAGTTTTACCGATTTCTTCAAGTGTTGTAGTCGGTTTACCGCCATGCTCAAAGCGTTGGTGAAATTTCTTGCCTTCTCGATGGATCGTCACTTCTAGCCACTCGGACAATGCATTGACAACGGATGCTCCTACACCGTGTAAGCCACCACTCGTTTTGTAGCCGCCTTGCCCAAACTTTCCGCCCGCATGCAAGACTGTCATAATTACTTCAGCAGTTGGTTTCCCTGACTCATGCTTCCCGGTCGGCATACCACGTCCGTAGTCTCGTACGCTGACACTGCCGTCTTTATGGATTGTGACGTCAATTTCATGACCGAAGCCAGCTAGTGCTTCATCAACCGAGTTATCCACTATTTCGTAGACTAAGTGATGCAGACCTCTTGTGTCGGTCGAACCGATGTACATTCCCGGCCTTTTTCGTACCGCTTCCAAGCCTTCTAAAATTTGAATGGAACTATCATCATACGTATTTTGTATTTTCTGTTTCGTCAAAATGAAACCCCCGTCAAACAAATGTTCTATTATTTTAATCATACATCTTCTGATAAACCTTGTCAAATCAACGTTTTGTTTCAGCTCAACCTATTGTATAGAAGAAATGTACGGAATGCAACGAGCAAACCATGACAACACACCGAACGATTTATGCGGAAATTCCTTTTTTCGGCTGTTCTTCATCTTCCTCTAGAATTCTATTATTGTCCAGAACTTATGCATCTGCTACACTAATAATAAAATAGTTTATCATGCATAAAGGGGTTCACTATGGAAAATTACGTTATCATTCTGGCAGCTTATTTGCTTGGCTCCATCCCTTCCGCTCTGTGGATCGGCAAACTTTTTTATGGAACCGATGTTAGACAACATGGCAGTGGAAACATGGGTGCGACGAATACATTTCGGGTACTCGGAAAAAAAGCTGGCATCGTCGTCACACTGCTAGACATCTTCAAAGGAACGGCGGCTGTCTTATTGCCGTTATGGCCAGTATTCCACGATACAGCGATTCATCCATTGATTCTTGGAGTCGTCGCCGTACTTGGACACATCTTCCCTATTTTTGCAGGACTAAGAGGCGGAAAAGCCGTTGCGACTTCTGGTGGAGTATTACTCGGTTATAATTGGCCCATTTTCTTATTAGTCGTCATTACGTTTTTAATTGCGTTAAAATTGACAAAGATGGTATCGTTAACATCCATCATCGTGTCTGTCATGGGACCACTATACTGTCTCATTTATTACTTTATGGGTGGCGATCTGTATTTATTTTTAGTCGTCGCACTGATGGGCCTTTTCATTTTTTATCGCCATCGTGACAATATTAGTCGGATTAAGAATGGATCTGAACCGAAAGTGAAATGGCTATAGATTTTTCACGGGAAAGGATGTATGGAGCATGAATATTCACCTATCCGAACAAGCCATTCATTGGTTTGAAGAAGAAATGGAAGTCGCTACAGGCGATTATGTCAAGTTTTTTGCGCGTTATGGCGGATCCAGTCCATTGCATGAAGGTTTTTCCATAGGTATTACAAAAGAAGAACCAGACGAGCTGGCAGTCGAAAACGTCGTGAACGGCGTGCATTATTACATAGAAGAACGAGATCTTTGGTTCTTCGATGGACATGACTTGCATATTGATGCCGATTCGGCAACGGAAGAATTATCTTTTGACTATGAAGTAGCGTAAATTACAAGAAAAATGGTAAGCATCACTGCTATAAAGAGTGATGCTTACCATTTTTTAATCGGTGTAATTGATGTAATTGCCCTTCTTGCCTCAAAATTTCTACTTGACGTTCCCCAAGTAAATCGAAATGCGGATATTTTTCGCGTGCGTGGATCCATTCCGGCTGTAAACCGTATGTATTTCCCCACTTTATGAGCTTTTCGACATCACTGCACCCCGCTTTTGTGACAGTATTGACTGTCGGAAACCGGTCATCTAACCAATAATGTGTCAAAAACGCAATTTCCTCACGCTGTACCGCATTTTTCCACTCCTTTAATTGCTGTCGATCGATTCCAAATGCCATCAGCCTTCGCCTCGCTGAATTTTTGTGTATGTTGCATCCCAATCCGGATGAATTTTGCGCAAGGATACTGGTCGGAAGTTTTCTTTTTTCACTACTACGTGCTCAGAAACACCGGTGGCGGCAATCGATCCGTCTGCATGCAGGATTTCATAGCCATAGACCGTACGTAGCTTGCCGTGCGACTCGACCCACGTTTTGACAGTAATGGTCTCACCGTATGTAATCGACGTCTTATACTTCACTGACAGCTCGGTTACAGGCGCCAAGTAGCCGTCGCGCTCAAGCTGTGCATATTCGTATCCGAGATCTTTGATCAGTGTAGTCCGGCCAATTTCCATCCAAATTAAGTAGTTGGCATGGTAAACGACGCCCATCTGATCGGTTTCTGCGTATCGCACTTCGATTTCTTTTTCACTCGTAAACATGTGATCACCTCATGTTCTAGTATAGCGAACGAGAAAGTGAATTGCTTGTGATAGACATTATGGGAGTGGAAAATGTAGGTAGAGACGTGGAGCTATGAGCGGATATAGCTTAAGTGTGAGCGGATACGGACCGTGCTAGAGCGATGGTCTCGTATCATAGAGCGCTTGGCGGTATCCATAGAGCGGACACACATGAGCTATGAGCGCTTATTCGAATGAATGAGCGCCGACGCGATGGTTTTCACAATATCCCCACTTGTCAAACTGTAAAACGCGAAAAAAGATGCCCGGCATAGCCGAGCATCTTTACTTATTTCTATATTACTTTGCTGCTAATTTATTACGTAGAACCATTTGAAGGATTCCGCCGTGACGGTAGTAGTCCACTTCAACTTCAGAGTCGAAACGAGCTAGTACTTCAAATTCAGTTTCCTTGCCGTCTGGAGCTTTCGCTGTAACTTTAAGGATTGAACGTGGTTTTACGCCTTCAGCGATATTCACACAGATTTCTTCTTCACCAGTTAAACCTAGAGATTCAACGTTTTCACCATTGATGAATTGAAGTGGAAGTACACCCATCATCACTAGGTTAGAACGGTGAATACGCTCGAAGCTTTCTACGATAACTGTTTTGATGCCAAGCAAGTTTGTACCTTTTGCTGCCCAGTCACGTGAAGAACCCATTCCGTAGTCTTTACCACCAAGGATAGCTAGACCTGTACCGTCTTCTTGATACTTCATAGCTGCATCATAGATCGGCATAACTTCTTTGTTTGGCCAGTACGTAGTGAATCCACCTTCAGTGCCAGCTGCGATTTGGTTACGAATACGAATGTTCGCAAACGTTCCGCGCATCATGACTTCGTGGTTACCACGACGTGAACCGTAAGAGTTGAAGTTACGTGGCTCTACGCCATTTTCACGCAAGTACAGACCAGCAGGTGTATTCAAACCGATAGCTCCTGCAGGTGAAATATGGTCAGTCGTGATAGAATCACCGAACTTACCGATTACACGCAAGCCGTTAAGCGGTTCGATATCACCTGGTTCTTTCGAAAGGTTTTCGAAGAACGGTGGGTTTTGGATATACGTTGAAGACTCATCGAAATCGTATAGTGAATCGTCAGTCGTTTCAATTGCATTCCATGCTTCGTTTTCAGTGAATACGCGAGCATATTCTTTACGGAACAATTCAGGTGTAACTGTAGCGTTCAATACATCGTTAACTTCTTGTGTAGAAGGCCAGATGTCTTTGAAGAATACGTCGTTGCCGTCTTTATCTGTTCCGATTGGGTCTTTCGCAAAGTCAATGTTCACTGTTCCAGCTAGTGCATATGCTACAACTAGTGGAGGTGAAGCCAAGTAGTTCGCTTTCACAAATGGGTGCACGCGGCCTTCAAAGTTACGGTTACCTGATAGGACAGATGTAACTAGAAGATCTTCGTCACCAATTGTTTTTTCGATTTCCGGAAGCAATGGACCGGAGTTACCGATACATGTAGTACATCCGTAACCTACAGTGTTGAATCCGATTTGATCCAAGTAATCAGTTAGACCTGATTCGTTCAAGTAGCCTGTTACGACTTTTGAACCCGGTGCCAATGAAGTTTTAACGTATGCAGGAGGTGTAAGTCCTTTTTCAACAGCCTTCTTCGCAACCAATCCAGCCGCTAACATAACGTAAGGGTTAGATGTGTTTGTACAAGAAGTGATAGCTGCGATCGCAACGTCACCTGTTTTCAGCTCAACTTTACGTCCGTCATCGAACTTAATTGTGCCTTTTTTCTTAAGCTCTTTTGGTGTTAAACCATAGCCTTGTGTTCCTTCTGGAGCTACAACTGCGTCTTTGAACGACTGTTGCATTTCAGTCAATGGAATCAAGTCTTGTGGACGTTTAGGACCTGAAAGGTTTGCAGCGATGTCACCAAGGTTAATTTCTACAACTTTAGTGAATGTCGGCTCTTCCTTTTCAGGAGTGAAGAACATATCGTTTTCGATCAAGTATTGCTTAACTACTGCAATATGCTCTTCGTCGCGGCCTGTTAAGCGCATATAGTTAAGTGACTCTTCGTCAACTGGGAAGAATCCACAAGTAGCACCATATTCAGGCGCCATGTTTGCGATTGTCGCACGGTCAGCAAGTGGCAATTTAGAAACGCCAGGGCCGAAGAACTCAACGAATTTACCTACAACGCCTTGTGCACGAAGGATTTGCGTTACTTTAAGCGCTAAGTCCGTTGCAGTTGTACCGTCTGGAAGATCGCCAACTAATTTTACACCGATAACTTCTGGAATCGGGAAATATGAAGGTTGTCCAAGCATTCCTGCTTCTGCTTCGATACCACCAACACCCCATCCAAGTACGCCGATACCGTTGATCATGGTTGTATGGGAGTCCGTTCCAACTAATGTATCCGGGTATGTTTCGAATGATCCATCTTCGTTTTCAACCGCGTGAACAACGTTTGCTAGATATTCAAGGTTTACTTGGTGAACGATACCTGTTGCAGGTGGTACTGCACGGTAGTTATCGTATGCTTTTTGTGCCCAGCTCAAGAACTGGTAACGCTCAGCATTACGTTCGAATTCAAGTTCCATGTTTAGTTGTAGAGCTTCTGGCGTACCATAGCTATCTACTTGTACAGAGTGGTCAATTACTAGATCCACTGGAATTTCAGGATTGATCTCGTTTGGATCTCCACCTAGTTCGTTCATTGCAGAACGCAATGAAGCCAAGTCTACTACAACAGGAACTCCTGTGAAGTCTTGTAGAATTACACGTGAAGGTTTGAATGGAACTTCAGCGTCTGCGTTTTGTACAGTGCCCCATTTAGCCAAATCTTCTACATGGTCGTCCTTGATCACGTATCCGTCGTGTTGACGAAGTACGGATTCTAGTAATACTCTTACAGAATAAGGAAGTTTTGATACTTTTGTTAGTCCTGCTTCTTCTAAAGCTTTCAAACGGTAGTAGTTATACGTCTTGTCGTTTACTTTGAAAGACTGACGGCTATTATGCAAGTTGCTTTTTGCCATTTTATGTTTCCTCCCTTTATGTACTGAAAGACGAAAAGTGCACATCTTTCCTCTACTCCATCTTAGTATAGCAAAGAACAATAGTAAAATACATATAAATTATAGGTATACATAAGAAAAGCTTATGACTAATCGAAATATCATTAAGAATTCTCAATTAGTCGTTTCTATTCTCAAATAGCGTCACATTCTCTCGTAAAAATGCCGTTTATGCCATTTACTGTATATCTATTTTTAGAAAATAATACATAACTATTTTAAATATTTTATGTTTTATTACGAAATTATGTATGGTAATGAAGTCTTTAGTGTCTTTACATATGTTTAGACATCATGCCGCCACTATGAGAAAATAATGAAAAGGAGAGGTTTTGTATGAAGAAAGCATTACTCGTTATCGATTATACAGTAGATTTTGTAGCAAGGGACGGTGCATTGACTTGCGGTGATCCAGGTATCGCGCTTGAGCAGTATATTGTGGAGCAAACAACGGAGTATGTACAACACCAATTGCCAGTATTCGTCATTAATGACGTGCATGAAAAAAATGATCCGTACCATCCGGAAAGCAAACTATTCCCTCCTCACAACATTCGAGGCACAGTAGGCAGAAATCTTTATGGGAAACTGCAGGATCTCTATACCGAACATAAACAAGAAATTAGTTGGATGGATAAAACACGCTACAGTGCATTTGCCGGAACAGATCTCGATATCCAATTGCGCGCACGCGGTATTACGGAAATCCATCTTATGGGTGTATGCACGGATATTTGCATCTTACATACTGCAGTCGATGCGTACAACCTTGGCTACACGATTGTTGTTCATGAAGGCGGTGTCGCAAGTTTCAACGCTGCAGGCCACGACTGGGCTCTCTCTCACTTCCAAAACACATTGGGCGCAACTGTGATAGCGAAATAAAGTCAGACAAAAGTTCAGCAGGCATTTGACCTGTCTGAACTTTTTTATCGAAAAATGTTTGAGGTATTAAAAAGATGGTAATACCAATACTAAGCAAGAGCTACATAACATAATGAAAAGGAGATGAGCAACATGAGCTTTTTATGGTTCTTAATTATCGGAGGTATCATTGGTTGGCTAGCTGGACTTATTGTAGGTAGAGATATTCCCGGCGGTATCATTGGTAACATCATTGCAGGTATTGTAGGTGCATGGATTGGTGGTGCACTATTAGGCGAATGGGGTCCACAGATCTCTAGTTTCTATTTCTTACCCGCGTTAATCGGTGCGATTGTACTTGTATTCATTGTTAGCTTGATTATGAAGAGTATGCGCAGAGCTTCATAATACTAAACGTCAAAACGTGAAGTGGCCCATTCGAGGCGCTTCACGTTTTTTGTAGACTGAATTTTGCTTATTCATTCGTCTACACGCTCATAGTTCATGCGTAACCGCTCTATAGTCACCGTAAAGCGCTCTATAATACGAAACCAACGCTCTATCATGTTCCGTAACCGCTCTATAGTCAGTGCGAAGTGCTCTATGATAGGTGACAACCGCTCTATACGCCCGCCTCTTGAACGTTCCCTTCCACTTTACATCAATCAAAAAAAACGCAGAGCCACCAGATTCGGTGGACTCCACGTTTCATTTCTTCACTTGCTTCTCTGTTGCCTTGCGTTGCTCCTCAAACTCATTGTAATACCACAATACATCTTCTACATATTGATCGCTGTGATTATAAGTGAAAACAGCTTTCGGTATATCCCCGTCTGCGGCACCGCTATCCGATAGATAGTGGGCGGCGCTGAAGATGGCATCTTCTATATCAAATGGGTCCGCTATTCCGTCACCGTTTGCATCGACACCGTAACCACCGTATTGCTTAATCACCGCTGGATCAATCTTATCACGTTCAGGAATATCTCCTTTGCCCAATTCCTTGCAACCAGGATAATCCCAGCCGACGAACGTACATGGCATGAACTGCATCGGTCCTTCTGCACCAACTGGTGAGACGTCGGCTTTCATTGTAGAGAACCTTGTCTCAATGCGGTGATGCGCTGCAAGCAATGTCCACGGAATATTGTATTCTTTTGCTGCTTCGATATAGATTGGAATAAATTCCTGTGGGACGGATTCTCCAGTTTTTCGGTCTTGAATATGAAATAACGCCGTAGCCGTTTCTTTAATTGTGTCGTGTTTTCCGAAATTCACCCAAAGAATGGCGGAAATCGTAAAGAGCGTGACAGCAACAGGTACTAATAAAACCAAAAAAGCGACCATAACTCGTCCCGATCGACTGAGCCTCTTTTTCTTTAATTTCTTCATTGCCTCATCCCTTCAGTTGATTACTTGCCTTCTTTGATGAGTGCTTTCATATCTTTTACGATTGTATCATATTGCACGTCTTCGTTCCCACCATATAATTTTACGACTTCATTGTTCTGATTCACCAAGCCGAATGAAACGCCATGGATGACTTGATCATCATTCGGGATTTGCTTCACTAACTGTTTAAACGATGAAGCAGCTAATTTTTCAATGGTCTTCATATCGTAACCTGTCAGCATCTGCCATTTACTTTCATCGGGCGCGCTAAACAAGTCGAGATACTTCCCGAGTTCTTCTGGTGTATCCACATCCGGGTCTACACTGAATGACACGATATGGTAATCCTCGATGTTATTGTCAATCAATTTTTCCTGCAACGTGACCATATTGCTCATCATTGGCGGACAAACGGTTGTACATTTCGTAAATACAAATTGCGCTAGCCATACAGAGCCTTTCAAGTCTTCATCGGTTACGGTTTCATTGTGTTGGTTGGTAGCTTTAAATGAATCCACTTTATATTTATGATCGGGCTTAAAACTGCCACCACACGCACTCAATATCAGCACAAAAATAAGTGTTAACGGTACCAAAAGCTTTTTATACATTTTCGATTCCTCCACCTTTTAATAGTCACTTTATCATAACGAAAGTTCACCAGTCATACAAGGTGAAGGCAGCCTCCATTTTGGCTAAATCTTGTCGGAATCATGAAGTTCCTATGAAGTCATCTGTTTTTGATGTCTGAGAGAACGCCATGAATCGCCTCTAGCTTCACTTCCAAACGATGCAGTAGATAAAACGATACGAAAATCGGAAATCCGACATCTTGTATGAGCTGTAGCCAGTGCTCCATTGTTCACTCCTCCTCTCTGTCATTCGATGAAAAAGCCGGCTTCCAGTACGTGACTGAAAACCGGCTGTAACTTATCGACTGACGATGTTTCGTGTATCACGTGCAACGATTCGTGCACCTTTAATCGTGGCGAGTGGAGATTCTTCGATAAGGAAAATATTGCTTTGGATCACTTGCTGCATAACAGCTTCGACTTGACCTTGCGTAATGTCTTCATCGGGTTCATCCACCGTTAATGTGACCGGCTTATTCGCCGCGGTTAAAAATGTTAATTCCAATACTTTTGCCATGTGCGCTCTCCTCCTGTACGATTTTAGTTATGAAGATCTTCTGTCACGACTTTCTCGAGCTGAATGAGTGGGTAGCTTGATAATGAAGCAAGTTGTGTCAAAGCGGTGTACATATTTGCTGGTGTTGCGTCGTCATTGATGAATTTGTACGTTTTAATCTTGCGGATGAAGTGACCTTTCTCGTTAACACCTGCATTAAAGTGGATCTTCGCCGTAGCCTGATTGAATTCTAGTGTTGCTGCCATGTGTATCACCTCCTTTCATCCGCTATATAGACGAAAAAAGTGAAAAGGATACTTTGTTAGTGAAATATTTCTCAATTGCTTTTATAATGAAGGGTAGAATGGAAGAGGTGAAAAAACCGTGCCAGACCTATTTATGTGGTTTATTATATTTTGGGGTATTGTGATGATCGGCTTATTCGCTATCGGTGGATTCTTCATGTTCCGGAAGTTCCTGAAAGTATTGCCGAAAGAAGACGGAAAATCGACGCTGGATTGGGAAGAGCATTACGTCAATGAGTCGTTGCATTTATGGAATGACGAGGCGAAAAGCATGCTCAACGAACTCGTTACGCCGGTGCCGGAGTTGTTCCGCGACGTGGCGAAGCAGAAGATCGGTGCCAAGATCGGTGAGATTGCGTTAGAAGACCGTGCCAAAACTATTGAATTTGATCATATTATCAAGGGGTATATTCTTGCTACGCCAAAGCGCGACCATAACTTCTTGCGTAAGAAACTCAAGCAGATGGAAATTGATGTTCAGCCATATGAGCATTTGTTTACGTGAATATAGAAACAGGATGTCCCTATTGATGGGGCGTCCTGTTTTTGTGTGGTTTTGAGTTCATACGGTACGAGCAGTGAAAGGCAAGAGTGACGTCACGGGATTTCCACTCCAGCTGGGGGACGCTTTCTGGAGGGCGCGGCCCGAGCCTCCTCGTTCGCTACGCTACCTGCGGGGGTCTCGAACTCGCGCTGATCCTCCCAGAGTCGCCCCCAGCTTCCGTGGAAATCCTACGTAGAAAGTGAAATGAGGTGGATCATTCACTAGCGATAGTATGTGAATGATTGTGATCTTTGAACGTAGTGAAGTTCAAGTTCAATTCTAGTTGTAACTACTAGATTGATTACAACAATAGCTTCAATGCACAACAAGAATGTCTCTCACTCGCATTGCAAAGGATTGGAGCGGCAGGCGACCCCTCCAGAACGCGTCCGCCTAGAGCGCAAATCCCTACCCTAAACTAATGCCAGCCTTCTACTTTCATTTCCATGCATAAAAAAAGAAGCCGTCACAAGGACGACTCCTTCCCTACCCTACTCTTCTCAAGCATCTTATACTTCACTAACATTCCGACCCGCCACGGCAAGATCATCGAAAACGCGAGGATGAAAAACATGCCGCCAAGCTCACCGACGTCGATTGTGTTACTGAGCACGATCTTTCCGACCAGGCGAATCACCAATAACCCGAACAGGATCAGTAAAAACACCTTTGACTTCTTCAAATAAATCCCGTCATCTTTAATCTCAAACTTCGTCGTATAAATCAAAAACGTGGAAAATATCAAGCCGACCAAACCGGCTTCTACCACTTGCGTCCATGGCACTTGGAACTCGTCGAACAAGAACATCAACATCCCAGACGACATGAACAATGGCGGTAAGATAATCTTCTTCGCCTGAATCGGCCTATTCGACGCCTTCGCCCGCATCGTATAGACAAATGTCGTCATCACGACGAAAACTACCGTCGAAGCGATGATCAAGTAAATGGATGGAATACTTGTGAAGACGTAATCTATCAGTTCTTGTATCTTATGCATCTATGTTCCCCCACTGCACGAGCTCATCGAGGCGTTTTTTCAGATCATTCATTAGAACGATTCGTGCAAAACGCGTCAACTCTTTCTGTTCATTAAATAATAAGACGACTGGTGCAGTAAAGAGTGACAACTGTCCAGCTATTTCTGGAACTTCCGCCGCGTTCACACGGTAGAAGTCGAATGGATAATTGCTTTCGAGTGCCGCCACCTGCGGATACAATCCTTCGCAGACGGAGCAATTATTTGTTTTCACGAACAACAAGAACTGCGGTGTCTCATTCAATACATGCTGCCACTCGTCAAAAGAAGTAATTTCTTTCATCCTACACCTCCTTTCTGCTTACCCACTTACATTAAAAGCCTTGGAAGTCGCCAAAGATTGGGCTAAGCCAACTTGTGAAATAGACCATTCCGTTAAAGAACAGTATGATACCGAATGCAATCATCAAGTAGCCGCCTACTTTCGTAATCGTCATACTGTGCTTGCGGATCCAACCAATTCGAGTGATGAAGAAAGACAAGAAGAAGAATGGAATCGCGAAACCAAGTACATAAAGCATCATATACAACATACTAGATGCCGGATTCGTCGCAGCCAGATAGATGATGGCACCGATGATCGGCCCCATACATGGCTGCCATCCAGCGGAAAACGCTAGACCGATCAGCGCCGTACCGAAGTAACCTGCGGGACGATTTTTAAATTGCAGCTTCTTCTCTTTCATTAGAAATTCTGGTTTAAATAATCCAATCGTCATCAGTCCGAAGATGATGATGAAAATCGCGCCTAGCTGACGAATCAAATCTTGATATTGCAAGAAGATCGATCCAATTAAGGATGTACTGAATCCTAAAATAATAAATACGATCGAGAATCCGAGTAAGAAGAACAGCGTGTGCAACATGCCAGCACGGTTCATTCCTTTTTTCTTATCTCCGAGTTCATCCAGTGACATGCCGGTAATATACGATATAAAGGCCGGGTATAGTGGTAATACGCATGGAGAAATAAAACTCAGGAAACCTGCTCCAAACGCAAAGAAAATATTAACATCCGTCCCCAACAAAATTCCTCCTTTAACAGTAGAACAAGTAGAATGCCGGCAAGCGCCAACATTCCCACTCTATCGTACCAAACAAGAGGCTCGATTACGCTTCATTTGATTGTGAAATCTTTTTGACAATCACGCAATCTTACTCTTGTGTCCCGTTTTGCAATTCATACATCGTGTAGTACAAGCCCTTTTGCGCAAGCAACTCTGCGTGTGTCCCACGTTCGACGATTTCGCCGTGGTGGAGTACGAGAATTAATTCGGCATCAGCGATCGTACTTAGACGGTGCGCAATCGCAATCGTTGTACGGCCTTCGCGCATCTTCTCTAAACTCTTCTGGATCGCCACTTCCGTTTCCGTGTCAATATTTGCTGTTGCTTCGTCGAGCACGAGCACTTTCGGATTCATCGCAATGGTCCGTGCGAAAGCGATCAATTGACGCTGTCCACTGGATAACGTCGAACCGCGTTCTGTCACTTTCTGTTCATAACCGTTTGGCAACTCTTCAATAAATTGATCGGCTTGAACGAACTCTGCAGCTTCCCGCACATCTTCATCCGTCAACTTTTCATTATGGAGACGGATGTTGCTTGCGATATCACCGTAAAACATGAACGGATCTTGCAAGACGAGTCCTACTTTTTTCCGCAATTCTTCTATTGGATACTCTTTTAGCGATACCCCGTCAATGAAAATGTCGCCGCGCTCGTATTCATAAAAACGCATGAATAGATTGATAATCGAACTCTTTCCGCTTCCTGTATGACCGACCAGTGCGACCGTTTCACCTGCATTCGCGGTAAAGGAAATATTTTTGAGCACATCCTGTTTACCGTCATAACTGAACGTCACATTACGGAATTCGATCGTGCCTTCTGTAATATGCTGAGTAGATACTGCTGTTTGCTTTGGTTCAATTTCCGGATTATCGATTAGCGCGAATACTCGCGACGCGGATACGATCGCTTGCTGGAACATCGATAAACGTTGCATCACTTGGTTGATCGGTTGGAATAGACGTCTTAGCAACGTAGTGAACGCATAAATAATCCCGACATCCACGACCGATGTAAACGATGCCGTTCCGAAATAGCTAAGTACTGCAACGATGGATCCGGCATACAGCAAGTCGATAAATGGTCCAAGCATCAAGCTATCAAAACGAATATTTCGCAGTCCGACGCGGTAATGTCCTTCATTGACTTCAATAAATTCGTCAGACAAGCGCTTCTCTTGGCGGAACGCTTGAATCATGTCCATACCAGATAATGACTCGGAGATTTTCGCGTTCAGCTGACTGAGCCGTTCCCGAATATCTTGATAGAAGTCTGCACTGTAATAGCGATAGACCGATACGAGAATTAGGAATAGCGGCAATAGGATCAATGTATAAAGCGCGAGTTTGCCGTCAAGCGTAAAGAGCGCAATATAGACGCCGACAATTCCGAAGATCGCCTGCATGAACGTAACCGCCACACTGACGAACATTTCTTTGATGGATTCCGTATCATTCGTTACACGTGAAACGATTCCGCCAGCAGGTGTCTGATCGAAATACCGTAGTCCAAGCTTCTGGACTTTCGAGAACGCATCGATCCGAATTTGCTGGATGATTGCGAGTGCAAATTCCTGGAACCGCAATGTTTGGAAATATGACCCGATAATGTTGACGAGTTGTAGTCCGATGTAAATTAGTGCAATGGTCCATACTTCTTTCGCCGGGAAGTTTAGTGGTACGACATAGTCATCGAGGAATCGCTGGATTACTAGTGGCCCAAGAATCGTCGATGTCACCGTCAACAGCAATAATAAAATCGCAATCAATGCACTTTTTTTCATTGGTAAGACGTATTTCGCTAGCCGCATGAACGTTTTGAACTGATCTCTGGCGGACATCTTCTGTTTGTTATTCATCTGCGCCGCCTCCTTGCTCTACGATCGACTCTAGCTGTTGCAAATCATACATTTCTTTATACATCCCGTTTTGTGCCATTAAGCTATCGTGATCGCCAATTTCAACGACTTCGCCTTCATCAAGAACAATAATTTGATGCGCGTGCTGAATGGCACTTAAGCGGTGCGACGTAATAATGGTCGTCTTACCCGTTCTTTCTTCTTTCAATGAACGAAGAATCGCTTCTTCTGTCCGGGCATCTACTGCGGACAATGAATCATCCAGCAACAATAGCTCCGGATCCATTAGCAACGCACGTGCAATGGACACACGCTGACGCTGTCCACCGGATAACGATACGCCACGTTCTCCAACCAGCGTTTCATACCCTTTTTCAAACGTCAGAATATCTTCGTGAATATGCGCGGATTTCGCAGCCGCCACAATTTTCGCGGGATCAATTTTCGGGTTCGTAAAAGCAATATTTTCACCGAGTGTCGTCGAGAACAAGAAATGGTCTTGCGGCACATAACCGATTGCCTGGCGCAAACATTCCTTCTTATAGCGCGTAATCGGAATGCCTCCATACGTAATCGTTCCCGTATAACCTTCGAATTCTCGCATCAATAGCTTGAGAATCGCTGTTTTCCCTGCACCGGTCTTGCCGATCACGCCAAGTGTTTCACCTTGCTTGATCGTAAAGTGTAAATTACGCAGCGATGCCCGTTTATCGTCTGGGAACTTGAACGTGTCGATATCAAAGACGATATCTCCGTGCGGCAATTGACTCACCGCATTCGGACGATCTTGAATTCCCGGTTCAACCGAAAGTAAATCCTGAATTCGGCTGTAGGATGCATTTCCCCGTTCGACAATGTTGAATAGGAAACCAATAGCTAGCATCGGCCATGTTAACAGTCCTAAATAGGAAGTGAACGCCACCAAATCCCCGATCGACAACTCCCCTGATAAAATAAAGCGTGTACCGAAATAAAAGGATAGAATATAGGAGATCGCAAAAACTCCCGCAATCGTCGGATCAAACAACGCATCCACTTTCGCAACACGCATATTCTCCTTGACGACTTGTTCTGAACGTTTCGTGAACGACTCGACATCTTCTTTTTGCTGACCAAACGTCTTCAGCACTTTAATTCCTGAAATACTCTCCTGTGCTTTGTCGTTCAAATCGGAGAATGCTTCCTGCGCTACACGGAATCGATTACGTAATAATCGTCCGTAATAACTCGTCAGGAAAATCATCACCGGAATCGGCACAAGGGCGATCAGCGTTAACTTCCAACTAATCGAAAACGCCATCATCAAGATGACGAAACCACCTGTTGAAATCGAATCGAAGAGTGTCAGAATTCCTGATCCCGCCGTTTGTTGCACCGCATTGATGTCATTCGTTGCATGCGCCATTAAATCTCCGACACGTCGTCGCTGATAAAATGAAGGCGACATGCGTGTGAAGTGCGTAAACAGACGCTCTCTCATGACGCGTGCAAGGTATACCGATGAGCCAAAAATCATCACGCGCCAAATATAGCGCAAGACATACATCAATACGCCCGTCACCACGAGAATAATCATCCAGCGCATCAGCATCTCCGCGGTCAATTCATCTTTCGCCACCGCATCGACAATATAGCCGATAATTTTCGGCGGTGCCAGTTGCAGTAACGCGACAATCATCAGGGCCGTGATCCCTATGCTGTATTGTTTTTTTCTCTCAGAAAAAAACCAGCGTAAATCCAGTAATACTTTCACTGGCTTTCCTCCTTTGTTCTGCACCACTTCTCTTGCAGTATTTTTTATAGTGCTGGCTATTTGATTCTAGCAAAACTTCTAGGTTATCGAAAGTTACGGAACTGGGATATTTCAGTATTTGAAATACATCCTCTCTATACTAGCAGGATCGTCCGACTGGATTCGACTTGTTTTCATTTATAATGTCCACCGATTAATTGATTTCGTCTATACGCCGTACCACCTGGCGTAACGGACACTGCGCGAAGAATAGCAGCCGATCCATACTTCATGCGAATTTCATCCATCACATGACCGATTTTTTGTTGCTTCCAATTCATTGGTTCAAATAAACTGAGCTGGAAGCTACTATCTTCTTCGAGATTCGACAAGTTGACAGAAATATGGCGTAACGGACGTCCGTCATGGAACGTTTCAAACAACTCTAAACAGACGCGATAAATCGCCATCGTTTCATTCGTCGCTTCCGGCAACGTTTTTTGACGATTGAATCCACCACCGAGTACGTGCTTTGAATAACCAAACGACAATGTGATGGTGCGCCCTTTCTTTTTCGCAAGCCGCGCACGCATTGCGGTATCTTCACACATCTCAAGCATGACGGCTAATACTTCGTCAGTCTTCGTATAATCGCGCAACAGCGTCTGGCCTTTGCCGTAACTCACTTGCCCGTCGATCAACACAGAGCCAAGATCCGAATAATCGATACCATGCGCATGATAATAGAGTTGATTGCCCATCACACCGAACTTCTTCTCCAAACTCTCAAGCGGTGTGTGCGCGAGATCACCAACTGAATAAATGCCCATGTCTTCAAGCGTTCGCTCCACTCGCTTGCCGATTCCCCACATTTTACGAAGCGGGGCAACAGGCCATAATTTCTTCGGCACATCTTCATACGTCCAGTGCGCAATCCCTGTTTTTTTCGCCTCGAGATCTAGCGCGAGCTTCGACAACAACATATTCGGCCCGACTCCGCACGCTGAACGCAACTCGAATTGCCGGTACAACTCATCCTGAATGCGGAAAATCAACGTCTCAAGAGGACCCCATAGTCTTTCCGTGCCCGTAAAGTCGACGAAACTTTCATCGATACTGTATACATGGATCGCTTCTTTTGGTACATAGCGGTTCAACAATTTCGTCAATTCCATCGACACATCGATATAAAATTGCATTTTCGGTTCAATTAAACGAATGCTTGGGTCGTCTGGCACCTCATACAGACGCATGCCTGTCGTAACTCCAAAGCGTTTTTTCAGTGGCGGTGAGGCAGCCAGTACGACACCGCCTTTTCTCTCAATATTGCCGACAATCGCAATCGGCACTTCCATTACGTCGAGTCCTTCCATGGCTGCAGCACAGCTCGCGTAGAAGCTACGCATATCAAGACACGCAATTTTTCTATTCGGTAATGGTTTCATATGGCATTCACCTCTCAAAAGAACAAGTGTTCCTATGAGTAGTATACCCCCATTTATCGTGTTCAAGCAATGGAAATTCGCGGGTACCATGGATAGTTGTGGTGAATATATCGACTAGACGAAAATATCCCGAAAATCAGAGTGTGACCTCTCACTTTCGGGATATACTATTTCGGTATATCATTATAATATAGTAATTATTTACAGGGAAATATCTTCAGGTGGTTGGCCCGATTTATTCATCAAGCGAATCGCTTCAGGTTCAATTTTCAAAATAACCAAATTCGGATCTTCAGGACCATCAAACCACGCTTTCATATGATCATTCCAAATTTTCTTTTTCAAGCTTTCGTCATCAGAAATTGTTACACGGCCGGAATACTCAACGTATGCGTCGCCGAATCCTTCCCCGTCATACCCAAGAAGAATATGCGTGTACGGATTATCTTCAAGTTCATCCACTTTTTCCGTTTTTCTATTAGTAGGCGTATACAAAGTCAACCCGTCACTCATGAATGTCATATACCGGCTATACGGTTTGTTGTTATCCACCGTTGCCATCGTTCCTACCATACTTTCATCCAGAATTTTCTGTACTGTACCTTTTGCAGTCATGTACTTCCGCTCCTTTCGCGATTACTCCTAGTCTTCCCACCGCCACCATTTCTAAACCTAAAACGATTCGAGCAAGTCGCTCACTTCAGCCAATACTGACTACCGTTACGGGTCTGACCGAAATAACCGTATTCAATTAAATAATTTCGAAGTGTAATGAAATCTTCATGAATTTCCGAAAGCCGATCATTCATCTCATGTTTACTGTACGAAATATCTCCGTCAAAGCGCTTACTAATTTCCTGGACAATAATTCGTCGCTGTTTTTCCGTCGCCGGCATCTCTTTTAACTGGCCATCGGTTCCGTCAGGGAAAAATGTTTGCAGTATTGCTTGCTGTTCTTCCTCCGCCACTGAATACTCATCGTGAAATAATTGAGACGCTTTATGCGGCGGGATAAACGCCTGCGCGTACGACTCACGTTCTTTCAATAACTCCATCATCGCAAGAAACACTTTCGCCTGACGTTCTTTTTCTTTTAACGCAAAGCGATGATGCCGGACGGTCGTCGCACTGCCAATCTCCAGTTCTTCCTGGACATCCTTATCACTTTTCCCTTGATAGAATAAACGCAACAGATCACCTTGATGATCCGTAATCCCTGACCATTTCTTATCGAGTTCAAGCAAATACGCAAACACTGACTGATGCGAATGTTCGATATGTACATGCATAAATCGCTCCGCTTCATACAACGCATTTTCGTACGGATAAATCACACCTTTTTCGATTTGTTTACCGCATAGTAAACAATCATACGATGTGGAATCTTCTATATACCCTTGCTTTAATTCCGTTAGTGAAGCATCCCAGAACGTTTTCGTAAACTCCATATGTCCCACACTCCTATTACGTTTTTAGCTACAACAAACAAATCCATCATTCGTTTGTCCGTTATGTTCTATGATACCCCGTACACTTTCCGCATTCAATAGCATAACAAACAATATCTCACTTTGTTTGTTTGTTCGTTCATTTGCAATACGTTTCATACAGTCGCCAAACAAAATCGCACATGATACACTCATTTCATACCTATACAAACGGGGTGACATAATGTGTTTACTGGCGTTTCAATTGCAAAGCCATCCGAAGTATCAGCTCGTCATGATGGCGAACCGAGATGAAGCTTACGCACGTCCGACAGCACGAGCAAACTTTTGGAGCGATCATCCAGATATTTTAGCAGGACGTGATCTCGAACAAATGGGCACGTGGCTCGGTATCAATACACAAGGGAAAGTCGCTGCACTAACCAATTATCGTGACTTCACGCTACCGCAAACCGGCAAACTCTCACGCGGTCATATTGTATCTTCCTATCTACAATCCAGTCTGTCTGCACAAGATTTCATGGAGCAACTGCATACAAATCGAGAAGATTATGCAGGCTGTAATGTACTGGCTGGATCCGCCAAGGAAATGTTTTATTACTCAAACATCGAGCAATCCATCCGACATCTACCGAACGGCACACATGGACTGAGTAACGCCTTGCTCAATACACCGTGGCCGAAAGTGGATAAAACGAAAGCTTTGCTGGCAGATTACTTGCAACAAACGGAGACGATAGATCGGGATAGATTATTTGGCATGATGCAACGAGCAGAACCATTTCCGATTGAACAACTACCTGATACCGGCGTAGGTGAAGATCTCGAGCGCTTACTGTCTTCGATATTTATCGCATCAAAAGACTACGGCACACGTTGCACAACTGTACTGACCATAGACAGAGAAGATCGTGTAGAATTCGAAGAGCGCACATACAAAAAAGGCGTCTTTACCGCTACTCAAAAATTCTCTTTTCGCATCGAAAAACCGGCTCACTCCTAAAAGAGTACAGCCGGTTTTATTCTGTTTTTCATGCATTATTTTCATATAACTATTACAACATGTCCATAAATTTTTTAAATTCGGCCAAAGCTTTTTCGCGGTCTCCCGTACTGAATAAACGCCTTTGATCAGCACCGATAATACGATAATGTCCACCTGCGGTATGCTGTTGCAATTGATATTGTTGCCATTGTCCGATCTCCGTCCACCAATTAATCGACGCACTCGCGGCTGTTTGTCGTGAATGAATCTCTTCATGCACTGCCATTTCAGCTAACTCAATCGGATCTTCTCCCATGACCGAGCGCAACAAAGCACTCTCGCGAAATAGCGCACAAACTACTACCGCTGTTGCCCAACCAATTTCTTGGCGGCCTTTCTCTAGCTGTACTAAAGTCTTCTTTGAAATGCCTATAATCTCCGCCATTTGATCTTGCGTATACTCCATTTCTGTTCGGATTAACTTCAAGCGAGGTGACACTAAGTCAATGACCGTCTGCTTATTCAATGTTTTATTCCACCTTTACATTTAAAGTGTATATTTACACATTTAATCACTTTAGTTATTTTATATGTAATACAACTACCTTTTGTGTCTTTTGTCTTCATTTGTGTAAAACAGCTTTTATCTCTATAAGCAGTGTATCACAACTAGAATAACTAGTTACATTTCCATAGAAAAAACCTGCTGAACCGAAGCTCAACAGGTGGTGTTTATCGTATTAAATAGTTCGGGTAGATTCCCAGTTTGTAATATCTTCCTCTAGCGGAATTTGTGCAGCTCGAGCTTTTACCGCAGCGTTGAAGAACAAGGCCACTAGGAAGATCGAGATGACAGTCGCTCCGATTATGGACACATTCATCGGTAAGCCGAATCCAATGGCGGCATTCAATATATACGTCGTCGTAGCCATCAGCATGAATGTTCCGGGTATGAGTGCGACCCAGTAGTTCTTACCGGCAATGAAGAGATACATTGCGCCTACGAATAACGCAATGACCGCCGTAGACTGATTCGCCCAGGAGAAGTAGCGCCATAGGATGTTGAAATCTACTTGAGTCAGTGCAATCGAAATAGCGAACATCGGAATCGCGATCCATAGACGGCTCATGATTTTCGCTTGCGGATACTTGATATAGTCCGCAACAATCATGCGTGCACTACGGAATGCCGTGTCGCCTGATGTGATCGGTAAGATGATGACACCAATCACTGCAAGTGTTCCACCGATAGCACCTAGCATCGTGACAGATACTTCACTAACAATAACTGCCGGTCCACCAGCCGCAAGCAATTCACTCAATGTCACACCGTTAAACAACGCCATACCAGCTGCTGCCCAAATCATCGCGATAATTGCTTCTGCAATCATCATGCCGTAGAAAATTTTGCGACCTTGGTTTTCATTCTTCGTTGTCCGGGAAATAATTGGAGACTGTGTCGCATGGAAACCAGAAAGCGCTCCACATGATATCGTTAAGAATAATAACGGGAAGATCGGAATATTATCAGGATGTAAGTTCGCAAATGTCAATTCAGGAATCGGAACACCTTTGATGACCATCATGCCGCCGATACCGACTGCACTGATCACAAGTAGCGCACCGAAGATGGGATAGAAACGACCGATGATTTTATCGATCGGTAATAGTGTCGCCAAAATATAATAAAGGAAAATAAGAGCAACGATGATTCCCATTGCCATCCAACCATTCATGAGGTTGTATAGCAATCCTGCTGGTGCGGAAACGAATACCGTACCGACCAAGACGAGTAATAATAACGCAAACGCATTGACAATATGTTTCATCGCTTTGCCGAGGAATTTTCCTGCCAGTTCAGGCAAGTGTGCACCGCGGTTTCGGATTGAAATCATACCTGTCAGATAATCATGTACAGCGCCTGCGAAAATCGCACCGACGACGATCCAAACAAATGCGACTGGGCCATATAACGCGCCCATAATCGGTCCGAAAATCGGGCCAACTCCTGCAATATTTAGTAATTGAATCAATGAGTTCTTGTTTGTGCTCATCGGCACGTAATCGACTCCGTCCGCGCTCGTATACGCCGGCGTAGGACGTTCTTCTTTAACGCCAAACATTTTGACGATATACTTACCATACGTAAAGTAACCAACTATTAATAATACGATAGAAAATAAAAATGTAATCATTGCTTTTTTCCCTCCCTAGTATTGATAACGCTTACATCAACTATAATAGAAAGATGTCCGAACTATGACAAAATCTCGTAACATGTCAAAATCGCGAGGTAAGATGCACTCCGAGAGATTAACATGTTACGAGATTTTTTTATCCTTCGAGGCGTTGCCGTAATTCTTTGACATAATTTCGGCTAACTGACAATTTCTCCGGGCGCTGATCTACTTCTAACTGATACGCTCCATTGAACCAAGGCGTCAAGCTACTGACGTGTACGAGATTCACGAGAATACTTTTATGGATGCGGAAGAACGATGAATAGGTCAATTTGTTCTCGAGATCTTTCAATGTCATGCGCGTTTCATACTCACGCGTAGGCGTAACGATCTTCGTCCAGTTTTCTTCTCGGTGGACATAGAGAATATCGCTGATCGGGATATAGTGGATTTCGCCTTCCGTTTCAACGGGCAATCGATCGATTCGTTTCGGTGATGTGTCGAGTTGCGTCCGCTGCAGCAACTCTTTTACACGCGCAATCGTCTGCCACAATTGCTCTTCATCATACGGCTTCAGTAAATAATCCATTGCATGGACACGAAACGCTTCTGCCGCGAATTGCGGATAAGCCGTCGCGAAGACGATCAGCGGTACTTTTTTCAATGCGCCTAGCGTCTTGGCGACTTCCATTCCATCCACTTTTGGCATCTCGATATCAAGGAATACGACGTCAGGCTGTAGCTGCATCGCCTTGATAATCGCCGACTCCCCTGAATCCGCTTCTCCGACAACCTTTACTCCATCAAATCGTCCAAGCAAGTACAGCATTTCTTCGCGCGCGTACCTTTCATCATCTACGACTAATACGCGAATCGTTTCCGTCATATCCGTTCACCTCCGATTTCGGAATGTGGAATGAAATCTTCGTCCCTTCATTCGGTGTACTTTCTATTGTGAGTCCTGAATTTTTATCGAACGTCATCTGTAGGCGTCGGTTGACATTAAAGAGGCCGAGCCCGGTACCTTTTTCGGATTGGATTTGCTCTCGTCCAAGTATAGCGAGCCGCTCTGGAACAATTCCCTCACCGTTGTCTTCTACCATAATATGAATGGCATCGCCTATTTCATGTATTGAAATGTGGACCATTGCATTTGCTTCCAATTCCTTAATCCCGTGTGTCATCGCATTTTCGACGATCGGTTGCAACGTCAATGGCGGAATCTTCTCCCGCAGAACGTTCGGATCCACGTCGATACAAATCTTCAATTTATCAATGAAACGTGCTTCTTCTATCATCAAATACGCTTTGACGTGCGCAAGTTCTTGCTGTAACGTCACCATCTTCACCGTCGTACCTTCAAGATTTTGACGCAAGAAGAATGACAGCGATGACAGCAGTTTACGCGCTTCATCCGGATTCGTTCGGATCAAGGAAAGGATAATATTCATCGAATTGAACAAGAAGTGCGGACTAATTTGCGCCTGCAGCGCCTGGATTTCTGCTTCTTTCGCTAGTTGGTAGGCATGATCCGCTTCGGCAATTTCAAGTTGATTGCTAAGTAATTCAGCGAGTCCAGCAATTAATTCAATCGTAACATCGGTAATCGCAGTACGGGAAGGATAAAACAACTTCAACGTTCCAATCGTTTCCCCGCGCGTTTTAAGTGGCGCAATGACGATGGCTCCTGATGCAGAACCACTCGGATGATCATGGGTGACGGAATCCGTGACAGTGAGCCGACCTTCCTGGATCACTTGACGCGTTATATCAGTCTGGATCGGGCCTTGCATTATCGTACCTTCGGATCCGACATACGCGAGAATATCCGTTTTATCCGTCATCGCGACAGCACCTGGCTTCAACTCATCTAAGAGAATACCGCACACCGCTTGAGCTGTTTCCTTCCGCATACCTGTCCGTAAATAGCCGAGCGTCTGATCCGCGATACGCAATGTTTTCTGCGCTTGCAACGCGGTCACTTTTTCCTGATCACTGATGACGTTATACGCAATGAGCATGAATAACGCGGCACCCATACCGTTTGCCAAAATCATCGGCACGCCAATCGTTTGAACCAATGCGAACGCTTTCTCAAACGGCTCTGCCAATACAACGATAAGCACCATTTGCAACGCTTCCGCAGCTGCACCAATCGTGAATGCCACAAGTGGACGAATAGGCTTGCCCTTTTTATAGAAGTAACCTGCCAGAACACCTGAAATTATAGTGGATATTCCGCACGAAAAAGCCGTGAATCCACCTAAAAACATCCGGTGTATCCCAGCGATAAGTCCGGCGCCAATCCCAAGTCGATATCCACCAAGCAATCCTGCGACGACTACCCCGATCACACGGGAATTCGCAATCGCCTCATCGGTAGTGAGTTGCCATGACATATTTTCAAAATGAAACGTCTGCATATCCAGCGCCACACCGAAATACGTTCCGAAAATCCCAAACAATCCAAAAAAGAGTATCGCCGTCAGCTCTTGCCGACGGTCCAATACATCTTGATGGATCATATGTTGAAAAAACCGAAAACGAGTCAGAAGGAAAGCGACCGCCACAATCATTCCGACCCGTTCGAACATAATGATCAGTAAATCGAGCATCGCCATCCTCCATTCATTTGATTAACGAAAATTACTTTTGAATCGCCTTGTTCACGACCGCTACGACTTCCATACGTGACATCTTCTCGCGTCCTTCTTTAAGTGCATCGAGCGTACTATGCGCGAGTGCCAACGGAATATTACAGAAGTTCAAAATGGTCTTCGTATGGATGTCTTCAATATACGCGTCAGCGAGTGCCAAATTCTCTTCAGCATACGCAAACATTTCCGGCAACTTCCAATCATTCGGGAAGAAGTTCACATCACGCACCGCGTCTTCCTTGTAGTTACGAAGAATATTAACAGACTGCAAGCCACGGCCAAAGCCAATGGCTAAGTCACGATCCGTCTCCGTGCCATCATACCAGCGCCAAATATCCGCAAGCATAACGCCAACGAGTCCCGCAACATAGTACGTATAATCATCAAGATCTTCACGCGTCTCAATCACCCAATCCTTGCCTGCCCACTTCGCCATGCCACGACCCATGATCGCAGTCGACTCGAGCACTTTAGTACGTGCCGTTTCTGGACAGAACTCTACCCAGTCAGCTAAACGCAACGTCACTTCAGGCAACTGATCGCGGTACGGTGCGAATAACGCGTCCAGTGCAGACGCCATCGATTCGCCAGTCGCAATCGTGCGGTCTAGTATGTCACTTACTTTGTTTAGTAAGTCCATGACAATATCTACGTCCAGTTGTTCATGGTCTTCAATTTCATCGATTGCGCGCATACACAAGTATGCAGATGCGACGGCTTCTCTAACGTTTGGTTCAAGTAATTTAATTGGTATATAGAATGTACGGCTTGTCTCTTTTAGGACTTTCATTGCTTCTTTTTGTAGTTTCGCTTCAGTTTTCATGTAAGGTTCCCTCCATCAATCTTCGCACAGGTAATAATTATAAAGAATGTGTTTATTATAGCATTGATTGTATTGGGGGTGCGACTGGAAAGGTGTTCGGGGAGGAAAACTGGTGTAAATCGGAAGAAGTTTTAGACCGTTTTGCTGCGTTCTAGCAAGACGTGTTTCAGAAGTCTAACGCTAAGGAAACTAGTCACGGCGCGTTCTTTAATCGTCTCACCTGATCAAGCTAATCTTCCATGAGTCGCCTTGCACTTCGCTTCACTGGATTGGATTTCTAATTTAGTGTAGATGGATTTTTAGCTAGGGAGACGTTTACTAAGAATATTCGATAATGATACATTTAAAGAAATACATATATAGATAGTACTGGGGTAGAGTCCATGGATATCGTAGTGATTCTTCCTTAAGAGTAGGAAAACCAAGAGATATGGACTTTGCAAAGAAGTTCGTTACGGTTGACTTTTCCAAAGAGCATACTCATCAAACGGTCTTTTTATCTTCTGTCAATTTCACTGGAGATGGCCAAGGAGTTCTAGTTCATCATGATGGTGTACCTTAGACGGTTTGTGTGTATCCGTTCGAGCATAATAGCTACCCGGAACGCACGTTGGAAAGATCACTTCCATCTGGCGTATTCGGTGAAAACTTGGTGATTGCAGGTATGACTAGAATCAGAAGCTGCGATTAGACAATTCATAGCGAAAGTAAAAAGGTTATAAGGCCGTTTAAAATTATACAAATCGTAAAAACAAACCATATTCTATCTTTAAATAAGCCTACAAATATATTTGCCGCAATGAAATACATTGATAATGTCAAAGCCATAGAAAACAAACTAAACCCTTTCAGTCCGGGGATTACAAAGGTAAATGATATTCCCGAATAGAAAAGAATGGTTATAATCGCAAATATCAAAAATGTATTTCGTGATTTGCCTACCCGCTTATAGAACTGTTCTCCTAACAAGAGTTTCCCCTCCAATTTGTTCATTTCATTTTTTTATAATGAACAATATGTTTTCAGGCTATTAACAAACGTTTAGATATTGTTCCGTTAAATGGACCTTTAACTGTATAATCCTTATTTCAGAATTGCACCCGTTACTATAAGTACAGCATTTCATAAACTTGATTTCCAATCTTTACAAGATTACATTGGGTAATCGGCTATGATTTTTAATATAGATAAGGTTACATTTTAAATAATTGTTTTAGTTTCTAACCATTTTTTAAAATTCTGTCGTTCATTTTTATCTCTAAGCAGCTTTCTTACCTTTTTTCTAGATGAAAGATAATCCTTAAGTTCTTTATCTTCCTCTATCACTAAGTAAATATTCAGATTCCTTTCCGATAACTTCCTAAACCAATATTTTTCTTTCACCAAACTTATATTGGATGAAAGTCTTCTTTCTCTTGAAAGGAAGATATAATTAATATAAGTAAAAATATCCTTTATTATTTCCCATATAGCCCTATCGTTTGTCTTCATTTATATCTCCTTTAAAGTAAAGTGTATATCGAAACTAGCCTGCCATTTAATTCAACAAGTCTTACTCAATATGGCCCGATTGTGGAAGATAGCTATTACTGCATATTTACTACTTCACATAAATAATTATAGCATAATCAATTGTATATCCCAGTATTTCCCACCACTGTATTTCACATAAAAATGCAATTGAAATAACCATGTTCGTAAAAGTACACTTTAACGAACGGTTTGAAATGGATGATAAAACAACGGAAATAATGTTCATAAATGTACGAAAACACTTTGCGCACGTTCATTAATTTACACATACTTATACGAACGATTTTCAGGTATAATATAAGGAAAGAATCTTTCACGAGGTGAATTATGGAACAACGCAAATTTGGTTACATACGCGTCAGCAGCCAAGATCAAAATGAAGGTCGGCAATTGGATGCTATGAAAAAGTTAGATATTAATGAACGCGATATTTATTTAGATAAGCAAAGCGGAAAGAACTTTGAACGTGTAAACTATCAATTGCTTAAACGGGTTATCCGAAAAGGCGACATATTGTATATCCATTCGCTGGATCGGTTTGGTCGGAACAAAGAAGAAATTCTACAGGAATGGAATGACCTGACGAAGAACATCGAAGCTGATATTGTTGTAATGGATATGCCGTTACTCGATACGACACAATACAAAGATAGTATGGGGACATTTATTGCAGATCTGGTTCTGCAGATTCTTTCATGGATGGCTGAAGAGGAACGAGAACGCATCCGGAAACGGCAGCGCGAAGGAATCGATTTGGCATTGCAAAATGGGGTTCAGTTTGGAAGACCCAAGGTTCTGCTTTCAGAAGAGTTTAAAGAAGTTTATAAAAAATGGAAAGCTAGAGAATTAACAGCTGTGCAAGCAATGCAGGAAGCTGGGGTTAAGAAAACTAGTTTTTATAAATTAGTGAAAGCACTCGAAGATGAAACTTCGAGCACATTATAATAGAAGAAACTCTTAAAACCTCCTTTACCAAAAATGGCAAAAGAGGTTTTTTTATATACTTACAACGACTGCTTTAAAGTTTCGGAATTCAACAGTTTTATAATAACCAAGTTTATATCTCTTATATACCTATAAATATTTGTCCAAAGTTGTATCGGATATCGTTAGATAATGCTGAACTAAAGTTTCAAGTGATTTATGTCCTGTTTGTTGCGCGATAGTTGGTAAATCTGCACCTGCTGTGTGCATCGCTACCACCTGGCTTTTTCTGAAATTGTATCCGGTAAGTCCCCCAGTCCACCGCTTCAGAGCTTTACAATAGCCTATTTCACTAATAACTGTGCTCTCATAGCGTTCATTCTTATATACTCTTCCTACAAAGTAATCGTCTGTTTTAAGATTGTATTCACGTATATATTTTTCAATTGCAATAATAACTTCTGGTGTGAGCCGTTTAGTATGCCATCTTTTTTGTTTCTTCAAATAAACATGAACGGATCTGTTTTTTAAATCAAAGTCTGATATTTTTAAACGAACCATTTCATTAGGTCGGTTAGCGGTTACAAGATTAACTAAACAAATTGCTTTTGCTCTTATCGGTAGCTTATTAAGAGTATCCATCAATTCTCTCTTATCAATGGCTGATTTTCCTCGAACCTGAATTAAATGGGCATATTCATCTTCACGATACATTTTCCGCATCGCTGAAAGCTCGTATGCAACTCTAGCCTCTCCTTTGAATTCTATACTATGAATTACACTTAAGTATTTTCTAGTAGCTGCCAGTCTACGTTCCCATGTCGTTTTTTTTATTCTTTGTATGGTCAACGATATATATATATATAATCAAGCAGCGCCTCTGTTCCAATTAGTTGGCTAGTATCGGTGCAATATTCTTTGAACCTACGAATATCCCCCTCATATTGTCTTGGGATCTCCCCCATCTTATTTTCAATATCAACTTTTCTGTCGTAGTGACGTTTTTGGGTCTCAAATGTATCTTGGTGCTTTGCTAATTTAAAATCTGACATCCCTTTTCCTCCCCACTTCTTTTAAAATCAATCTTAGCCAACATTCTGACAGATTGATTATGAAAATAATTATGAGGCAATACATAAGAGGCAGTGAAGTAAAATAGATAATACCAGTGGGTGACAATACCTTTACTACTTCATACCTTACGGATAGTAAATGTACTTTTCAGAAATGGAAATGTTATACTTGTTATACAAACTCGGCTATTTGTAATAAAGTCGGTATACCGTTAACGGGCCATTTTATGTAGGAAGAACAGAATGTTTTACGAGGAAGGAATGAAGTGGAATCAGATGTTATCAAGAAAATTATAAAAGGATTGTGTAAAGTAAACGATATTTCTCCTAGAAGAGTTAGATTCGAAAGTATTGAAGGTGTCGTAATTATAAGCGTTAAAAATCATTTAAAAGATGGTGTGGATTTAGAATGTTTCCATATTTTGAATCTGATTTATCAAGTGATTACTCCGTTTGGGGTTAAGTTTAATCAGCAACTATATTTATATCCAAATTCAAAAAGAGTAGCCAGGATAACTGTATTGTTCCAAAAAGAGGAATATGATTCTTTAAATATGAAAATGGAAAATTGTGACATAGATAATTAATCAACATTCGGGTGCTAAGATTCTTTAACAAGGATTTGCACCCTACAATAATAACCCGATTTGTGGGCTGTATTTTAAAATTGGTTGTGCAAAAGAATGCTTAAAACATGCGCAAATTACTTGAATTGACAGGATTGTGTCGATTCAACAAAAGGATTAAATTATAGAACAAATAGGTAACTTATTTAATTTTTATCCGTCTAACAGTATGAGGAGGGACAGAATGGAAAAGAAAATTTTACTAATCTTGATAGGAATGATAATGATTTTAGCTGCTTGTTCAGAAGAAAAGGTCATTAAAGAGAGAGAAAATCAAAGTAAAATGAATAATATTGATTCAATTTATAAAGATGGAGATATTTCCATTTCTATATCAGTTAGCCAAGAGAGATACGATCAGGGAGAGACACCGGTTGTTATTATAAGAAATGATGGGGAAACACCGGTGGATTACACAGGGCTAGGAACTAGCTTGGAATACTTACAAGATAACGTTTGGGTTGCGGCAGATGATGCAGTAACAGAGGATAAATTAAATGTATTAGAACCCGGCAAAAAAATGGATCAGAAATTTCCGCAATCCTATATACAGCAGAAAGGCGTTTATAGAATTGTCTTTAAATTCCATGCTGACAGGAATAAGGAGAGTAAAAAAATAGCTGTTTCGTTTTATGTGGATTAATTAATGACCTGGAAAAGGTCATTAAAAAAGAAGATTGTCTACTAATATGGTACCTGTGGTTAGGGCATGATTATTGCATATGAATTGAGCCACCTCTGCGGAGTTTTGAGCCACTCAGTGCGGACGATTGAGCCAGTGAATGCGGACGTGAGAGCCACCCTACTAATTAAATCACCTTCTGTATAATTGAAATCGCATGC
>NZ_PDYO01000015.1:0-64829 GCF_002743065.1 Sporosarcina sp. P16b | reverse complement strand
GAAACCTTATTTCTAGGGCTGTTTCAACCACTTTAACCGATTGGTGGCTCTCGCTCCCGCTTTTACTGGCCCTATTATCCGCATTCAGTGGCTCAAAACTCCGCACTAGTGGCTCATTCTTTCCGCAATACTCACTTTAACAACAAAACTATATTTGAGGGAAAAATCCCTAAAGTAAGGATAGATGAAGCAGCACTCAAGGAATTAGATGACGAAATAGAAACTCTAAAATTAATAAGTGCTATTGAAAAAAAGTTTCTTGTTAAGTTTTCTATTCCAGAGAAGTTGTCAGAAAATGACATAGAGAAGCTTACTATTTTAGACATGTTACTAAGCAATAAGAAGGAAAAAGCAAAATCAAGCGGGTATATAAAGATGACAGTAAAGCCAAATACGATAAGTGGGATAATCCCTCCTATCAATGGAAACTTAAAGATAACTAATGAATTAGATATTTCGCTCTTTGGATGTAGATTAAATAAAATAAATAGATGTATTCTTTTATTTAACGTTAAAGATGCTGGTCTAAACTACAAAAGAAAGAGGCTAAGCGACGGATCTCTTGAAGTTGTTTTAAATCACTATGGTGATAAACTAATTGAAACATCATATTATGTAAGTTAACAATTGATGCGAACATTGATGCTGTAGAAGATTGGAAAAGATCCTTCTGTTGTACGCAAAATACCGTCAATATCAACTCAGTATCTAAACTGATGATATTGATGGTACCCAATGCAGACTGTCAAGAAGCTGGTAATTATTCAAAACTATATGTTAGCAAAATCAGTAAAATCCACTTCTATAGGCATTGCCTACTCCACCATTAGATCACGCAGTGTTGTCAAAGTAATTGAAACGTAAAAATCTATAAATTCTTCGCCATCACAGACATCTTTGAATAGGGCACGTTTCTGACAATATACAGGCTGTCATTGATTTGCCTGCGGATGTCTTTCATTAGCATTTCTGCTGTGGGATACACTCATCAGACCTCCCTGTTTGGAATAATATATTAGTGGGCAGTACCAGGTCCCCAAACAATTATATAAAAGAAACCTCTACGCAAATACATTAAGAACTAACCTATCCAATATGAGACAACACCCTGCCCAACAGTCACAAGTGGTCTGCCTAAATCCGACAGGTGTACCTGACGACATTGAGCAAGTGCACTTGCCTAAAACCGCCAGGCCAATAACTAAAGAACTTAAAGAATCTTAAGAAATAAGAATAGTGTCGAGATGAATCTCGACGTCGCACAGTTCTCTATACAATACGTGAGTGACAAAATTAGAAATCATATCTTTTTCAAAAATATTTTTTTCCGTGTGTATCCTTTTCGAAAAAAAGCTCTATATGACAAGTGAGAGAGGACATGCAAAGCGAATCCACACAGAGTGCGGTGATTCTGCAAGTCTATGTGAATAGATTTCGCCAATCCAATTTTCAATGGGACTATAATGAGTCTAGTATTACTATTGATTTAAATGGAGCGTTGAAAGATAATAACGTAATAGATGTGTCGTCATTCGTAAGTGGATGCTTGATATATAGGGTGATAAGAATTGATATATTCGGTAATACGTTTGATTTGAATTAACGGATTATCTTATTAATTTCCCGAATACTTAATCAGTACGTTGAAATCAAAAATCTACTAGAAGAACAATACATACTATAGTACAGAAAACCGAGGTGCATAAAAAGTGTTTTTAATCGAAGAACTTACATACATCAAAAGATTAGGCGGTCTCACCAATCTAAACTTCCTCGTCGCACACAAAGGACAAAAATACGTTTTACGTTTCCCAGCACATGAGTTTGAAGACATCATTAACCGCCAAAATGAAAAAGCAAACCAGCAAATTGCGGCTGAAGTTGGGGTGACAGTTGGCAATGTGGTGTTTACCGATGACGGTATTAAAATGACTCCGTATTATGATGCGACGGCTGATTTAACGCAGGATTTGATCGTGACGCCGGAGTATTTGGAGAAAGTGGCGGGTGTGTTGGCTACGCTTCATTCGTCGAATAGGGAATTTAAGAATCGTTTTAATTATTGGGACGAGGTGGAGAAGTATAAACATTCGTTAACGGAAATTCCTTCGCTGTACGTGTTGTTGGAGGAGCGTTTGCGGAAGTTGACGCAAGGGGAGCGGCAAGAGTATGCGCCGTGTCATATGGATTCGGTGACGGGTAATTTTATTCAGAATGATGCCAAGCAAGTGCTGTTGATTGACTGGGAGTACAGTGCGAATTATTTGCCGGAATGGGATTTGGCGGCGTTTGTTTTGGAACGGGAGTTAAGTGAGCAGCAAGAGCAAATGTTACTTGATTATTACGGTTTGCCAGCTTCTTCGAAAGAGTCGCTGGATCTGCAAAAGTTAAAGACCGACTTTCTTTGGTCGTTATGGTCGCTCGTTAAAGAGAACGAAGATCCTTCGTTTGAACAATATACAGCGATGCGTACGGAGCGTCTGATCGAAGGGGTAGAGCGGTATTATCGGGAGTATGGGGATAAGTAACGGCATACTTACTAAAGCCTAGGTTTTTGTTATACAGCTAACCAAAGTGTGATGTGGCCTTGCTTAAGATCATCTTAGATGACTGAGCTGATGGCGCGGTAGTTGTACGGAAACCTTTTTCCGCACCTAGCTTTGTCCGCGGTTGTACCATGATAGTAGAATAAGATAAAGGAGTGGATGAGCTGATGGCAGAGCCGAAAACAGTGGATTTGATGAAGGTGGTTAAGGGGGAAGTGACGCCGCCAAATTGTGATTTGACATTGCAGCTAGACGTACTGTCAGCAGAGGATGGACTGGCCCGTGGTATTTGGACAGTGGATGAGAAGTTCATGAATGGAAACGGCGTGTCGATGGGTGGTTTTTTAACTTCCGCCGCAGATATTATGATGGCTTATGCAGTTGCTTCTAAAATAGCCGAAGATCAGACATTTGCTTCTGTGGATATTCATACGACGTTTCACCGGCCTGTGTTGCTAGGGACAGTTGAAGTGGAGGCTCGTGTAGAACGGCTCGGACGCAAGATGGTGTATGTAGTGGCTAGTCTTTTTCAAAATGACAAGAAAGTTGGAGACGTCGTTTCCTCTGTAATGATCTTGGCTAAGTAAGGTGAACTAGTGCAGACGAACTCAAAAAATCTTTTCCGATCAAACGGGAAAGGTTTTTATTTTGACGTAATTGAAATCAGACAAGAAAAAACCCGGTTAACGTGAAACCGGGTACAGTAATTCGTTACTACTTAGATGATTTCACCTACTACTAATTATATCAACTCCAGCCAAAGCTTTTTAGGATGTTCAATCAATTCTGCAAAGCGGTTTGTAAAGGCTACTGCCGTTGCGCCATCTGCTACTCGGTGGTCAAATGACATGGAAATATTCATCATCGATCGGATAACTATTTCGTCATCATCCGTGACCACTGCGCATTTCTTCGTTTTATGGAATGCGATGATCGCTGTTTCAGGATGGTTAATAATTGGTGTCGCACCCGTACTTCCGAGTGGTCCGACGTTCGTGATCGTCATGGTGCCGCCGCGCATTTCATTACCTGACAATGTACCGAGCCGTGCTTTTTCATTCAGTTCCTTCATTTCAGCGTTGACTTCTAGCAACGTTTTCTTGTGAGCATTTTTTAAAACGGGCACAATCAGTCCGAGTGTGGTATCAACAGCAAGTCCGATATGATACTCTTTTTCAAGAATGATGACTCCGTTTTCTTCATCCAGCTTCGCGTTGAAAACAGGGAAGTCCTTCAATGCGACGACTAATGCCTTGATGAAAAATGACACTGCAGAAATAGAGGCGCCGTCTGCTTTTAGTTCTTCGCGCAGCGCAAGGAGGTTCGTCATATCGATTTCCTCGAAATGTGTAACATGCGGAATCGTCGTCAGTGATTGGGTCATTTTCTTTGCGATTTGCTTGCGGATGCCTGTGAAAGGTATCGTCTCCGCTACTGCGGGTGTTGCTTCAATTACCGGAGTGGATTGCAAAGTATTCGTTGCTGCAGTTTCCAACACCGCGGAAATGTGGTTGCTTCCTTCTTCCATAAAGCGGTACACGTCTACTTCCAAAATACGGCCTGCAGGACCCGTTCCGTTGACCCGTGTAATGTCCACCCCATTTTCTCTGGCAATTTTCCGTGTGTATGGAGCTGCCATGATCCGGTGGGGTCCTTTGATGGTTGTGGCAGCGAGTTTCTTTGTTTCGGCCGGGGGCGTCTTGGCAGCAGTGGCTTCCTCGGCCCGTCCGGAACCGTTTTCTACTTCTATCAGTAAGATTGTCGTGCCTACATTAACCGTAGAGGCAGTGTCGATTAATAGTTCTTTTACAATTCCCGTTGCGGGCGACGGTAATTCCGCGACCATTTTATCTGTTTGTACTTCTACAAGGGCTTGATCTGCCACAACAGAGTCACCGGGTTTCACGAAGTAGTGAAGAATCTCGGCTTCCGTCATTCCTTCTCCTATATCATGCAGTTTTACTTCTAACAATAGGGAAACCTCCTTAGAATGTATAGACTTTTTCGATTGCTTCATCTATACGTTTGGTAGTGGGTAGATAATCATCTTCCAGTGCGAAGAAGGGGACGGGGACATCAAATCCCGTTACTTTTTCAATCGGTGCTTTCATATACAGGAATGAATTATTATTAATAATAGACAGAATATCATTTCCGACGCCTGTCGTTTCATGTGCTTCATGTACGACGACTACGCGGCCAGTTTTTTGTACAGATTCTGCGATAATGTCTTTATCGAGAGGGAACAGAGTACGCATATCAATTACGTCACAGTGTATTCCTCTAGCTTTCGCTTTTTCAGCCGCTTTCTTTGCGACTGGCACCATGGCGCCCCAAGTGATGACGGTTACATCATCACCTTCCGCAACTTTTTTCCCTTTACCAATTTCGATTTCATACATCCCTTCCGGAACATCTTCACGGAAAGCGCGATATAAGCGCATCGGCTCCATGAATAATACGGGATCTGGATCTTTAATCGCTGCGATGAGCAACCCTTTAGCGTCGGCGGGAGATGAAGGGCAGACGACTTTAATGCCTGGCATATGTGTGAAAAGGGATTCCGGACTGTCTGAGTGGATTTCCGGTGCGCGCACTCCCGCCCCGTACGGCGCACGAATGACCATTGGCACCGTATATTTGCTCATCGTCCGCATTCTTACCCGGGTCACATGCGTGGCAATTTGTTCGTATGCTGGATAAATAAAACCGAGAAATTGTATTTCTACGATCGGAATCATTCCGTTGACTGCTAGCCCAACTGAGGCACCGACAATGCCGGCTTCACTTAACGGTGTGTCAATGACACGATCTTCACCGAATTTTTCTTGAAGGCCCTCTGTTGCGCGGAATACGCCACCGTTTTTCCCGATGTCTTCTCCGAGCAGCATGACGCGGTCGTCTTCAGCGAGCATCGTACCGAGTGCGTCTGTTACCGCCTGTACAAGCGTTAATGACCGTGTCGTTTTAGTTGATTCACCTGCTGGTTTTTCAGTAACTGGATTCATTATTGCTCACTCCTTACTGATTGTAGATACTGTTCTTTCTGCTCTTGTAGTGGCCATGGCAGTTCTTCAAATACATGGTCGAATAAATCTTCTACATTCGCTTTCGGGAAGTTTTCCATATTCACGACTGCTTTTTCAATTTCCTCATGAATCTGTGTAGTGATTTCTTGCACCCATTTTTCGTCCCAGTATTTTTGTTCTTTCATGAAACGCTCTAAGCGCAGCAGGGGATCCAATTGATCGCGTGTAGATTCGACTTCGTTTTGATCGCGGTATTTCGTCGGATCGTCCGCTGTGGTATGGGCACCGAATCGCTGGGTAACGGCTTCAATCAAAGTCGGTCCGCCACCGTTTCTCGCTCTGTCAAATGCTTTTTTCGTCTCGAAATACACGGCAAAAATATCGTTTCCGTCAATACGGATGCCTGGCATGCCGTACGCGACACTTTTCTGAGCGATGGTTTTGGAGTTCATTTGCTTCTCAATTGACGTCGAGATGGCATAGCCGTTGTTTTGGTTAAAGAACACGACAGGTAACTTGAAGACGCTAGCAAAGTTCATGCCTTCGTGAAAGTCTCCTTCAGATGTCGCCCCGTCACCAAAATAGGCGATAGAAACATGTTTATTGCCTTTACGTTTATCTGCCCATGCTGCACCTGCCGCATGGGGGAGCTGTGTGGCAATGGGAACGGCTGGAGGGAAGATATTACGGCCAGGATGCACATTACCTTCCGTGCGCCCGTTCCAGTAAAGCAACACGTTCGGCATATTCGCGCCGAACGTCAACAGGGCGCCGTGATCACGATAGGTAGGAAACACCCAGTCATCTATTTCCAAGGAAAGAGCGCTTCCTACTTGTGCCGCTTCCTGTCCTTCGAATAGGGCATACGTTCCAAGTCTGCCTTGACGCTGTAGGCTCTTCGCTTTGCGGTCAAACGTTCTGATCCGCAGCATATTATAGTAAAATGTATGAACTAATTCGGTTGAGATGTCTCCTTTAATGGAATCATCCGAGAATTTCCCTTCTTCATTCACATATTGAGTAATTGGATATAGTTCTTCCATGAATCTTTCACCTCATTCAACTATTTTTATTACTGATGAAAATTCCATTTCGGTCTGTTGGACTGCGTGAAGAAGCTGTTGCGGTTCTTCGCATCTTCAATACGTTTTTCGCACATATGGTCCGCGGCAGTGGCGGTCGTAATATGATCTTGTTCTGCCTGATTGAATACTTCAAGTAATGAGTTATAGATATTTTGCGTTTTGGCGAGTACACGTGCAGGATTCGTTCCGTACAGTTCATCCGCCACTTGGATCAGACCACCACCATTGACGATATAGTCCGGTGCGTACAGAATACCTTTTTCACGGAGCAGTTCGCCGTGGCGACTTTCCGCGAGCTGGTTGTTTGCGGAGCCCGAGATTCCACGGACTTTCAATACGCTCAGCGTGTCGTCATTGATCACGCCACCGAATGCGCAAGGAACGAAAATATCTGCTTGCTGGCTGTAAATCTCGTCGCTTGATACCGTTTTGACAGCGCTTCCACCGAGCTTTTGAATATCCGCAATGGCCTGTTCATTAATATCTGTGACAATCACGTTTCCGCCTTCATGGATAATATGTTCAGCTACTTTGTAACCTACTTTTCCAAGACCTTGAATACTGTACGTTCTGCCTTCTACTTTGTCGTCACCAAACAACGTCTGGTTTGTCGCTTTAATACCATAAAAGACGCCTAGTGCAGTAGGGATGGACGAGTCTCCGCCACCACCGTATTCAACGGGCTTGCCGACGATGTAGTTTGTTTCTCTCATTGCGTGCACGAAGTCCTCAAGCGTTGTGCCCATGTCTGTCCCTGTATAGAAGCGTCCGTTCAATGATTCGATGAATTGTCCGAAAGCACGGAATTTCTCAGGCGTTTTATCTTTTAACGGATCTCCGATGATGACAGATTTACCGCCGCCGAAGTCTACATCAGCTGCCGCGCATTTATATGTCATGCCTTTAGATAGGCGGAGAACATCCTGTAATGCAAGATCCATCGTTTTATACGGCGCCATGCGGCATCCGCCAAGTGCAGGTCCCATGGTTGTATCGTGGACGGCTATGATAGCCTGAAGACCGGTTGCTTTATCATGACAAAATAGAATTTGTTCGTGCTCGACCATTTTATCCAATACACTTGCTTTGTCGTCTTGTAAAGTTTGTTCTAAAGTTACCAAAATAAATTCCCCCTCTATTTTATTGCTGTCAACTCGTAAAAAGTATTAGCAATCGATCTATTTATTTCAAGAAGTCTAGTAGTCCGAGCACGTCTGCGAAGACAATGAGAATAGCTACCGGTGCGAGGTAACGGATTAATAAAAACCAGCCAGAAAAGATTTTTTTGCTGATGTTGGAGCCGGCTTTCAATTCCTCATAGAGCCGCTCTTTCGGTATTTTTAATGGAATGAATATAGCGATTAACAACGCACCGAGCGGCATGAGAATATTACTTACTAAATAATCGAACGCATCGAACAGAATCATACCGAAAATCGTAAAGTCTGATAGTAAACCATACGATAAGGCGGATGGAATGCCGACAATAAAAATGGCCGCCCCAATCATCCACGCGTACTTTTTCCGCTTCTTGTCATCCCCTTTGGAAGTGGCTGACACAATAATTTCTAGCATAGAAAATGCGGAAGTCAGCGCAGCAAACAGGAACAGAATCAGGAATGCTAGAAAGAACAATGTGCCAAACGGAAGTTGCCCGAAAATGGTAGGCATCACGTTAAAGAGTAATGTGGGACCCGCGTCCGGTTCAAGACCGAATGCAAAGACCGCTGGGAAAATAACCAATCCGGCTAGAATGGCTACGAGCAAGTTCATCAATACGATCGAAATAGCAGACTGCGGCAAACTTTCCTTTTTAGATAAATACGAACTATACGTCACCATTACAGAAACACCGATACTAAGCGCGAAGAATGATTGCCCCATCGCAAACAAGATGGTTTCAGAAGTAATATTTCCGAAGTTCGGTTTTAGGAAGAAGCTGACTCCCGCCATCGCTCCGTCGAGAGTGAATGAACGTATCGTCAAGATGATAAACAGTACGAACAGTGCGGGCATCATGTATTTACTGGCCTTTTCTATACCGCTTGTCACGCCTTTTGCGATAACGAATGTTGTCATCACCATGAACAGAAGCTGCGCGCCTACACTTGTGTACGGACTGGATACGATGTTGCCAAATAAATCTCCATAGTCCGTCTGCGTTAGACCGCTTAGACTGCCAGTTGCAGCTTTCCAGATGTAGATGAGCACCCAACCGCCCACCACGCTGTAAAAAGATAGAAGGATGAAACACGTCACAATTCCTAGTCTTCCAATCAAGTGCCAAGATGTACCCGGTGCGACGGTTTTATAGGAATCAATCGCGTCTTTTTGCGTGCTCCGTCCAATAATGAATTCACCCATTAGGAGCGGAAGTCCAATCAGAAAAGTGAAAAGTAAAAAGATCAATAAAAAAGCTCCACCGCCACTAGTGCCTGCTACATAAGGGAATTTCCATATTGCGCCTAAACCGATAGCTGAGCCTGCCGCTGCTAAAATAAATCCTAATTTAGAAGACCACTGATTATTAGTATGCATGCGTCACGTTCCTTTAGTTTTATGATTTTTGCTGTCATTTGATGAATATCGAGTCTTTGAAATCGCTTACATTCGTGAGCAAAAAAAATTTATTTATACGTATGTTTTTGGGATACATGTGGTCCATTCTGTACCTCCTTCTTCTGTTAGATTCCCTTTGACTTAATAATAGAGTAGGATATACTTTAATTACATATCAGAAAAAAGTGAATTTCACTAAAAAGACACAATTTTGAATGACTTTGATGCATTTATCCTTCATTTTGAAAAGAGGTGTGGTTTTTGAACAGTACGGACATTAAATTATTGGCACTATTGCAGGAAAACAGTCGTGTAACCATCAGCGACCTGTCCAAACAATTATCTCTTAGCCGCCCAAGTGTTTCAGAGCGTATCGCGCGTCTGCAGGAAAAAGGTATTATAGAAGATTTCACTGCGCGACTCTCATTGCAAGCACTCGGACTGGACACATTACTCTTCATCCAGGTGAGTGAGTTGAAAAAGAAGCCCGCTGATTTTGAGGAACAAATAAAAGGAGAAACTTCGATCCTTGAATGTCACCGTGTGACCGGAACGACAAATTATATCTTAAAAGCTGCTACGTCTAGCATGGCCAAAATGAGCGAGTTGATCGATCGGCTCATCCCATTCGGTTCGCTAACGACTTCTATTGTCTTGTCGTCGCCTATTCCATATAAGATTATTGTGCCGGAAGAAGATGTGGTGAAAGAAAACTGTTTACAGTAACGGTTACGGATTGAGTAGGTGGTGGATTACTTCCATATAATGCAATATGTAAGTTGGATATGTATGCGCTTTCAAATAGATGTTTGGTGCTATAAACAATAATCATAAAAACATAGTGGGGATAGGAATACATTTCATCATGCCAAGCCCTTGTCTTTCAACGGTTGCAAGGCATCAAAAATTCTTTTATAGCAATACTCCGTTCAATACATGAATAAACCCTCCAACGAAAGGTGTTGGAGGGTTTAGCTGTGATTAGTTATAGATCAGTTGTTTAGTACTGTCTTACGTCCCAAGCTGAATTCAGCCCATGAATGAATTTCATACGTCGGCTGAATTCCTATGTTGTTTTCGCGTCGGTCTGGATTGAACCAGCACGTGTCAATACCTGCGTTGATTCCACCTTGTATATCGGAAGTCAACGAATCACCAATCATCAGTACACGTGAAGGATCTGTAATACCTAGTTTCTGAAAGGTATAGTCAAAAATTTCAGGCTGCGGCTTTTTGTAGCCAGTTTCTTCAGAAGCGATAATCGCTTCGAACGTATCGCGTAATGGAGAGCCGGCAATGCGAGCGTGTTGGGCGAGGGTGAACCCGTTTGTTAAGATCGCCAACCGGTAATCAGATAGCTTTGAAATCATTTCTTCCACACCGTCAATCAAATGTGATTCGTAGCCTAGATTTTCGATGTATAGCTCTCCGAAATGGGAAGCATCTACTTGTAGTTCGTGCTGTGTGAATAACCGACGGAAACGTTCTACCTTTAATTCTTTCAGTGTGATGCGTCCTTGCTCGAGATCGTCCCAGATGACGGAGCTGATCGCGCGGTATGTGTCACGGTACGCTTCCAAGCCGTTTGGTAGTCCGAATGTGTTAAATGTATTGCCGAGTGCGTGTTTTTCTGTTTCGGCAAAGTCGAATAAAGTATCGTCTAGATCGAATAATAGTACATCGTATGGCATATAGAGGGACTCCTTTTTAAAAACAATAAGTACTAGTATACCATGGGAAATAGGCAATAGGTAAACAGGTGTATGATGTGGAACATTCAACCTGCTTAAGATTATAAGCATAGAATAAGATTTGTACCTCTTTTAATATGCAATGTAAGTAAAAGTATTTTTTTAATAGTAAACTATAATACACACTGGTAGAATAGTAGCAGAGGATTGGGAAGTTTAAATAAGAGTCAGTACAATTAATTTGATAAAATGTATACTTTTTCGTTAAATAGTCTATTTAGAGAATAGTGACGTTCATTCTGTCATTAAAGTAATTACTTATAGCAACGATTCTAAAGTTTAGGATAAACCTGTGCTATAATAGATTTAACCTAAAAGGATATTGAAATGGTATGCGTAGAAATGGAATTGATAAAATGGGGTTAAAAGAGAAGTCTAAGGTGAATGCTAGGTTAGCACATGCACTTAGAGATGATGGTGAATACAATGCAGCTGTTAATCGCTTTTATTATTCCGTTTTTCAAAAGTTGCATAATGCCGCTTCTGAAAAGTGGAAATATGCATATGATAGTACCGAAGGATCTTCCCATCAAGCGCTTATAGGGTTTGTATCAAATAAAATCAGTGAATGTGCAAAAGATGAAGATCTTCGTATGGATGCTATGAAAGCGAAACAAGTTACTGGTTCTTTTAGAGCATTAAAGAAACTGCGTGTGCAGGCAGATTACTTAGAAAAGTGTATCGATGAAAAAGAGATGAAAACCTTTTCAGATAACTATGAGAAATTTAATGCGGGATACAGTTCATTCAGAAAACTAGAGGAGTGATACGTATGAAAGAAATAGAATTCGCTATGGTAGATAAAGCAGTGAAAGAAATTATACATCAAATAAATGCAAAAATAACCGATATCGCCTTTTACTTCGATCCTGAAGAGGGGCGATACTTAATTATCCACAATTTCTTCAATCAAATTTTTAGTGACGATGACTTCGCTCGCAAAGTGAGTAATACTTTGTATGAAAGATTAGACCAGCAAGGTATTGAGCATTACGATTTTTATTCTGATGACGATATGTTGGCTCAACTTACTATGAGTTATGAAACTCTAGATCCTGAAGAAACACTCGATGAAATGACTTTCTATATACCAGCAACTGAAAATTATTCTGTTACTATTGATTTTGATAATATGGTATTGAACAAACTTGAAAATAATTTGTTACTTAGTGCATGAATGAGGTGGGAATTTGAACGAGTATATGGAGTTTAAAGGATTCAGCATTAAAAAGCTGAACTATGAAATAAAAAATGAGAAAAATCAAAGCGGCAAAAAAGATACGAGTGTAAAGTTTAATATTGGATATGGTGTTAGTGAAGAGATAGAAGAGCTAAAGAAGGGTCACCTGTTAGTATCCTGTTATATTGATCAGTTTCGTGAGAACAGCAAAATGGAAATTGAAGTGACATTAGAGGGTATGTTTGATTTTCCTAGCAATTCTACTGAGGAGATTGAACAATTCATCAAATTAAATGGTACAACTATATTGATGCCTTATGTTCGTAATATTGTATCTATGGTAAGTGGATATGATTCGACAAAGAATCATTTTTTATTGCCTACTATAAACGTACAAAAACTATTTCAAAATGAAGAATTTTAACTAAATCCTTATTACCATTGAAACTATCTTAAAATCATTAATAGATGATTTTTAGGATAGTTTTTAATTTTAAACGCATTATCGATCCCGTCTAGGCAACATTTCACTTCAATGCTATAATCAACCATACGAGTTTTCATTCAAAATATAGAAATGGGTCTGAATTATCAATCAGAAAGGAGCCAACATGAGCACAAACAACAAAACAGTCGTCCGATCCTTAGACATACTTAACCTTTTCGTTGATCACCCAGCGCTAACATTCCAAGAAATCATCGACCTATCGGGCATCCCGAAATCGTCCGTCTATCGCATGTTGTCTTCGCTCGAAGAAATGAAGTTCCTCGAGAAGGGTGCGGATTCGAATTATCGTCTCGGTCTATTGCTATTGAAATACGGTAGTTTAGTATCGAAACGGTTGGATATTCGGAAGATCGCCTATCCGATTATGGAAGAGCTTCACAATGATGTGAAGGAAGCGATTAATTTGATTGTCCGCCAGGGGGACCAGGCGATTTATGTGGAGAAGATCGATACCTATCAGAAAGTCCGTTTGTATACAGCGATTGGTAGAAGTAGTCCGCTTTATGCAGGCGCTTGTTCGAGAATTATTTTATCTAACCTGTCTGATCGCTATATCGCCGAGTATTTGGATAAAACGGAATTACAACCGTTCGCGAATGGGACATTAACGGATCGGGAATTGCTGCTTGCGTCCATTAACGAAACGCGACAAAATGGCTATACGCTTAGTCATTCAGAGCTTGAGAATTTCACTTCTGCTGTGGCGGCGCCGATCTTTGATTTTAGCGGTGATGTCATTGCGGGGATCAGTATCGCGGGTATTGAAGCGAATTATCAAGAAGAGAATTTGGAGATACTCGTACCCAAAGTAAAAGAAGCTGCCTTGGAAATTTCCAGGCAGCTTGGATATACAGGATGAATGAAACCTTGCATTTTAGTAGAGTGATACTGAAATGCAAGGTTTTTTGCTTTACTACTGAAGTTTCTGCTGTATGCCGATTTTGATTTGATGAATCAGTTCTTCTTTCGCGATAAGCTCACGCTCTGCTTCTGCTTGGGTGATGAGCTTGAAATGAAGTTTCGCGTTAGGTTTCACTTGCGACAAACTACCTAAGTCTGCCGTGATGACTTGTCCGATTTTCGGATAGCCGCCAGCAGTTTGTCTGTCCGCCATTAAAATAATCGGCTTGCCGTTAGGGGGGATTTGAATCGTTCCAAACGTCACGCCTTCCGATAGAAGTTCGAGTTTCTCGGTTAACGAAAGCGCTTGTCCTTCGAGTCGTAAGCCCATTCGATTAGATTGCGGCGTGACGACATACGGCTCACTTACCAGTCGTTGTTTACTGGCATCGTCAAAATGCTGATATTCAGTGCCTTCAATCATTCGAATAGTTTGTGTGGAGGCCAGACTAATTAACGGATGATGAGGGACAGCCCAGTCTGGCGTGCCAACTTGTTCAATCCGTGTAAAGACTTTATCGTTTGATTCCGTCAACTGCCCGAATGAAAGATGGTCGTTTTGCTGCAGTGCTCTTCCTTTAAATCCACCAATTCCCGCCACTAGATATGTACTTTTACTTCCCATCACAACCGGTATGTCAATTCCTCCGGCAATGGCCAAATACGCACGGCACCCTTCAATCGCAAAGCCGAATTTCAGTATGGAGCCTTTTTTGACAATGAGAGGCCGCCAATTCGCAACCGGTATCCCGTCAATCGTCGTTTGAAGATCTCCACCCGTAATGGCGATCAATGTATCTTCTTCAAACTGTAGCATCGTTCCAAATAACGTGATTTCGAAAACGCCTTCTCGTTCCTCATTGCCCACAAGGAGGTTCGCGACTCGCATCGAATAACTATCCATGGCACCGCTTACAAGCACACCGAATTTTTGTGAACCCGTCCGCCCGATATCTTGTATAGTAGTCAAAAGCCCGGCATTCAATACGTTTACTGACATGTCGTCACCTTCTTTTGTTCATCATACTCTTTTTGTGTTATCGGATAAAACTTTATTTTATCTCCCGACTGCAATAAAGAGGGGGGAGACATGTCCGGTACGAATAGATCGGTTGGTGTACGTCCGATAATCTGCCAGCCACCAGGTGTTTCAAGTGGATAGACACCTGTTTGTTTGCCTGCAATTCCTACAGAGCCTGGAGGAATCGATGTCCGTGGTGTTAATTTTCGTGGTGTCGCAATTCGTTCATCGAGGCCACCTAGAAACGGAAATCCTGGTGCGAAGCCGATCATGTACACGAGATATTCTGGTGTCGTATGAATCTCAATGACTTCTTCAATCGACATAGTATGCGTTTCCGCCACGATTTGTAGATCAGGACCGAATTCTCCGCCGTACAGAACGGGAATCTCTACTAATCTTCCTTCTGTAACGGGAAGATCAGACATTTGGATAGCTAGTTTATTCATATAATCAATGACTTTTTCTAAAGGCGTGCCGTCTATTTGAAATCCATGTGTTGATTGATACACCAAATATGGAGAGTAGTATACCGCCAAGCTATTATAAGCCGGAACCGACTCAATGAATCCGTCAAATGGATATTCATCTAAAAGGAAAGACAGATTTTTTACTTGCTGATGGACGGAAGGTTGGATGCCTTCGCCTAATTTTATCATAATGGCAGAATCGCCAAGTGCTTTAATATCAAGAGATTTCTGCTCACTCATCGTAACATCTCCTTCAAATTCCGAAATTCGAAACCGTTATTCTGAAAAACGAATCGTAGTTCTATTATAGATTTCTAAAGAGAAAATACAAGCGTATTATTCAGTTTATAAAAATACTCACCATATTTCGACAATGGTCTATTCAACAAAAGATTTTTGTGATAGACTAAGTTTCAAGTTCAAAACCTAAGTTTCGAATTTCGGAACTAGGCGATATGCAAACGCTTACTTCTTGTTGGCGGATTCGTTCATGGTGAAAACTAAAGGAGGTCATCTATATGGTAAAAGTAGATTTGAATAGTGATTTAGGGGAAAGTTTTGGCCGCTATACATTGGGAGAACAAAAAGAAATTTTGAAATATGTAACGTCTGCTAATATAGCGTGCGGATTCCACGCGGGAGATCCTTCCGTGATGCGGGAAACGGTACAGCTTGCGATCGATAATGGAGTACGAATCGGTGCGCATCCAGGGTTACCCGATTTAGTTGGATTCGGGAGAAGAGATATGAACATTACTCCTCAAGAGGCGTATGACATGGTGGTCTATCAAATTGGAGCGCTACAAGCATTTTTAGCTGTACATCAAGAACCGATGCAGCATGTTAAGCCGCATGGCGCACTTTATCAGATGGCGTCAAGAGATCAAGGCATTGCCGAAGCGATCGCAAAGGCCGTCTATGATGTGTCGCCAGACCTTGTACTGTTTGCGCTTGCGGATAGTGAATTGTCGAGAGCTGGGGAAGCGATTGGACTTGTGACGGCGCATGAAGTATTTGCTGATCGTACGTATCAATCAAACGGCATGCTCACTTCGCGTTCGCAAGAGGATGCGATGATTACCGATCAAGAAAAGTCTGCTGAGCAAGTCATCAGGATGGTGAAAGAAGGAAAAGTACGTTCGCAGCAACAGATTGATGTCGCGCTACGAGCAGATACGATTTGCATTCATGGAGATGGTGAGCACGCAGTGGAGTTTGCGAAATACATTACAGACCGGCTAAGCGGTGAAGGGATCTCTATTAGCGCTATTACTGACAGGGAGGATTCCTTATGAAAAATGAGAAGTTAGGACTTACTCATGAGCAGGAACAGAAAAAGGTAACGCGTGGCGTCTTACTTGGCGCCGCCTTCCTGATGGCGACTTCGTCTGTCGGACCCGGTTTTTTAACACAGACCACTGTATTTACAGAGCAGCTTGCGGCAAGTTTCGGTTTCGTTATTTTAATTTCATTAATTTTAGATGTCTTTGCTCAAATGAATATTTGGAGAGTTATCGCGGTGTCCGGCTTACGTGGACAAGAAATTGCCAATAAAGTGCTACCAGGTCTAGGTTTCGTCCTCGCTTTCCTCATTGTCGCAGGGGGGCTTGCGTTCAATATTGGAAACGTGGCGGGTGCAGGTTTAGGGCTTAACGCGATGGTTGGCATTGATCCTATTATGGGCGCGGTCATCAGTGCGATCTTTGCGATTTTGATCTTCGTGGTAAAAGAAGCGGGTAAGGTGATGGACAAAGTCGTTGCGGTTGCGGGTGTGATCATGATTATTTTGGTCGTATTCGTCGCGTTCAAGACATCTCCACCAGTCGGGGAAGCTATCGTTCGAACGTTTAATCCGTCTGAAATTAGCTTCTTTGCGATCGTCACGTTGGTTGGAGGGACAGTTGGGGGCTACATTACGTTTGCAGGTGGACACCGTTTGCTAGATGCGGGGATTAAAGGAATTGATTCTGTTCCGTTAGTCACGAGAAGTTCCATTACAGGTATTGCAGTCACCGGAATCATTCGAGTGGCATTATTCTTAGCAGTACTCGGCATCGTTGCACAAGGATTGCAGATTGATCCAGACAATCCACCGGCATCTGTGTTCCAGCTTGGAGCAGGAGAACTTGGGTTACGATTATTCGGAGTCATCATGTGGGTAGCAGCTATCACGTCTGTTGTGGGTGCAGCGTATACTTCAGTTTCGTTCATCCGATCCTTCCACCCACTCATTGAAAAGTATCACAACTGGATCATTATTTTATTCATTGTCATTTCGACTGCGACGTTCGCATTTGTTGGAAAGCCCGTCACGATTCTCTTGTTGGTTGGGGCATTGAATGCACTGATTCTGCCGCTAGCACTCGGTACGTTGCTCGTTGCGGCGTATAAGAAAGATATTGTCGGTGAATACAAGCATCCACTATGGCTCACGATTGGCGGAGCGGTTGTTGTTGGCATAATGGGTGTGTTAAGTGTTATGACGTTGATTGAACAGATTCCACTACTTTTTGACTGATAGATAGGAGGTTTGATTGATGGAAGCGTATCGTTCCATGAATGCGCAAGAAGTTCGGAAGTTGATTCGAGAGCAAAAAATTACAGGGCAGACGTCTGGAATGGCCACAGGCTTTACGCAAGCGAATTTGGTCATATTAAAACAAGAGCATGCGCTTGATTTCCTACTGTTTTGCCAACGCAATCCTAAGTCTTGTCCGCTTCTAGATGTCACAGAACCTGGTTCGTATCGTCCGGCTAAGATTGCGGAAGATGCAGACATTCGCAGTGATCTACCGAGTTACCGCATCTATAGAGACGGTGTGTTGACCGAAGAAGTGAACGATATTACAGAGTACTGGGAAGACGATATGGTCGGTTTTTTAATCGGCTGTAGTTTCACGTTTGAAGCACCGTTACTTGCGGGCGGAATTCCTATACGGCATATCGAAGAAAATCGCAATGTCCCGATGTATAAGACGTCTATTGCATGCACTAAGTCGGGTATTTTTGAAGGCCCGACCGTAGTCAGCATGCGACCGATGAACGCGCAGGACGCGATTCGTGCGATTCAAATTACGACTCGTTTCCCAGACGTTCACGGAGCACCCATTCATCTTGGTGATCCTAGCTTGATTGGAATAGACGATATTTCCGCGCCGGACTTTGGAGATGCGGTGACGATCAATGAAGGCGAAATCCCTGTATTCTGGGCGTGTGGCGTCACTCCGCAAGCCGTAGCTATGCAAAGTAAGCCTGCTATTATGATCACGCATTCTCCAGGTTGTATGTTCATTAGTGATAGGAAGGATTCAGAGCTTAGTGTTTTGTAAGGAAACAAGTTCTCAACTCGACTAGTTGTCGGTTGAGAACTTTTTTGATTGTGGATATTTGTGGAATGGCGCGGTGTTGGAGCGGTATGGCGCAATTTGATTAGTGAATAGCGCGGTTCGCAAGGGTTAATGCGCGGTGTTCGGTGTTAATAGCGCGGTTGGGCTACACTTTAGCGCGGTCATACAGATGAATAGCGCGGTTCTACAAGCTAACCTCCACTTATCCGCAAATGAATTAAACCTTACTGCACGGTATATCCACCGTCGAGCACAACGGCCTGGCCGGTAATCCCTTTCGCACTATCACTTGAAAGATACAATGCGAGATCGGCTATTTCTTCCACACCCAGTAGACGTTTTTGTGGAACTAGGGGATAAATAATCTCTTCCAGTACCGATTCGAGTGGCACACCTCGAACTTCTGCTAAGTCTTCAAACTGATTGCGGACGAGTGGTGTATCGACGTAGCCAGGGCAAATCGCATTAACGGTAATGCCGTCAGCCGCCGTTTCAAGAGCGGCTACTTTCGTCAACCCAATGACGCCGTGTTTAGAAGAGTTGTAGGCCGCTTTGCCTGCGAATCCTACGAGTCCGTTAATAGATGCCATATTTAAGATTCGACCGAATTTCTGTTGCTTCATATGTGGCAATACAAGCTTTGTCGCAATGAAAGGCGCAGTAAGCATCACTTGCACGAGTAATTCAAACCTTGCAGTAGGGAAGTCTTCGAGCTTTGCGACGTGCTGCAAGCCTGCGTTGTTAATCAAAATGTCGATTCTGCCAAAGCGCGCAATCGCTTCATCGATTGCATGCTGAATATCTTCTTCTTTCGTTACGTCGCACGCTAAGCCCATTGCGCTGCCACCCAATACGCCAGCCGCTTCCTTTACTTTTTCTTCATTCAAATCGGTCAACACGACAATAGCGCCAGCTTCTGCGAATGCTTTCGATATTTCGAATCCTATTCCTTGAGCTGCTCCCGTGATGAGCAATACTTTATCTTGTACCATATGGATTTCCTCCTTGACCTATTAAATACCGAATCCTAGAGAGAATAAAACGATTGCGATGATGACACCGATGGTAGGTACAATAACCGTAACGGCTGCCATTGCACCGTAAGCTGCACGATGCGTTTCACCAGCGATAGACTGAATCGTCGTGACAACGTAGCCATTATGTGGCAATGAATCCAGAGCACCGGATGAAATTGCAACGACACGGTGAAGTGCTTCCGGATCGACACCCATATCCATATAATGTGGTGCGAGTAATGGTAAAGCGATTGCCTGCCCGCCTGAAGCGGATCCTGTCATACCCGCAATAACGGATACCGCGATAGCTGCGCCGATTAGCGGAGAGCCAGGGATATTTGTCATCACTGCGACAGCATCTTGGAATGCAGGGACTGCTTTTGCTACGCCACCGAATCCAACGACAGCTGCTGTGTTTCCGATTGCGACCATTGCACCGAGTGTACCTGCTGAAACAGCTGCACCGTAGTTTTGTGAGTATTTTCTGCCTACGAAATACGTGGAGACGATTCCGCCTAGTAAAGCGAGAATTAATGCAGATTGTGCTAGTTTGTCATGGAATACATAGGAAATGATCAAGACGATTGCCAATGGAATCATAGATAGGAAAGGATTCGGCAATGCGCGCGTCGTATCGAATGTAGGATCTGATGCTCTGTCAATAAAACGTTCGCCTTTCTTTACAGCCTTTGTGATGATGCGTTTAAGCCACCAGTAACCAAAGAAGGCCATGAACAATGCGACTACGAGACTAACTTCCCAGCCGGCATAAGCATTCGTTCCAAGGAATTCAATGGGGATCCAGTTCTGGATTTCAGGTGATCCCGCAGACGTCATCGTAAACGTGACGGAGCCGAGTCCAAGTGTGGCAGGTATGAAACGTCTTGGTAGATTTGCTTGCTTGAATAGCGAGATCGCCATGGGATACACAGAGAACGCAACGACGAACAAGCTCACTCCGCCATACGTCAGAATCGCACAAGCCATAACAATTGCAAGTACCGCGAACTTCATGCCTAGCTTTTCTACGAACCATTTCGCAACGGCATCTGCCGCACCACTGTCTTCCATTACTTTACCGAAAATGGCCCCGAGTAGGAACATTAAATACCACGACATGATGAAACTTGTAAATCCTGTCATATAGCTAGTGACGAAGTTTTCTTCACCTTCGCCAGCTAGTTGTGGAAATAATGTCATGCCACTCAATAATGCAACAAATAAAGCGGAGACCGGTCCGGCGATTAAAATGTTCACACCTCTCATCGTTAATACAATGAGTAATGCCAAACCACCAATCAGTCCAATCATCCCTAATATACCCATTCGTATCCCCCCATTTTTTAAAGTTTGTCTAAATTGTTACAAGTAAAGCGCTTTCAAGTATTAAAACAGATAATAAAAAAACATGCAAACCGCTAAATAGCAAGGTTTACATGTTTTTCACTAAAAATAATTCCGGTTTTTCGGAATTCCAGAAGTAAAATAATAGGATGCTAGTCCGGAATTTTGGAATGAATTCCGATTCGTCGGAAAATAGGTCATATCTCATATTTTTTTAATTTCTCATATAACGTACTTTTACTTACTCCGAGTACAACTGCGGCTTCTTTTTTATTCGGAAATTGTGCTAACGTATCAAGAAGAATCGTTCGTTCCACTTCTTCTAGTGATTCAGCCAGTGTTCTTGAGCTAGGGGAATAGTTAATTTTGCGCTGTTTAACTTGTGGCGGCAGGGCATCCGGTGTAATCGTATCACCGCTTGTTAAATAAACAGCCGCCTGAATGACGTGTTGAAGTTCACGTATATTGCCTGGCCATCGGTACGAGTTCAAGTAGTCCAACGTCTCTTTGGAAAACTCCAAGCTTCTCTTTCCAGTCTGACTAATGGTCTTATGCAATATGAAACTGATAATCTCAGAGAAATCTTCCATCCGTTCACGCAGTGGCGGTACATTCAAGGTAATCGCTTGTATACGGTAGTAGAGATCAGTTCGGAATCGATTCATTTCGATGAGTTCAGTTAATGGCTGACTAGAAGAAGCGATAATCCGAACGTTTACGGGTTCTGCCTGGTGTGAATTCAATGATTCGACTACACCGTCATTTAATAATCGAAGAAGCTTCACTTGAACAGGTAAGGGCAGGCTACCGATATCATCTATAAACAAGGTGCCTCCGTCAGCTAGTTGAATTCTGCTTTTTCGATCACTCTTACTTCCTCGTCCAAACAGTTCGGCTTCCAATAAATCGGGCGGAATGGCAGCACAGTTGACTGTAATGAACGGCTCATCTGAACGATTCGATAGTTGGTGAATACTATGAGCGAACAATGTTTTCCCCGTTCCGCTTTCACCTTGGATAAGCACAGGCAAGTCACTCGGGGCGATCATATGAATAGTCTCTTTAATTGAAAGAATACTTGCTGAAGATCCTTTAATATCCGTCATTGGGTAAGCGTTCGGCTCTTGTGCCATTACCCCCATGTTAATTTTCTCTAACGTCTGCTTCACATGAGAACTTAGATGATGCCAGTCGTGCAGATCCCGGAACACTACGCTACCGAATGCGCCGACCACATCGCCATCCACCCTGATTGGTATTCGATTCGCGAGCATATACGTTCCTTTAATATAATGAGGAGAGGCAATATGATCTTCACCAGATTTCAGAACTTCGTGCATACGGGTGTTTTCAATCACTTCATGTACGGGGCGGCCTATAGTATCTCGCTGTTCCATGTGAAGAAATTTACAATAGTCTTGATTCATATAGATAATTCTGGCATCTTGGTCCACTACAACGAACCATTGAAATGCATTTTCTAATATTTGATTCAGTACATATTCAGGGAGAGTAGTGATTAAGCGATTCAAAAATATACACCATCCTGTCATATTTTATTTTCCACCGAACTTATATGCAATGCTTCTACAGACTTCATCATTTACATACACAATATGGCAAATGATACAGTAGTTCAACAATAAAATCAGAATAATGGGAATTAATGTAGACGAAAACATTATAGTACTATATACTTGTTCTTAAGACAGGTACTTTATGCATAACCATCTATGTAAACGCTTACTATCTTTAAAAATGAATGAATGCAGGTCGATAACTAAAGCTATATTTATTGGTCTGTTTTTAGTGCGTAAACGTATACGTCTGAAAGGAGGTGAGAAATGATTGCGTCACGTAGTGGATAGAGAAAATCCTCGAGTGTTTCATGTCATGGGAGACAGACTCGAGGATTTACTAGCTGGTTATACCAACATATCGTTAGTATACCCCTTTATTCCACTAACCGAAAGGAGTTTCTATTAAAAGGGGGATAATGGGGTATGGATGAAGAAACAAAGTCAGTGATTTCACCAGGGACGAGTATGGTATATCCGTATTATGACGATGAGGGAAAGTTATGTGCGGTGTTACTAAAAAGCGGTGATTTTGTACGGGTGGATCAAAGTCCAACTGAGGTAGTGGACTTGAGTATGCAGTTTTACGGGACGAGTTTGCGTGGCGGAATCGATGGTGGTAAGGCGTTGATGGGCAGAATACATATGACACCTGTGATGGTCAATGAGCGATTGGATATGTATTGGTTTCCAAGTAATTCGCCTTCAAGTACTGAATGCGTGTGGTTTTCATTGTCACACATATTGACGTTCTTACCGTTCGATAAAGAACATACAAAAGTGATATTCCGTGATGGCAATGTGTTCACTGTGAACTGTAGTTTTTCAGTGTTCCAGAAAAGATACCAGCGGACATGCATGTTAAAGAATGGATTGACGGCCAGGTTCACGCAAATGGCGCTCGGTGAGAAGAAGGGGTACAAAACGTATTTGATCCGAAAGAATCACAAGCGCGGGAATTATGAGATCACGGACGAGTAAATAAAGTTATACATAGCGTTCCTCATGGGAGGGGCGCTTTTTTTGTCGAATGGTTTTGTGAAATGTTCACTGTTTTGGTAGGCGGGGTGGTATAATCAGTGTAATAATGAATCGTTTGGTTAGGGACTCTATTCATGAGCGGTCAGGAGGGAAGAGTATGTTGTTTGATTTCTTTAAGCCGAAGTGTGAATATTGCAAGAAACGAACGTCTGTCTATCAGGGATATTATTTGCCGAATGATAAGAAGATAAAAGTTTGTTCGTCTTGTGCGCGTTTTGCGCAACGCCGTGGGTTTCGGAAGTGGAAGGGCTGACGTAGGGTGAGGTGCCGCCTTTCACTTAAGTTGAACTGGAATCGTCAATTAACATAAAAAGTGACAAAAGCACGATCAATAGAGCAAACAAAAGCAAGAGCTACCCGCATAGGGTGCTCTTGCTTTTGTTTATACGTCAATATTTCTTTTAGTAGTTAGTTGGTCTTTTAATTTCTTTAGTAGTTTTTCCCGACGTTTTTTGATTCCGGAAACTGAAATGCTGAAGTGAATGGCGCATTCAGCTTGGGTTTTGTTTTCTACGTAAAGATGGATGAGAAGTTCGCGCTCGCTTGTCGGGAGTGCGGTAATGATTTCATGTAGTTCGTTGTCAGGATCTTCGGTGAAGTGGTGTTGTGTTAAGTGTTCTAAAGTTTCGGTTTCGACTGATGTGTTGACTTCGCTGAATCGGCTTTCCTTTTTTAGGTCGTCGAGCATGGCGCCATAGATGGAACGATAGGCGAAGGGCGTGAAATTTCCTTTCGTTTCATCAAAGCGTGTCCACGCATGAAACAGTGCGATGCGTCCGGTTTGACGGAAGTTGTCGAAATCCCGGTAAATGTTTAGTTTTCTGATGACGGCTGAAATCATAGGTTCGTATTGTTCCATTAGTTGTTCAAAGTTTTCATTCGGACTATTTTCCATAAAAGCGACCTCTTCAGGCCGTGCACGACACATTGGATTCCCTGGGTATTTATATAATAGGAAGTTTTGAAGGGGATATCGAATCGTCATGTTGTAGTTATGTCTGGGGTGAAGCGTATGCTTTGGTTAGGGGAAAGCAAATGCTTTTATTGAATGAAGTTGAATAGATTTGGTTATTTTTGGATAATAGTGGAAGGATTGGATTTGGGGGTTGATAGAGCGTTTGGACGTTGTGTATGAGCGGATCCGGTGTTGGATAGAGCGTTTGCGCGTTGGGTATGATCGGATACCCCGTTTGATAGAACGTTCGCGCATTGTGTATGATCGGATACCATGGTTGATAGAGCGTTCGCGCTTTGTGTATGATTGGACGCGGTGTTTGATAGAGCGCTCGCGCGTTGTGTATGATCGGATACCACGTTTAATAGAGCGCCCGCGCATTGTGTATGATCGGATACCCCGTTTGATAGAGCGCCCGCGCATTGTGTATGATCGGATACCATGTTTGATAGAGCGCCCGCGCATTGTGTATGATCGGATACCATGTTTGATAGAGAGCCCGCGCATTGCGTATGATCGAATGCCATGTTTGATAAAGCGAACGCGCTGAGTATGATTGGACGCGGTGTTTGATAGAGCGCTCACGCTTAGGGTATGATCGGATACCACGTTTAATAGAGCGCCCGCGCATTGGGTATGATCGGATACCCCGTTTGATAGAGCGCTCACGCGTTGTGTATGATCGGATACCACGTTTAATAGAGCGCTCGCGCGTAGAGTATGAGCGCGTACCACGTTTGATAGAGCGCCCGCGCATTGTGTATGATCGGATACCCCGTTTAATAGAGCGCCCGCGCATTGTGTATGATCGGATACCCCGTTTGATAGAGCGCCCGCGCATTGTGTATGATCGGATACCACGTTTAATAGAGCGCCCACGCGTAGAGTATGAGCGCGTACCCCGTTTGATAGAGCGCTCGCGCGTTGTGTATGATCAGATACCACGTTTAACAGAGCACTCACACGAAAAAAAGAAGATCCCACATACCAGGGATCTTCTCTAAAATCATTTACATTTTAAATTGTGCAATGACTTCTGTTAGCTGCTCGCTGAGTTCAGTCAATGTTTCGGCAGCTTCTGTCACCGACTGGATGGCGCGAAGTTGTTCTTCTGAGGACGCGCTGACTTCTTCGCAGGCCGCTGCGGTTTCTTGTGATGTGGCGGACATGGTTTCCACGGTTAAAGACACGTCGTCTTTGTGCGTAGCGATCAAGCGAATTTCATTGGATACAATATGGATAGATTCTTGCATCGTATCCATGAGTGAAGACAGTTCTTCAAACGTATTTTCCGTATCTTCGACGACTACGCCTTGGTCGCGGAATGTGTGGATGGTTTGTTGCATTTGTTCAGATACGATATGTGATTCTTTTTGTAATTCTTCTATTGTTACTTTGACATCGTCTGTGGCACGTGCGGATTGTTCAGCCAGTGTGCGGACTTCTTCTGCTACGACTGCGAATCCTTTTCCGTGCTCGCCGGCCCTAGCTGCTTCAATGCTTGCGTTTAATGCCAAGAGGTTGGTTTGTTTTGAAATGTTCATAATCGTTTCCATGACACTACCGATTGCTTGTACTTTACTTGCGAGTGAATTCATGTCGTAGGACATCCCTTCTAGCGTTTCACTCGTAGTCGTAAAGGAAGTCTTCAGTGCATGCATTTGTTGTTGGCCATTGGTGTTTTGAATCCCAGTTTGTGTTGCGATATCCAGCATCACTTGCGATTTTTCTTGAATTTCATTGATTTCCTGGCTGAGAAGGTCGATGCGTTCTGTCACAATTTCTGCGTCTTCTGCAGATTTTGCGGCACCTTGTGCAATTTCTCCGACCGCCATGGCGACTTCATTGCTTGCGGCACTGGTTTCTTCCGAGACAGCACTTAGGCTTTCGGAATTCGAACGGACATGGTCTGCTGATGTATGGACGACTGTGATGATAGTGTTCATATTTTGCACCATATGATTGAAGTCACGACTCAGTTCACCAATTTCATCTACACTTTGGTTATCTGAACGTACTGTCAGATCCCCGCCAGACACTTTAGCCATCAATTCTTTGACCGTATCGAGCGGCTTCAACATACGGCTGATGGCGATAAATAGACCAACGAATGTCAGAAGCAACGTAAGGAGTGCAATAAGAAGCATGGAGTTGCGTAATGAATGCGCCATCGCGCTCAGATTGCGTTCTTCAAAAACTGCTCCAACTTTCCAGTTAAAGTCGGGAATTGTCGTATAGATATTGCGCTTGTCGATGCCGTGATCATCGGTGTATTGGATGACACCATGGTCTGCATCATACATTTTTTTGTAGTGCGCTTCGTTTGTTACATCGGTTCCTGATTTGGAAGGGTGCACGATAGCCAGTCCTTGATCATCGAGCAACACAGGATACCCGGTATAGCCGATATCGCGACTCGCTATTTCGTCTGTTAGAGCGGCTAGTTCCAGATCCAGTCCGAGAGCACCGACAAACGTGCCGTCTAGCATAATGGCTTTCGAAGCAGTGATGACAAACTGATTGGTCGTATCATCAAAATACGGTTCCGTCCATTGCACTTGGTCTGGATGTTGTTGCGCTAATTTATACCAGTTTCTAGTCGTTGGATCATAATCCGTTAAATCACCATTCGGTTTGATGACAGTAAATTTAGATGTCAATGAATAATAGACGGCATCCGTACTTGGATACATGGACAAGAAATTGTCCAAATGTTCCTCTAATTCCTTAACGGATACGTCCTTGCCATTTTCACCGATAAATTTAGTTACTGTATCGGTCGTTGCGAGCAATGCCAATCCTTTTTCATACTTGTCCATAAAATGATAAATACCAAAACTCATTTCATTGACGATGGCATTACTGGAATCAATGGCATTGGCAATAGATTGTTTCTTCGCTTGTTCATTCGTCATCCATGTCATGAATGAAATGCCGAGAATGAATAAAATGATAGCGGTTAAGATGATTTTTGTTTTAATTGACCGTAACATGTGGTGTTCAGCTCCTTCTAAGATGTGTAATGCGTTAGTGTGACTAACTTGATATCGGCTATATTTCCTATATGTTCATCGTTGTGTTAAGAAAACGAAGAAACCTGTCGAAAAATCGACAGGTTTCTTTTTAACATATTATAGGCAAGCGGCGCCTACAATAATGAGTAAGATAAATAGAACAACAATCAATGCGAATCCGTTACCGCATGAGCGGTAAGATTCACCAGAGCCACCAGTATCACAACCGGATCCTCCGTAACCGCCACCACCGTAGCCATATCCACCGAATCCAAACATGTCTCCACCTCCAATTTTTTAGTAATTAGCAACCGTAACCCATAAATCCTGCGCCGACAATGATCAATAAGATAAACAGAACAACGATCATTGCAAAGCCGAAGCCTCCATCGTATCCGGATCCTTTAACTGATTCTCCCATATTGATTTCACCTCCAAATGTGGAACTACCCTTATTCTATGCAAAGATTCTCAGAGTGCCTTGGCTTTTATAAAAAAATCCGCCAATCCTTAGAGAAGGAAAGGCGGATCTTGTTAGATTTTGAATCGTTCCACGGCATTACTAAGGTCTTCACTCAACTGAGTCAGTGCTTCAGCCGCTTCGGCAACAGAACCAATTGCGTGGAGTTGTTCATCTGAAGAGGCACTCACTTCTTCACAAGCAGCTGCAGATTCTTCTGTTGTGGATAGTAAAATTTGAATTTGCGCAGAGACATCGTTTTTATGCACGTCCATTTCTTGAAGAGCCATAGTGAATTGATTAATCCGGGATTGCATATCGCCGATGAAACTAGAAATACTTTCGAAAATACCTTCCGTATCTTGTACGACTGTACTTTGTCGTTCAAATGTATTCCGCGTATTGTCCATTTGCTCAATGACATGTTGTGTGCCATTTTGCAGTTCATGAATCGTAGAACGTACTTGTTCCGCAGATTTTGCAGATTGCTCTGCCAATTGACGGACTTCGTTTGCTACGACTGCAAAGCCTTTACCGTGTTCACCGGCTCTCGCTGCCTCAATACTAGCGTTTAACGCAAGTAAATTGGTCTGGGAAGAGATCGATGTGATGGCGTCAATGACGGAACTGATCGCTTTCACTTTATCTTCTAATGAGCCGATCATCGTGCCCATTTGTTGCAAGTCTTCATTCCAATTATTGAAGGAAGAGCTTAAAATACTCATCTGTGCGCGCCCATCCGCGTTGAATGTTACGGCTTCTGTTGCCAAACTCGCCATTTCGCTGGCTGTATCATTGGCTTCTTGAATTTGCTGATTCAATAACTCCGCACGAGTCGTCACGGTTTCTGCATTGTCCGCAGACTCCACAACGCCTCGCGTGATTTCTGCCAAAGCACTTGCGATTTCTTCACTTGTCGCATTGGTTTCTTCGGACACTGCACTCAAGTTTTGTGAACTCGCCAGTACATGTGATGCGGAATGCGTAACGGTCGTAATCAAACTGTTCATGTGGTCAAGCATCTTATCAAAACCTGTAGCCAGTTCCCCAATTTCATCCGTGGATTGGATGTTGGCTCTGACCGTTAAATCACCGTCCGCTACTTGCTGCACGGTCTCTTGTAAACGGAAAATAGGCTTCAATATTCGGCTGATGAAAATGAATAGAATGATCGCCAGTATCGCCAGTGTCACGATAGCCGCAATGATCATGACGTTTCGTAAACCGGCTGCGAGAGATTGCATGTTTTTCTGATCGTAAATGACCCCGAGTTTCCAGTCAAAGTTTGGAATCGTCGTGAACATGTCCACCTTTTTGACATCATCTTGCTCGAATGTATGGTGGCCAGCTGTCTTTTTGTACATTTCGGCTACATATTCACGATCCATGAGATTCTCCCCGACGAGTGAAGGATGGGCGATAGCTGTCCCTTCCGAATCGAGAATGAATGCATAACCGCCATGGGGGATAGCTGTCGCCGAGATATCTTCTGACATGGTGGATAATTGAATATCAATGCCTACAACACCAACTAGTTGATTGCCGTTCATCACGGCTTTTGAAGCACTAATAATGAAGTTACCGGTCGCTGCGTCAATATACGGTTTGGTCCAGTGTACGCGATCCGTTTCTGCCACTGCCTTTTGATACCATTCACGTGTAGACGGATCGAAGTCTGTCAAATCCACGTAAGGACGAATCATCGTTTCTTTTGTCGCAAAGCTAAGATACGTACTAGATACGTCAGGGTACGTCTCCAATGTGTGAGTAAGTGCTTTCGCAACTTCTGCCTCACCGCTTGTGGCGGTCGCATTCGTATAGTCTGATGAATTGGTCAGCAAGTCTAACCCTTTACTGTATTGCCGCAAATCCGCTTCAATCGATGCACTCATTTCATTTAGCAACGTACTGCTCGATTCTGTTAGATTTTTCTCTGTCCGTTCTTTGACTAACCAGCTACTAATTCCTGTCATTGTCAGGATCCCGCCAGCAACTAGCACGAGGACAAGAAAGATCATTTTCGTTTTGATGGAATGAAACATGGATGTATGCTCCTTTACTCTTATAGATTATTCTTATCATACAGTACTTTCGACTAATCTAATAGTCTGTTTTTCATAACGGGGGTAAATATTTATTTGCATAAGAATAGAAGTGGCAAGAATTTCCATACATCATCCGCAACGTAAAAATACAATGGCTATGAATCTATAGAAGAAAAACAGGGGATACGCTCAACATCGCGTATTTCAATCCGATACTATACGTAACGATTGTTCATTACAGACGGGGGGGAACCAGCATGGTCAACCGAATTGGCGAAGGCCCCGCAACCCAACCAGTGCAAACATCATATGCGAGTGGGACTGTTGAAAACAGAAGTGAAGTTCCAAGTATTCAGCCCATTGGTCAACCAACTCAACGGATGACACCAGAACTACAAGTGGAGTTGTCAAAGAGTGAGGCGAAAGAATTAACGGATGGTATGAATAAATTCCTCGAAAGTGCGAATGTCCAGTTACGATTTAAATTTCACGAACAGCTGAATGAATATTACGTAACGATCGTGGACCCTGAAACAGAAGAGGTAGTGCGTGAAATACCGCCAAAAAAATTGCTCGACATACATGCAGCCATGAGAGACTTCATTGGATTACTAATCGATCATAAAATATAACTAAAAAGGTGTGAGGCACGATGAGAATCGGCGGATTGGCATCCGGAATCGATACAGAATCCATTATCAGAGACATGATGAAAGCGCATCGGATTCCTCTTGATAAAATTACACAAAAGAAACAATACACACAATGGCAACTAGACGATTATCGTTCCACCAACCGTGACTTGAGAAAATCGAGTGATAAGTTGTTTGACACGGTTATGAAGCAGAGTACGTATATGAAGAAAAGCGTCAACGTATCCAATAATCAAGCGGTTAGTATTACGGCAAAAGGCTCTACTTCGGACTTTTCGGGGACAATTGAAGTAGAACGATTGGCTACGCAGGCTACGTTACAGAGTGGTGTGCTGATGCATGGCACTGAAATGATTTCAGATGCACAGGCAAAGACCTTAGAATTTAAAGATTTCAAGAATGCAGATAATAGCCCTCTGATTTCAGACAAAGCTACATTAAAAATTACAGCACCAGGCAAAGAAGCAGTCGATATTGAAGTACTTAATACAGATACCATTGAGTCTCTCTTAGCTAAGATTAATGAGAAATCAGGAGTAAGCGCATTTTTTGACTCTGGAACTGGAAAAATTGCGATGAGTGCTAAGGAGAGCGGTAGAGGACTGATTGAAATATCAGGTGCACCAAACCTAATAGAGCATCTGAAGCTAAATGCTCCGACACCGCCAGATCCAGATGACCCAAGTGCTACAGCTCCTACGATTGATTCTAGTGGACCTAAAGCATCGTATGGTTTAAATGCAAAGTTTACCTTTAATGGTCTAGAAACAACACGAGCATCTAATACTTTCACTATAAATGGCTTTGAAATATCGCTAAAGCAAAAAACAGATTCCCCAGTGACATTCAGTTCATCTACAGACACGGATCAAATCTTAAAATCAGTAGTAGAATTCGTCAATGACTATAACGAAATGATCGAAAAACTGAACAGCAAAATTAAAGAAAAACAATTCAAGTCTTTCCACCCGCTTTCCGATGAACAAAAAGCCGATATGAAAGAAAAGGAAATTGAACTTTGGGAAGAAAAAGCCAAGAGCGGTACTTTAAAAGGTGATCCAGCACTTACTTCGATGTTAAATAATTTACGTTCTATTATGAGTAGCACTGTTGCCACTACTGATAAAGATGGAAAAAAAATCAATATTAGCCTGAAAGATTTAGGCATTGGAACAACGAGTAATTATTTAGACAACGGTAAATTGACAATCAATGAAGATACGCTTCGTGCGAAAATTTCGGAAAATCCAAACGCAATCTATGATTTAATCGGTAAAAGCAATACGGATCCTAAAAAGGGAGGAATTGCACAACAATACCGAACTGAATTACAAGACGCTCAAAAAAAGATTACCGTTAAAGCGGGTAGTTCAACAGCGGTAAACGACACGTTTGCCCTTGGTCGCTCCCTCAAAAGCATGGACAAACAAATCGAGCGCTTTGAAAGTAAGTTAAAAATGATGGAAAGTCGTTACTGGAAACAGTTTAACGCAATGGAGCAAGCTATCCAACGTGCGAATTCACAGTCTGCTCAGTTGATGAGTTCACTTGGCGGCGGCATGTAACGCAACTTAGCTAGAAAAAGGAGAATGACATACATGGCTACTAACAACCCTTATGCAGCATATCAAACGAATACGGTGACGACTTCAACGCCCGGTGAGCTAACTTTAATGCTTTATAACGGATGCCTTAAATTTATTCAGCAAGGGAAGATGGAGCTGGCTAAAGGTAATTTGGAGCAAAAAAATATTGCAATTCAAAAAGCACAAGCGATTGTGACGGAATTGATGCTGACATTGGATACATCCTATGACGTATCCAAAAACATGCTGGTCCTGTACGAATTCGTGAACAGCCGCTTGATTGATGGCAATATCCAAAATGATCCGGCGATGTTTGAAGAAGCAGCAGGAATCATTACGGAATTCCGCGATACGTGGAAACAAGTAATCCAGATTAATCGTACGAAACAATACTCCAACGTGAGCGAGATATGATCCGACCTGCCATGACGATGTGGCGTGACCGTTCTCTTCGATTGATTGCGCTTGTACAGGTAATAGATGAAGAAAAGCGTGATGAAGTCATCGAGCAAATCAACAAGATACTGAATGAACGTGATCTGTTGCAATCACAAATAGCCCAGCCTTTCACAGCAGAAGAAGATGAATTTGGTGAGGAATTAATTCGTTTGGAGAAAGATGTACAAACGAGTCTGGAACGCTTCACACATGCGATTCGCACAGACATTTCACAATCCCAAGCAAAAAAAGAAAACATGAATAGCTATGTAAATCCATATGGTAAGATGTCCCCAGACGGTGCCTATTTCGATTCGAAGCACTGATAACCGGAAGAGAGGAATCTCTTTCGGTTTTTTTACATATACGTATTCAAAAGAAAGGACTAATCCTATGCGTTATAATCGCCATGACTACTTTCGGTACACATTCAATCCATACATACCGGCCACATTCCGCATTCAACTAAATAATGAAGAGAGAAGCATGTCTAATGAAGGAAATTGTGAAATTTTAGATATTAGCACAGGCGGAGTGAAGTTCGTGACGCATCTGGATCTGCCTGTTCGTTTAGAAATTTTTGCACTGCAATTAGAGTTTACAATCCATCAGCATCCTTTTGAAATTTTAGGTAATGTGGCTTGGAAGAAGGAAACAGAATATGGCTTTGAGTATGGATTCGAGTTTGATGAAGAGCAAAAAATGGATGCGCTGATCACCGAAGAATTAAAACATCATGCCCGTAAAGTGAAGGAAACAGAATAAATTAACATGAATCAGAAGTTTCTTTACAATTCTGCATATTTCTTAAGTTTTATAAAGGATATTAAGGGTACTATGAAGAAGTAAGGTAATGAGGGTTTAAACAAAGGAGGAGTTCATATGTTAGACTTCAATATTCGCGGTGAAAACGTCGAGGTAACTCCGGCGATCAGAGAGTACGTTGAAAAGAAAGTTGAGAAACTGGAGCGTTACTTTACAGAAGGTGTAAACGCTACAGCTAATGTTAACTTGAAAGTGTATAGTGATAAACAAACAAAAGTGGAAATTACAATTCCAATGAAGAATTTGACACTTCGCGCAGAGGAGCGTCACAATGATATGTACGCAGCTGTGGATTTAATCGTCGACAAGCTAGAGCGTCAAATTCGTAAATATAAAACACGTGTTAATCGTAAGTCACGTGAGCGTGAAGGTGTAGCAGCTTTCTTCCAGTCGGTTGATGGCAATAATACTCAAGAGATCGAAGACGACGTGGAGTTCGACGTAGTACGTACGAAGCAGTTCGATTTGAAGCCGATGGATCAAGAAGAAGCGATCCTTCAGATGAACATGTTAGGTCACAGTTTCTTCATCTTTACGGATGCAGATTCCGACGGCACGCATATTGTCTACAAGCGTAAAGACGGCAAGTATGGCTTAATCGAAACAAACTAATACGCAACGAGACAAGTCCAGCTTATGCTGGGCTTGTTTTTTATTCTAAATAAAAGAATATATACTTTAAGCTAGGCAGGTTAATTGGTGAGTGTGAGGGGATGGAAGCTCCAGTTGGGGGACGCTTTCCCATGGGCTCTCGGTGAGCCAACCAGTTCGCTGCGCTCTCTTTTGGTTGTCTCTCCTTTCGAGCTGATCCATCGGGAGTCGCCCCCAACTTCCGCTTCCATCCTACGTGGATAGTGGGGGGACTTGAATTACTTACTGGAGGTGGTGTGTGAATTATTGTTGTGTCTGGACTTATTTCAGTTCAAGTACAGAAATTCAACACCCATTACAACACTAATTTTAATGCACAACAAAAAGTAACATCCGCTCACCTTGCAAGGGATTGGCGCGTAGGAGGGGCGACTCTGGGAGGATCAGCCCGATCAGGTGAGACAACTAAAGGAGCTTAGCGACTAGTTGGCTCACCGCGGGCCCTCCAAACGCGTCCCCTCCGAAGCGCCAATCCCTACCCCCACACCCCGTCAACCCTAACCCATACAAACTTAGGAAAAAAGATACAGCGCACCATTTGCACCTAGCTTTTTACAATGTTAAAATGGAGTGTGGCTTAAATATACTTAGACAACGAACTTACAACTGGCAGGTGCGTCCTGCTAATTGATGAAGCTATGAGGATGTGACGATAAATGCTTGGCGTATTGAATAAAATGTTCGACCCAAACAAACGTGACTTAAAACGACTTGAGAAAATTGCCGATCAAGTAGAATTATTGGCTGAGGATATGGAAAAACTGTCAGACGAACAATTGACAGCGAAAACAGATGAATTTAAAGAGCGCTATCAGCAAGGCGAAACCATTGAAGATTTGCAACCTGAAGCGTTTGCTGTCGTTCGTGAGGCTTCTCGCCGCGTGCTCGGGTTATATCCGTTCCGCGTGCAAATCATGGGTGCTGCAGCGCTGAACGAAGGGAATATCGCAGAGATGAAGACCGGTGAGGGGAAGACGTTGACTTCTACACTCGCCGTTTATTTAAATGCGCTGACTTCCAAAGGCGTCCACGTAGTAACCGTTAACGAATACTTGGCTAGCCGTGACGCGGGAGAGATGGGGCAGTTGTATTCATTCCTCGGCATGACCGTAGGCTTGAATTTGAACAGTCTCAGCAAAGAAGAAAAGCGTGAAGCGTATGAAGCTGACATCACCTATAGCACGAACAACGAACTCGGTTTTGACTATTTGCGTGACAACATGGTGCTTTATAATGAACATAAAGTACAGCGCCCGCTTCATTTCGCCGTAATTGATGAAGTGGACTCCATTTTGGTCGATGAAGCACGTACACCGCTGATCATTTCCGGTCAAGCAGCGAAAGCGCAGGAATTATATCGCTTAGCCAATCGCTTTGTGATCACGCTGAAAAAAGAAGAAGATTACTCATTTGATGAGTCGACTAAAGGTGTGGTTTTAACAGAGCAAGGGATTGAAGCGGCGGAGAAAGCATTTAGTATCGATAACTTATTCGATCTGCAACACGTGACGCTAAACCACGCCATCAATCAGTCATTGAAAGCGCATGTAAGTATGCATAATGACGTAGACTATGTGGTGGAAGAAGGCGAAGTGGTCATCGTTGACTCCTTCACGGGACGTTTGATGAAAGGCCGTCGGTATAGCGATGGTTTGCACCAAGCGATTGAAGCGAAGGAAGGTCTTGAAGTTCAGAACGAGTCGATGACACTGGCGACCATTACGTTCCAGAACTATTTCCGTATGTATGAAAAACTGTCTGGAATGACGGGTACAGCGAAAACAGAGGAGGAAGAGTTCCGCAACATCTACAATATGAACGTGATTGCGATTCCGACCAATCAACCGATTGCTCGTGATGACCGTCCGGACTTGATCTTCGCCTCGATGGATGGAAAGTATAAAGCGGTAGCGGAAGATATTAGAGAACGACACGAAAAGGGCCAACCAGTGCTAGTCGGTACAGTAGCGATTGAAACGTCTGAAATCATTTCGGCATTCTTGAAAAAGTACGGCATTCCGCATAATGTCTTGAACGCGAAGAATCATGAGCGCGAAGCCGAAATCATTCAAGACGCTGGTAAAAAAGGTGCTGTAACGATCGCAACCAATATGGCTGGTCGTGGTACGGATATTAAACTGGGTGATCAAATCCAAGACGTTGGCGGTTTAGCAGTCATCGGTACGGAGCGACACGAGTCACGGCGAATTGATAATCAGCTCCGAGGACGTTCAGGGCGTCAAGGTGACCCAGGGGTTACGCAATTCTATCTATCATTAGAAGATGAATTAATGCGTCGTTTCGGTTCTGAACAAATGAAATCGATGATGACCAAACTCGGTATGGACGATGAAACACCGATCCAGTCGAAAATGGTGTCACGTTCAGTTGAATCTGCTCAGAAACGAGTAGAGGGTAATAACTTTGATTCACGTAAACGTTTATTACAATATGATGATGTACTTCGTCAGCAGCGTGAAGTGATATACAAAGAGCGTAATGAAGTACTTGGTTCAGAAAATATTCGCCCGGTTCTTGAGAATATGTTGAATTCGGTTATTGAACGTGTCGTGGCGATTCACACTGCAGACAATACTGTATATTCCAAAGGCTTGAAAGACTATTTGGAAGCAAACTTATTGGCTGAAGATACTGTGACAATAGAAGACTTAGAAGGTAAAACACCAGAAGAGTTGCAAACATTTATTCACGAATTGGTGATTGCGCGCTATAATGAGAAAGAGCAGGAAATGTCCGAAGAGCGTATGCGTGAATTTGAGAAGGTCGTTTTGTTGCGCGCGATTGATACCAAGTGGATGGATCATATCGATGCGATGGATCAGCTTCGTAATGGAATTCATTTACGTGCATATGGACAGAGTGACCCGCTTCGTGAATACCAGGCAGAAGGATTTGCCATGTTTGAAGATATGCTAATGGCCATCGAAAACGATGCGACGAAGTATGTCATGAAGGCAGAAATTCGCAATAACTTGGAGCGCGAAGAAGTAGCAAAAGGTCAAGCGAACAATCCGAAAGAAGACGGTGCACCGGTTGCTAAAAAGCCTATCCGACGTACTGTCAATATCGGACGTAACGAACCTTGTCCGTGTGGTAGCGGCAAGAAGTACAAGAACTGCCACGGCAAAGCATAAAGAGAAACAACCACTCAGGAGGAAACCATTATGATAGAATTATCCGATGTTCGCAACGATCTCGACAAAACAGCTAAGAAATTAGCGGACTTTAGGGGGTCTCTTTGACTTAGAAAACAAAGAGGCTAGCATGCAGGAGTTAGATGAAATGATGTTGGAGCCAGGATTCTGGGATGACCAGGACGCGGCGCAAAAGGTTATTTCACAATCGAATGCATTGAAAGACATTGTCGGTGAATATAACGAATTGAACGAAATACAAGAAAATTTGGAAATGACGCTTGAACTTCTACGGGAAGAAGCAGACGCAGAGTTACAAGAAGATCTGATAGCCGAATTAAAAGAGTTCAAAAAGAAGATGGAGCAATTCGATCTTCAAATGTTATTGAGCGATGAATTTGATAAAAATAATGCAGTAGTTGAAATACACTCCGGCGCAGGCGGCACCGAGTCCCAAGACTGGGCATCGATGTTGCTTCGCATGTACACGCGCTGGGCGGAGCACCATGGCTTTAAAGTCGAAACACTCGATTATCAAGCAGGTGACGAAGCGGGCGTGAAATCTGTCACACTTGGAATTAAAGGGCATAATGCATACGGCTACTTAAAAGCGGAAAAAGGTGTACACCGACTCGTTCGGATCTCCCCATTCGACTCTTCAGGCAGACGTCATACATCATTCTCTTCTATTGAAGTCATGCCAGAGTTTGACGGCGATATCGAATTAGATCTGAAGATGGAAGACATCAAAATTGATACGTACCGTTCAAGCGGTGCCGGCGGACAGCACGTTAACACGACGGACTCCGCTGTTCGTATGACTCACATTCCAACAGGTGCGATTGTTACGTGTCAGACGGAACGTTCACAAATTAAGAACCGTGAGCGTGCGATGAATCTTTTGAAAGCGAAGATTTACCAGATTCGCGTGGAGGAAGAGGAAGCGCGTTTGGCGGATATCCGTGGCGAGCAGAAGGAAATCGGATGGGGCAGTCAGATCCGTTCGTATGTTTTCCATCCGTATTCTATGGTGAAGGATCACCGTACGAATGAAGAGACAGGTAACGTTAGTTCTGTGATGGACGGCGAGATCGACCAGTTTATCAATGCGTATTTGCGTTCAAGAATTTCTTAATTATAAAGAGGCAGCCGGGCAAGTCATTTCTACATGACTTGTTGCGGCTGTTTTTTTGAAAAATGGGAGTAGTTTCATTATGAGTTTTGAGGTAGATAGACTGGAATGGTTGTTGGGGTGGGGGATTTGCGCTTCGGAGGGGACGCTTTCTGAGGGCTCGCGGTGAGCCAACCAGGTCGCAAACTCCCTTTTGGTTGTCTCACCTGTCGCCCCTCCTACGCGCAACTCCCTACAATGTAAGTGGGTGACAATTAGTATAGTTCACCGTAAATTGGCTTGGCTGTTAATTTTCACCGTTTAAACTGAAAGCAGACCATAGTAAATGAAAAATCATCTTGTAATTGATTATGTTTGTGAACTCTTGTCACATTTTTCTTTTGAATATTACAAAGACGTTACAATATTACAGATTGTGACAAAGAGTTATCTTTATTTATCTCCAATTCCATAGTAGACGCCGCATTTACTCGTAATTTTACCCACATGACAAAATGTTATGTTTAAGAACTATCAATTTGGTTAATACTATATATGTACTTACTACCAAAGCGTCTTTTATGGGATGAAAGAGACGAAAAACACGATTATCCTCGATAATTTGTAACTTTATCCTCTCTATTCACCATAAATCGATCGAGATTTGGTATACTACTATATGTTAGAAAAATTTAAGTAAAAGGGAGGATATTACATGAAGAACAAACTATTGGCTACACTCTTCGGAGCAGCACTAGTTCTCGGTGCTTGTGGTGGAGGCAACGACAACGCTTCAGAACCAAATAATGACGCGACAAAAGACAACGGCGCAGCTACTTCTGAAGTAGATGCAGAAGCAGTTGTACAACAAAGCTGTGCGTCATGTCACGGAGGAAACTTAGAAGGTGGAGCAGGCCCAGCACTTGATAAAATTGGTGCAACACTTTCTGAAGAAGAAATCCACGACGTGATCGTAAACGGTAAAGGCGCTATGCCTCCTGGTATTATTCAAGGCGAAGAAGCAGACGCAGTTGCTGCTTGGTTAGCTGAAAAGAAATAATAAATACTCAATCGTCTCCAAGATTTTCTTGGTGGCGATTTTTTTTGTACATCCATAAAGAACACTTTCTTACCATTTCGCTTGCTTGATTAATTGATACATAACTGTAATACATAGTAAGATGAAGGCCATGCTATAATAAAAATGGCGAATATGAGAGAAAAACAAAATTCAGGTGGTTATGATGTATGATTGTAATGAAAAATGTATACAAAAAGTACCCGAATGGCGTTGTAGCGTCTAACGGAATTCATGTCGAAATCGAAAAAGGGGAATTTGTATATGTTGTTGGACCGAGTGGCGCAGGTAAATCCACGTTCATTAAAATGATGTATCGTGAAGAAGTCCCATCTAGTGGCTTGATTTACTTCAACAATACGGAACTAACAAAAATGCAAAGAAAAGATGTCCCTTATTTGAGAAGACAAATTGGCGTAGTATTTCAAGACTTTAAACTTCTGCCAAAACTGACTGTCTACGAAAATATCGCGTATGCGCTAGAGGTAATTGAAGAATCACCAAGCGTCATACGTCAAAAAGTGACAGAAGTGCTGAAATTAGTAGGGCTCACCAAGAAAATTAGAATGTTTCCAAATGAACTGTCAGGTGGAGAACAGCAACGGGTGTCGATTGCACGATCTATCGTCAATCAACCGAAGCTCGTTATTGCAGACGAACCGACAGGGAATTTAGATCCAGAGACTTCATGGGAGATCATGAAGATTTTTGAACGGATAAATGCACAAGGCACCACAATTATTATGGCTACACATAATAAAGATATTGTGGATAATCAACCACATCGCGTGATACAGATCGAAGGCGGACTCATCACACGGGATGAGAACGAAGGAGAATACTCCAATGAAATCTAGAACAGTACGACGTCACATTCGGGAAAGTTTCAAAAGTCTTAGTCGAAACGGCTGGATGACCTTTGCTTCAGTGAGCGCTGTGACCGTGACTTTATTATTGATTGGCGTATTCATCGTCATCATGATGAACTTGAATCAACTGGCGGATAACATCGAAAATGATGTGGAAATCAAAGTAGTCGCGGAACCAGGCGCTAGTAAAGATGAAGTCCAGGAACTATTGCAGGAAGTCAAAGAAACCCCAGGTGTTGCCGAAGTCCAGTATTCCTCACGAAAACAGGAATTGGAGAGCATGATTCAATCATTCGGTGATGAGTTAGCGCTCTACAAACAGGACAATCCCCTCGGTGATGCATTATATGTTAAAGCCGATGATCCGAAAAACACCGCATCCATCGCAAATGAAATCGCAACGTACCCGCATACTTTCGACGTGGAGTACGGAGAAGGCAAGGTAGAAAAACTTTTCCATGTCTTAAAAATAGGACGAAACATCGGACTCGGCTTAATAGTAGCCTTGCTGTTTACCGCTATGTTCCTCATATCGAATACGATCCGACTTACCATCGTGGCGAGACGTACAGAAATCGATATTATGAAACTGGTCGGTGCAACAGATAGTTTCGTACGGATTCCTTTCATGCTCGAAGGCGTGTGGCTTGGAATTTTCGGTGCGATTCTTCCGATGGCTCTTATGACGACATTTTATTCGAAGTTGTATAGTTTCTGGGAAGGTCGTTTGCAAAATCAATTATTCCATTTGCTAGATCCTAACCCATTCCTATTACAATTAAACTTTTTACTACTATTCGTCGCCGTCTTTATTGGCGTCTGGGGCAGTTTCATGTCCGTCAGGAAATTCTTGAAATCGTAAGTTTTACTAAGGAGAGAAATAGAATTTGATAAAAAGACATAGAATCATTTCAAGTGTCCTAGCGATTTGTCTGCTTACCACAACGGTTGGCAGCGCAGACGTCTTCGCGGACTCTTTGAAAGATTTGCAGAATGAAAAAAATGCAGCAGACATCAAGAAGAAAAGTTTAGATTCTACTATTCAGAAAAAAGAAATTCAGATACAGGAGAAACAGGCGAAAGTCGATGTACTGGTCTCTCAAATTAAAAAACTAAATGACAAAATTGAAGAAACCAATCAAAATATGGATCGGATCATTGCAGAAATGAATCAGACTCAAATTGAAATTGAGGAACTTCAATCATCTATTAAAGAATTAGAGATTCGAATCAAACAACGGGACGAAGTTTTGCGTGAGCGCGTTCGCGTTATGCAAGTCAAGGGGAATCAAGTCAGTTATTTGGACGTGCTTCTTGGCGCTAACAGTTTCGCGGATTTCATTGACCGTTTCTCGGCAGTATCTACATTGATGGATGCAGATCGAAAAATCATTCAACAGCAAGAAGATGATATAGCGTTGCTTGAGGAAGAAAAGAAACTTGTTGAGCAGAAATTAGCGGAACAAGAAGAGCGCAAGCAAAAAATTCAAGCATTGAAAGACGAATTGCATAACAAAAAGCTTGAAAAAAGAGAAGTGGTCAATCAGCTCGAAAAGAGTCAAGAAAAACTTTCAAGTGAAAAAGGCGCGTTAGAAGAAGAATATAGCGAAACGGTAGCATTCAGTTCTAAACTAGAAAAGAAAATTATCGCGGAACAAAATCGTTTAGCAGAAGTCGCTCGTAAAGAACAGGCGAGAAAGCAAAAGTTGCAGCAAGAAAGATTGGCAGCAGAAGCAGCAGCGGCTGCGGCAAATAGTCGTTCAAGTGCATCTTCAAGTTCAAGTTCAAGTTCTAGTTCCAATGCCGCTCCGCCTGTCTCAAGTGGTACGTGGACAAAACCGACAACGGGTAGTTTCAGTTCAGGATTTGGCTGGCGAATTCATCCGATATCGAAAGTGAGAAAACAACACCGTGGAATGGATATTAGCGCACCTACAGGAACTCCCGTTGTAGCAGCAGGAGATGGTGTAGTATCGTATGCGGGCAGTATGGAAGGGTTCGGTAACGTGATTATGATCACGCATTCCATGAAAGGTCAGATTTTGACAACGGTTTATGGTCACTTATCAACGATTGGTACAAGCTCAGGACAATCTGTCGATAAAGGTCAACTCATTGGAGCGGTCGGTTCGACAGGGTTCTCTACAGGTCCGCATTTACATTTTGAAATGCATGTAGGAAACTTCTCCGCCACAGGGCCAAGTGCAGTCAATCCTTTGCATTACGTTTCTTTTTAATATAGCATAAATTGAAAACCTGCCTAAAAAGGTGGGTTTTCATACGTTCATAGAAAGATTAGGAGGATGGACAATGCCGGTTACGCAGTATTATCCAATCGGTTCTATTACGATGCCGTCTTCTTGGATTGCCTTCATTGCGGGTTTCCTAGTGACCTATCTTTTCATTCGATTATACTTTGGTAAAGTGCATGGCGAACGAATCGGAGATCTGTTTTTCTATGTCGTGATCATTTGGAAATTATCAGTGATTGTAACAGATTTCACTATGGTCATGAAAAATCCACTGTCTATTCTTTATTTCCACGGGGGAAAGTTTGGCTGGATACTCGGGCTAGTCGTAGCAGGTTTATTGATGCTCCGGCGAGTATATAAAGAGAAGTGGAAGCGTATCGATAAATGGTCACTATTGCTTGCGTTAATTTGCTGGCAAGCTGTCTATCAAATCGCTATGACGTTTCTAAATGAAGGCAGTCTGGTTGTAAAAAGCGCAACAATTTTATTGTTTGTCACCGTCTTTGTGCTGTCATGGTGGTGTCAACAAAAGAAAGTCAATACAGTGAGCGAACTTGCAGGTGTCTTGCTAGCGGTTCATTTTCTCGTATCCGCCATTCAAGGAAATCTATTGAACACAGCATTCATCACGACCATTTTTATTGGTTTGTTAATGTGGGGGGTAGAGAAATCTTCCGCCCAACCGATTAGTGGAAAGGAAGAGGTAAAGTGAGTAAGAAAATGATCGGATATATTATTACCGCATTGCTCGTCGGTGCATTGATCTTTATCATGGTAGAAAATTCTACTGGCCAGAAAAAACCGGTGGAAACACCGATTACACAAGCAAGCCAGGCAGATGCATTGCAAGAAGAAGAGGAAGGTTTGGAGCAATATTCACTTGCCCCGGACTTTACACTTGAAACACTTGCAGGCGAAACGGTGACGCTTTCCGAGTTAAAAGGGAAGAAAGTTATTTTGAACTTCTGGGCTACATGGTGTCCTCCATGTAAAGCAGAAATGCCGCATATGGAAAGTTATTATTCAAAACTTACGGATGAAGACCAAGTAGAACTTATCGCTGTCAACGTCACAGAATCTGAGCGACGTGGTATAGGTGAAGTGGAAAAGTTTGTGGCTTCCTATGAATTAAGCTTCCCGATTCCGCTAGACAAGACGGCGGAAGTCACACATACGTATGGTGTGTTCTCGATGCCGACAACGTATATGATTGATACAGAAGGGCGCATTGCACAAAAAGTCATTGGCCCATTAGATGAAAAAACATTGAATGAATTAGTCGATTCCATGGACTGAAAAAAGAGTCTGTTCTCGTGTCGTAACTCCTTGTCTTTCTTCATATAGTGAAGAGAGGAGGAGGTTATGAATGCGTAAGAGCAGGCTTTTTTTGGTGGGGGTGTTATTACTGATCGGCGCCATATGGCTAAATGGCTGCGGGAAGCAGGAAGCTGCAAAGAATGAGTCGATCAGTAAGTTACCTGTAGTAGATGAGGTATTTGAAAAGATTCAAGAGCGAGCCGTATACCCAGTCAAGAAGGACGAGCTGATTGAAGGGGCGTTGCGTGGGATGACCGATACAATCGGTGACCCGTATTCGACGTATCTGACGGGGCAAGAAGCGGAGTCTCACCGGGAATCACTTGCAGGATCACGTGTAGGGATTGGTGCGGAAATGACACGGACGAACGGCAAATATATTGTCGTAGCGCCAATTAAAGGAGGTCCAGCTGAAAAGGCGGGATTACAGCCTTATGATGAAATTGTGCGTGTCAACGGGGAACGTTTGGCCAATGAAACATTACGTGACGTAGTCAATATGATACGGGGCGAAAAAGGGACGGAAGTGAAGTTGACCATTTACCGACCTGAAGCGGATAAGCATATGGAATACACGATCACACGCGATCATATGCCCGTGCAGTCTGTGTCGCATCAGCTGATTAAAGAACGGGATGCTAAGCTCGGGTACATAGCGCTAAGCATGTTTGGTGAAGAGACAGCAAAAGAGTGGCAAAAGGCTACGTCTGACGTCCTCAAAAAAGGTGCCCAAGCTATCATCATCGATGTGCGCGGTAATCCGGGCGGCTATTTGACGGCTGTATCCGAAATTTCCAGTAGTCTATTGGAAGAAGATCGAACGTTCGTCGTAATGCAAGATGCAACAGGGAATTTAACACCAGTGTCAACGGAGAAGGACGATAAGCTTTCATTTAATGAACGCTTGAAACACGTCCCGATTGTTATCGTACAGGATGTAGGTAGCGCATCTGCAAGTGAAGTGTTGAGTGCAGCGATCAAAGATTTGAAACGTGGTGAGATTATCGGCACGACAAGTTTTGGTAAAGGAACCGTACAAGAAACGATGGAATTATCTAACGGTGGAGAATTGAAGCTATCGACGAGTAAATGGTTGACGCCTAAAGAAAAGTGGATTCATGGCAAAGGGGTCACAGCAGATATTGAAGTAAAACAGAATGCTTTATTCACAGAGCATTTGCAGATGGTGACGGATACTATGAAAGAAGGGCATTTCAATGACCAAGTTGCTTATGCGCAACGCATGCTCAAAGCATTTGATCATCGTCCAGGTAGAACGGATGGCTATTTCGATCGCGAAACGGCAGAAGCGGTACATGCATTCCGCGCGGAGTATGAAATCAAAGAAGGCTATGATATGGACAGAGAATTCTTCACGGCATTAAAAACGGCTGCAGAAGAATATCGGGCTGAGCCAAAGAACGACAAACAGTTGCGTATGGCGGTCGATTTCCTCGTCAATAAACTGGAAAAATAATAGCTGAGGCGGTTCGGCAAGGTCTTGAAAAAACAGGACACGCGCGAACAGCCTCTTTTTTTATGCAATTTAGCTTAAATTGGAACTTCCTTCAGAACTCTCTCGCTATTTTCCTTCTTTTTTTGTACAATGAAGAAAAGAGCTATAAAGACAAGCGAGAAAGGTGACAGAAGATGTCTAGCGAACTATTACTTAATTTAAAAGATGCAGTACTGTACTTTTTTCTGAATCCGGTCTGGCTAATCGCTTTAGTGGCTGCCTATATGCTTGGCAGTAAACGCGTAAGCCGCGAGCGAACAGATTTCAATGTGGGCATAAACAAAAGTTCAACTGAAATGAAACATGCTATTTCAGTAGGTTGGTTGCACGGTCTAGTTCTATCGATTTTAATCGCCGGCGTTGGATTGATCGTCGATTTTAACTGGATCATTGTTTTATCCGTTATCATGTTGCTCGTTATCGTATCCTTCTCCTATAAACTAGCCTCACCGATCTACTATGTAACTCTCGCATTTTTTGCGCTGTGGGCATTGGATCGTTTTGCAGGAGATTTTTCAATCGGCACGTGGTTCGTTCAGGAAGACCTAGACTTCTTCGGTACATTAGCGATTACGGTACCGATTATTGCAGGATTGTTGTTAATTTCAGAAGGCTTGTTGGTTCGTCGTCACGCGGCGCGTCATACGTCTCCATCGTTCGTTCCGACTCAGCGCGGAATGCGTGGTGCAATTTATCAGTCGAAGTTACTATGGCTCGTGCCGGTGGTATTTATAGTACCTGGACATATGGTAGCGGAATTTGCTCCATACTGGCCGCAATTCACACTAGGCTCAGAACAATTTTCATTCATTCCGGTTCCTGTAGTCATCGGATTCTCGCAATGGATTCGTTCTACGTTCCCGGACGTGCTACTTCCTAAAATGGGAAAAGCGATCGCTTGGCTCGGTGTAGCTGTCGCGGTGGTAGGTATTGGTGCAATTTGGATGCCGGTACTTGGTTGGGCAGCATTGCTCGCCGGGGTTCTATGCCGTATCTTGTTGAGTGCTATGATTTCACTATCAGAACGCAATAAGCAAGTGTTGTTAGTGCCTCAATCAGAAGGTGTGTATGTAGTAGCGGTTCTTAGCGATTCACCAGCAGAGAAAATGGGCATAGTGCCGGGTGATTTGATCAAGTCGGTAAACGGGATCTCGATTCATAATGAAGATGAATTATACGATGCGATCCAAGTCAATGCCGCACACTGTCGTTTACAAGTAATCGGCCGTGATCAAGAGGTCCGTTTAAAGCAACAAGTGCTGTTCCGTCATGACCACTTCCGTCTAGGTATTGTGGTTGTGCGTTAAAAGGGGAGAACAATATGCATGATTTCGATACGAAGTTACTATTTGCGATGTTGTTGCCAGGGATTTTAGTTGTATTTTTTACGCGCGTGACATTTCATCACGTCGTTGGATTAATTTTGACATTGTCGCTTATCGCAGCATCGGTCTATGCGGGCTATACGCATAACTGGATGTTGTATGTAGCGGATGCGGTGTCTTTGACAGTAGGTTTTTGGTTTGCATCGCGCATGGTGAAGAATGCACGACTGAATCAAACCGAGGAGTGAAAAAGCGGTTTTCAAAGAGCGTATATGCTTTGAAAACCGCTTTTTTGTCTCGAATACTAGCTAGTACCTGTTTTAATTGTATCCACAGTGGGGAATAGTGAGACTAAGAGTTAAAATAAACTGTACACGGCGAGCGCTGCAATGGTACCAATCACGACAAACATTACGTCGAAGCCGAGGAAAGCTAGTGTAAACGCTGTGATCGCACCTATTACACCGAAAAGAATATCATCTTGGATATGTAAAATAGCCGGGAAAATAAGTGCACCGAGCACTGCATATGGAATATTGCGCAACACACCACTGACGATTGGCGGTAATTCCTTGCCGTCAAGAATGGTCAACGGAATCATTCGGGGTACATATGTAGCAACGGCCATGCCAAGCAACATCCACCAATACATAGATCCCATCAGTTTGCCTCCTTCCGTTTAATAAAGCGTTCGACGTTCTTATTACTCTTTACATAAAGAATCTCAACAAATATAGCGGAGGCGAGCGTCGCGACCAAGATCGACCATCCAGTAGATAGTAACTGCGTGTAAAACAGTGCGCAGTGAATGGCTGCTGCAATCACGGCGAGCAACACCACTTTGCGATTGCCTTTCATGGACGGGACAAGCAGGCCGATGAACATCGCATAGAGCGCAACGGACATCGCTTTTTGCAGAAATTGTGGTAAGTTGGCTCCGATGACGTGACCAACTGCTGTAAAGATCACCCAACTACTATAGGCAATCAAGGCAACGCCAAACGTAAAGGCGGTCGTGACTTGCCGATTCTTCTGCGTAGCAAGAACGGAAAAGGTTTCATCCGTGATTCCAAATGCATAGATGGCTTTCTTCCATTTTGGCGCAGGCTCCACTTTTTCACTTAGCGCAGCCGTCATGAGAAAGTGCCTAATATTGACGATAAATGTATTCGTCACGATGAGCCACGGTGCAACACCGGTCGCAAGTAAGCTAAGTGACATATATTGAGCGGCTCCCGCGTAGACGAATAAACTCATTGCGGTTGCTTCGATAATCGAGAGGCCAGTCGTTTTAGCGAGCAGTCCGAATGTCAGCGCAACGGGAAAGTAGCCAATGGCAATGCTTGATCCTGCTTTCAGGCCATGAAAAAAGGTTGTATTCACTAGGCAGCCCATCTTTCTTTTACCAATCTAGAAGCTAGTATACTATAATTCAACAAATTCCACAGCGTTATGACTAAAAATTATGAAAATCAGTGAGGGTGTTGGCGATGAATGAATGGCTATCAATTGATAAAGTGGAGGATTTGGCAGAGCAGTATGAGGCACTAGGTTTTTTCATGGGATTAATTCCAACGTTTTTGGAAGCATTCCTTCCATTTCTGCCACTCTTCGTATTTGTTATCGCCAATGCCATCGCATTCGGCTTTTGGCTAGGCTTTCTGCTTTCTTGGGCTGGAACGGTAGCGGGTTCGTATGTGGTGTTCTTGCTCGTCCGTAGATTTGGCGGCAACAAGTTTTTCTCGTTCCTGACCCGTCCTAAAAAGGTGCAACAGTTAATTCAATGGGTCGAGCGTAATGGTTTTGGTCCGTTGTTTGTCTTAATTTGTTTTCCGTTTACGCCTTCTGCTTTGGTGAATCTTGTGGCGGGCTTGTCGAATATGAATAAGAAGAATTATTTGTTTGTGCTGATGCTTGGTAAGTTGGTGATGATTATGATGATTACGTTTATTGGGTATGATGTGCGAGCGCTCGTTACGCAGCCGATTCGGACGTTGATTATGTTTGTCGTTATTTTCTTGCTGTGGTTGGTGGGGAAATGGTTTGAGCGCAGGTTGACGCGGAAAGTCGAAGAGGATTTCAGGAGTTTTTCTAGTGTCCATGGTGATCGTAAAAAAGAATAAAGGTTAACGGTTCCTGTCTCTCTTTTCTTTCGGTACAATGGAAGAAAGAGCGATAGGATTTTTTTCTTTCTAAAATAGAGAGAGGTGATGGGGAGGGCACCGTTGATCTGCGTTCCAGGCGGACGCTTTCCCATGGGCCCGCGGTGAGCCAACCAGTTCGCTACGCTCTCTTTTGGTTGTCTCACCTGATCGGGCTGATCCATCGGGAGTCGCCGCCTTCCACTCCGATCAACTAGTTTGTGGTTCTGATTGTTGTGACGTGAATAAAACTTACTGTCAAAATTTTTAAGTGTTAGATAAAAATGTGTTGGGTCGTGGCTCGACGGATTGTCGGGTACTAAAATCAGCGAGTGTATGCTTTCCGGACCCGCGCAGGCACGTGGGGGATTGCCTCCAGCCCTGAGCCAGCTGGCGATAGGGCTGCCAGTTGTCTCATGGCCACGGCCTACCCCGCAGTTGTGCCTGCGCTACTGTGGGGAAATAAATTAGTTTGTGTTTCTAACGGAAAGAAAACCAGCGGAATTGTGGTACCTATCACTTATTTCTTGCGAGTGAAGTGTATGAATTGCTCTACACATCACCTAACGAAGGCGCCTGCTGTGGTAGGCTCCTTGCGAAAGCCATCCACCAGCGCCGGAGTGGAGCCAATGAGCATCCCACTTACATTGTCAGCAAATCCACAATCTTATGCCCAAACGCTAACAGTAAAAAGCACGTGCAAGAATGGCAACTCAACGCTGTTTATTACGCACTCCTACCAGAGCCGTAATTCAGTAGGCACTATATTAAAAACGATCCTACAACGTAACTTACCTTATATAAATCCAACTTCCAACGAAAGGGGAGAGTACTATGTCACTGCGCTTTGTTACAGGTCGCTCTGGAACAGGAAAGACTACTTTTATTGAACGAGAAATTGCACAAGAATTGAAAGAACGGCCGATGGGAGCGCCTATTATCGTCATCGTACCCGATCAGCTATCGTACTCGATGGAATATAGCTTATCCGTCAAATCTGGATTGACTGGTATGATCCGTGCGCAAGTACTTACATTCAAGCGTCTTGCATGGCGGGTCCTGCAGGAAGTCGGCGGCATTACACGTGAAGAGGTAGATAGTTTCGGCTATCGCATGCTCGTACGCAGTGTGCTAGAAGACAATAAGGAATCGTTCAAGCTATTTAAGCAAGCTGCTTCGAAGCACGGGTTCGCTGAGCAAATTAGTGACATCATGAAGGAATTTAGTAAATATTGTATCGATCAGCAAGCATTTTCCGAATTGATGACTTCGCTTGCCGATCAGCAAGCTCCTCGAATTTTGCAAGATAAAGCGCATGACTTGCACTTGTTGCTTGAGAAAATAGAAGAACGTCTCGGAACGACCTATATGGACAGTGAAGGGCAACTAAATGCGTTAGCTGAACAGTTAGCGCATTCGGAGTGGCTGCAGGATGCGTCGATCTACATCGATGGATTCGGCGATTTCACGACACAGGAATACACGATTATTACGCAATTAATGAAATATACGAAACGCGTTACGGTCGTGTTACCAATGGAAGAAAAAGTGCATAACAGCGAGCATGAATTATTCCATACAGCACAGCAACAGTACGAAACGCTTCAGCAGCTGGCTTATAGTGAATCAGTCGATCGTGAAGAACGTATTCATTTGACAGAGTTGAAACGCTTTTCCAGTAAAGAATTGGCGCATTTGGAAGAGCAGTTTGATCACTATCCTCCTGAATCGTTTGAATCGGAAGGCGCAATCCAACTAATTGAAGCGTCGAATCGCCGCGCGGAAGTTCATGCAGTGGCGCGTTCGATTCGCAAGATGATGCGTGAAGGCAAGCGTTACCGAGGGATGACGGTTGTCAATCGTCAACCGGATGTCTATAACGAATTGATCCAGAACATCTTCACGCAATATGATATTCCTGTGTTCATTAGTCAAAAGAAACCGATGCTTCATCATCCGTTGATTGAATTTGTGCGTTCATTGCTTGAAGCGGTGCGGACAGATTGGTCGTATGAAGCGGTGTTTAGGGCAGTGAAGACGGATTTGTTTTTTCCGATCAATGAAAGCAAACAAGTGTGGAGAGAGCGGGCAGACCGTTTGGAGAATTTCGTACTGGCTAAAGGAATCCATGGTAAATCTCGCTGGCAAGATGAAGAGCGTTGGAAGGTCAGTCGCTATAGAGGTCTGGAAAAAGTCCGTACCGTACAGACGGATGAAGAACTCGCGACTCAAGCAGAGTTTGCTGAGACCCGCGATAGGATTCGCGAACCAATTGAGCAGTTACAGCAGAAGTTAACGTCTGCTCGTACCGGTCAAGACGTGGCAGAAGCGCTGTTTTACACAATAGAATCTCTTCGTATTTACGATAAAATAATAGAATTGCAGCAAACGGAACATACAACAAATCGTTTGCAAGCAGCAGCGGAACATGAACAAGCGTGGACGAGTTGGATTAATGTGCTGGAACAGTTTGTACTGATGTTCGGGGAGAAAGAACTGCCGATTGCAGAAGCTATTAAAATATTGGATGAAGGATTCGATACGCTAGAATTCAAATTGATTCCGCCTTCGCTCGATCAAGTCACTGTGACGACGATAGAGTTATTCAATGCGATGGATGTTGAAGCGGTGTTTGTACTCGGTGCGAATGAAGGGATATTGCCTTTGCGTAATGATCATGAAGGGTTGCTATCGGACAGTGACCGTGAGTTGTTTAGTGAAATCGGCATGACTCTCGCACCTACCACCAAGCTTCAGCTCATGCGGGAATCGTATATGGTGTATCGAGCGTTTACCGGAGCGAGTGCGCATTTGACTGTCAGCTATCCCATTGCGGATGAAGAAGGGAAAGCGTTAATTCCATCACTTTACATTCCTAGATTACAGCAAATCGTATCGAATATACCAACGGAGATCGCCGTTATGGAACCAACGGAATTATCCGAGGTTGAAGACAAGCTTACGTATATCGAACACCCGGACGTGTCGCTGTCCTATGCGATTCGTATGATGCGACAAGCTTCAACACAGGAAGAAATCGCACCTGAATGGCAAGCGGTTCTAGCGTATTATAAGGAAGATCCACTGTGGTCTTCAGTTATAGAGTCCATCGTTCAACCCGCATTGAAGCGACAGAAGACCGAGTTGCTCGATACCGAATTGACGACGGGCTTGTATGGTTCGTCCTTTACAACGAGTGTATCCAGGATAGAATCGTATTACAGTTGTCCGTTCCAACATTTCACGACATATGGTCTGAATTTGCAAGAGCGTTTTGAATTCCAGCTGGAAGCACCGGATATCGGGGATTTATTCCATGCGGCATTGAAATGGGTATCTGACGAAGTGATGCGCCAAGGTTTGTCCTGGGCTGCGTTGACGAAAGAACAGTGCTGGCAGTTAGGTCGTGAAGCGATCGATGCACTAGCGCCGAAGTTCTTCCATAGAATTTTATTGTCGAGTCCACGCTATGCGTATATTCAACGAAAGTTGATGCAAATTATTCAACGGACGATCCGTGCACTACAGTCGCAGGCGCGTAATTCAAGCTTTACGCCGATTGCGATTGAGGCAGGTTTTGGTCCGGATGAAGAAATCGCACCGCTTGAAATCAATTTGAAAAATGGTCAACAGATGCATATTAGAGGACGAATCGACCGAATTGATACGATGAAAAAAGACGATCAGACGTATTTGCGAGTAGTCGATTACAAATCGTCAGCTCGTGCGCTTGATTTGACCGAAGTGTATTATGGCTTATCGCTACAAATGCTGACGTATTTAGATGTTGCACTCGAGCATGCGGAAGATTGGCTCGGTGTTTACGCAAATCCCGCAGGTGTGCTCTATATGTATGTTCACAATCCGATGTTGCGTTTGACAAAAGAGTTAAACGAAGAGGCTGTGGAAAAAGAGTTATTGAAATCCTATAAAATGCAAGGCTATATAGTGGAAGATGCGGACGTTGCACTGGCGATGGATGACCATATTGAAAGTGAGTCGTTAATTATTCCAGCACGATTAAAGAAAGACGGCTCGTTTTATTCGAATTCGAAAGTCGTGCCTCCTGAAGATATTAATATCTTACGTTCATTTGTCCGCAAGAAACATCAGCAGGCAGGAGACGGCATGCTGTCAGGTGATACACGTGTCTATCCGTACCGCCTAAAAGAACATATGCCGTGCACGTTCTGTTCGTATCAGTCAATTTGTCAGTTTGATAGTACAGATCCGACACAGCCTACACGGAACTATTCGGCCTATAAGCCGGAAGAATCACTAGAAATGATGAGGAAGGAGATCGATATAGATGCGAATTCCAGATAAGCCGCCACATGAGACATTTACGGACGATCAATGGAAAGCAATCCATGCATCCGGTAAAGATATTCTCGTATCTGCCGCAGCAGGTTCAGGGAAAACGAAAGTCCTCATCACGCGGATGATTGAAAAAGTATTGAACACGGAACACCCGATAGACGTGGATCAGCTACTCGTTGTGACATTCACAAATGCGGCGGCTGCCGAAATGCGTCACCGTATGGCTAGTGCACTCGAAGAAGCAATCGTCAAGGATCCTTCTTCCGTCCATTTGCGCAGACAGTTGAATTTACTGAATAAAGCACAGATTTCATCGTTGCATTCATTTTGTCTGCAAGTCGTTCGGCAGTATTCATATGTATTGGATATAGACCCCGGATTCCGTATTGCCGATGCAACAGAGGCGGCGATTTTACGTGATGACACGATTGCCCTTGTGTTGGAAGATGCCTACAGTCAGCCCGATCCGGAAGCCATTTATCGTTTGAGTGATAGTTTCACAGCAGACCGGAATGATCAGGCGATCGAGACGCTGATTGATAAACTCTATGATTATTCCCGTGTACATCCGAACCCATCGCAGTGGCTAGAACTCATTCCACAGCAATATGAAATTGGTGAGGATGCGACGATTGACGAATTGTCGTTCATCGAATCGCTGAAAGTATCGATTCAGCATACGCTTGAAGAAGCTAAGACGGTTGCGCGCGATTTGCAGCGAGTAGCAGACATGAGTGATGGACCGGCACCTTTGCTTGAAACCGCGAAAGCTGATGAAGCATGGATTGACGGAGCGCTCGACTATATGCTTCACGGGAAGTGGGAAGATGCCTTTGCGTATTTCCAGACGTTGAAGTGGGTCAAAGCAGGTACGATTCGTAAAGGTACATGTGATGAAGACTTGGCTGCACGTGGTAAGACGATGCGTGATCAAGTGAAGAAAATGGTCACTGCATTAAAAGATACGTACTTTACTCGCACACCTGCCAGATTATTAGAAGAAATTCGTTTGATGGCACCACTTATGCACACGCTCGTCGGATTGGTAGAGGATTTTGCGGCGCGTTACCAAACGTTGAAAGAAGAACGCGGCTTAGTGGATTTCTCGGATCTCGAACATTATGCGTTACAGATCTTATCCGAAGAAGTCGACGGGGAGCGAGTACCTTCTGATATTGCGAACGATTACCGAAATCGATTTGCGGAAGTATTGGTAGACGAGTATCAAGATACAAACTTCTTACAAGAAGCTATTTTGCAGTTAGTGAAGCAAGGCGGAGAAGTAGATGGCAATTTATTTATGGTAGGGGACGTCAAACAATCAATATATCGATTCCGTTTGGCAGAACCAGGTTTATTTTTAGGGAAGTATGATCGCTTTACATCTGAAGTAGGAGATCAAGGATTGAAAATTGACTTGAATGCCAACTTCCGGAGCCGTAAAGAAGTGCTCGATGCAACGAACTATATTTTTAGGCAAATCATGGGAACGCGTGTGGGAGAAATAGAGTATGATGACGCGGCCGCGTTAAAATACGGTGCGCAATATCCCGAAAAAGACGTATCTGCGGGCTTGACGATTTTGTATGAGAATGAAGAAGATGACAAGTCGCAAGAGGAAGAAGCCCAGCAAGAGCTGAAGAAATCCCAAGTGGAAGCGCGGTGTATTGCACAGAAGATCAAGGCGTGGAAAGATCAACAGGCGCAAGTAGCGGATGCATTTAGTGGTACACAACGTCCGCTCGAATACCGGGATATTGTCATACTCATGCGGTCGATGACGTGGTCGAGTGAAATTGCGGATGAACTAAAAGCCGCTGGGATTCCTGTCTATGTATCTTTATCTTCGGGCTATTTTGACGCGATTGAAGTGATGATTATGCTTAATACATTGCGTGTCATTGATAATCCATACCAAGACATTCCGCTCGTGTCGGTGTTGCGTGCGCCATTTGTTGGCATGACTGAAAATGAACTCGCGCAAATTCGCCTCGTCAATCGCAATGCGACGTTTTATGAAGCACTGCAAGTATTCATGCAGACAGGTGGTGCGGGAGTGAATCCAGCTACACAGCAAAAGCTTCAACGGTTTTTCCTATTACTTGAAGATTGGCGGAATATGGCGCGGCACGGTTCGTTATCCGAATTGATCTGGCAAGTTTATCAAGATACGCATTACTACGAAATGGTCGGGATTTTGCCAAACGGTAAACAGCGCCAAGCCAATCTGCGTGCATTACATGACCGGGCGATGGCCTACGAGAAGACGTCGTTCCGTGGATTGTTCCGTTTCCTTCGATTTATCGACCGCATGCGTAAACGCGGAGATGATCTTGGGGAAGCGCGGTTCTTGAGCGAAAAGGAAAACGTCGTGCGGATCATGACCATTCATTCATCGAAAGGTCTAGAATTCCCGTATGTATTTTTAGCGGGAATGGGACGTCCGTTTAATAAAATGGATTTCCATAATCCGTATTTGTTTGATCAGCATTTCGGACTCGCCGTCAAAGCGATCGATCCGGATAAACGGATCATGTTCACGTCACTACCGTTTCTAGCGATTAAAGAGAAAAAGGAGCTAGAGATGCGAGCAGAGGAAATGCGCGTACTCTACGTAGCCATGACACGTGCTAAAGAGCATTTGGAATTGATTGCCTCTGTTAAAGATATCGAAAAGACGATAAACAAGTGGCAAGAAGCACAGTTATTGGATGAAGAGGATCCTTTGCCGGAATACACACGTTCACGGGCAACCGGTTACCTCGACTGGATAGGACCAGCCGTTGCGCGTCATATGGATTTTGGTAAGTTTGGTAAGACGACAGGCGGGGAACTAATCGCGGATTCTTCATCATGGGAAGTCAATGCTTTGCCATTTTCTGCTTTTCATCATACGAATGAAGTGGAGATCGAGGACTGGATACCTGTCGATCAGGAAAATGCCATGGCGGATCCCGAGTTGGTGGAAGAAGTGCGAAGCCGTTTTGATGCGCATTATCCGTTTGAATTTGCGGTGGAATTATCTTCGAAACAATCTGTCAGTGAGTTAAAGCGGATTGCGTTGCTTGAGTTAGAACGAGGAGACGCGGATCCGTTTGAAAAAATGGAACAAGGCGCCACGAAACGCATCTCCAACCTTCATGCACGACCATCGTTTTTACAGAAACGTTCATTGACGACTGCGGAAATTGGAACCGCGATGCATACCGTCATGCAGCATCTGGATTTGAAAGAGAGACTCGATCAAACGAGTGCCAAAAAATTTGTCAAGCAGCTTGAAACACGTGAACTGCTGACAAAAGAAGAAGCAGCTGCGATTGACGTTCAGGCGATTGTAGCATTTTTCGAGACGTCACTAGGCAAACGGATGAAGCAAGCCGATGAGGTGTTGCGTGAAATGCCGTTTACTTATGCGCTGCCAGCTGTTGAAGGTGAATTTCAGTTGCTACAAGGTATTGCCGATTGTCTATTTCATGAAAACGGCGAGTGGGTACTCGTGGATTATAAAACGGACGATGTCAGTAAGTTTCGTTCTGATGCGGCAATTGCCAAAGAAATGCAAGTTCGGTATGGCACTCAGTTAAATTTGTATAAGAATGTGTTGGAATCCATTCTTTCCATCGAAATTAAAGAAATGGTGCTGTACTTATTCAGTGGAGCAAAAATGATTCGCTTACAGGAGGAATATGTTTGAAGTTGACTCCTACATCTTTAACAGAACGAGTGGAAGCACTTGATTATTTGAGAGGTATTGCGTTACTCGGGATATTGATTGCAAATATGCTTCATTTCCACTCACCGTATGCGTATATGGATCCGTATTCGTGGTATACCACTCCGCATGAGCAGTCGATGTTTCATTTTATCGATGTGTTTATAGAAGCTAGTTTCTATCCGCTATTCGCCATGTTATTTGGCTATGGCGTGAATATGCAGTATGAGAAATCATGGAGAAATCATACACAGTTCGCGCCATTCATGGCACGCCGTATGGGGATTTTACTGATTTTTGGTGTGCTGCATGCGTTGCTCATTTGGTCAGGGGATATTTTGTTCACCTATGCGTTGATGGGATTCATCATGATTGCGGTGATCCGTATTCCAAAAAAGTGGTTATTGACACTTTCACTCGTGATTTATTTTGTGCCCACGCTATTGTTGTACGGTATATTGGCGCTGACTCGCAGTAAGTCCACTTCGAGTATGTTGGATGGATTCGTGGATACACAACAGATCGAACGTGCGATTTCCTCCTATGGAAACGGAACGTTCAGAGAAATCCTAGCTTTCCGTTTGAATGAATTCATTACTTTTGAAATCGTCGGTTCGATCACAGCAGTCTTTATCATATTGCCTTTGATTATGTTCGGTGCAGCATTATCGAAATTCAAGATGATTGAGCGTATGTATGCGTTGAAAGGAAAGTTATTTCTTGCGATGCTAGTATTCATTCCGATTGGCATAACCTTGAAAAACATTCCAAGCTGGGACGGGCCGAAATTTGAGAATATCTTACTCATTCAATCCATAGTGGGTGGCCCCGTTCTGACGCTTGGCTACGCAGCATTATTTTTATTGCTGTTTCAAGTTCCGTTTTTGAAAAGAATGACACAACCGTTTGCGAATGTAGGCAGAATGGCGTTTACGACGTATATTATGCAGTCAATCATTGCGACGATGATATTTTATTCATATGGAGTAGGTCTGTATGGTAAAGTAGATATAGTGACCGGCACGTGGCTGGCACTCGGGATTTTTGCGATTCAGCTCATTATAGCGCAGGTATGGTTGGCGAAATTCCGAATGGGGCCACTAGAAGCTGTGTGGCGGAAGTGGTCTTACGGAAAGAATTTCGTCGTTAAAGAGGAAAAAAAGTAGATTTTGTCGTAACATAGGAATATGTGAATTCACATGGAAAGGGTTGGGTATTCAAATGAAATTATTGTCATTCCGTTACGAGGGACAGACTTTATTCGGACCAAAAGTTAAACGTGAGGAAGCTGTATGGGATCTACTCGCTATGGCGGAAGCTTTGGAACAAACTGATTTCCCCAAAACGATGATTGAAGGCGTTTCACATGGGATGGATTTTGTGGAGGAAGTTCGTAAATTGGTAGAGAAAACTGAAGTTGAAGGCAATGTAGAGCAGTTCAAGCATGCGTTCACTGACATCGAATGGTTGTCTCCAATTCCACGCACACCGAAAAATGTCTTGTGTGTTGGTAAGAACTATCTTGACCATGCAGAGGAACTTGGATCCAAAGTACCTGAGAAATTAATGCTATTCACTAAGTCTCCAACAGCAATCGCAGGAGACGAGCAAACATTATCGATCCATAGTGACGTGACGGATTCATTGGATTATGAAGGGGAATTGGCTGTCGTTATTAGTAAGACAGGCAAAAATATTCCTAAGCAGCTGGCGTATGATTACGTGTTTGGTTACACAATTGGTAATGATATTACTGCGCGCAATATTCAAACAGAGCACAAACAGTTCTTCCTAGGAAAGAGTTTAGACGATTCTTGTCCGATGGGTCCTTATGTGGTGACGAAAGACGAAATTCCCAATCCGCAAAATTTATCAGTCGTTACGAAAGTGAATGACGAAGTGCGCCAAAACGGCAATACGTCCAATATGATTTTCAAAATTGATGAGTTGATCGCTGAAATCTCTAAGTATGTCACATTAGAGCCAGGTGATGTCATCTTGACAGGTACGCCAGCGGGTGTTGGTAAAGGTATGACACCACCAACCTACTTAAAAAAGGGCGATACGGTAAAGGTATCCATCGAAGGCATTGGTACACTAGTTAACCGTTTTGAATAATAGGCAGGTCTATGAAATAAGCTTCAGAATAGTCGTAGTTTGAAAGATATGGTAGGATATTAATCGACTAGACAAATAACGAGGTGGAAGAAATGGGATTTTTAACTGATACAACTCATATGCATATTTTTACATGGGTAGTAGGCATTGTACTTTTTTTAGTTACAGCAAGCATGGCAAATGGAACAAAAGGAAAAAAGATTACACATATGATTTTGCGTCTGTTCTATGTATTGATCATCATCACGGGAGCTGCGCTATTCTTTAAGCATATGAGTATTGATTCTATGCTATATGGCATCAAATTTGTCCTAGGTATTCTGACAATCGGATTTATGGAAATGGTTCTGGTTCGCGGTAGTAAAGGGAAGAACACAGGTCTTATGTGGATTCTCTTCATCATCGCATTACTTGCAACGATGTTCGTAGGTTTCAAATTACCGGTAGGTTTCAACTTTTTCGCATAATAATTACTGACTAGTATAGGAGATGAGCCAATGGCCACACAGGTTGGCTGGATATTTTTGATTGTGATCCTGTTACTGATGGCACTGTTTGCTGTCTCCGTTTTGGTCAGTGCGCGTAAACAACGGGATCCGGACTTCTTTGCTGAAGACGATAACTAATGTGCGCAAGCAGTGGGGGATCTTTCCTCCACTGTTTTTTTTGGTTCAGAAACTATACTTTCACAAGATTGCCGTATTTACAGAATGCGTCACAGGTTTTTCTGAGAAAGAATGGCATGGTCCGTAGCCGTTTGATAAACTAAAAGAAGAGTTTGTATGAGGAGGATATACTAAAGTGAAACGAATAATCGGACTACTGGCAACGTGTATGCTTGCCCTTTCGATAGCACTACCTGCTTTTGCAGATACTGACCGGGCTTTCAGCGACGAAAGTATCTATGATTTACTTGTCGACCGTTTCAATAATGGGATCGAATCAAATGATATCGAAGTCAACGCACAAGATCCAGCTGCGTTTAACGGTGGCGACTTTGCCGGAATCAGCAATCGATTACAACACTTGATCGACATGCACTTTACGATGATTTCTGTCGGACCGGTTTTCAAAACAGCTTCATATGATGGAAATGAAGTTCTTGATTATGATGAGATTGAGCCGCACTTCGGTACAGCGGAAGAGTTCATCGCATTAATTGAAGAGATGCATGCGAATGATTTAAAAATTATGGCGGATTTTCCTTTAGTAGGTGATGTTAGCGATCCTGCTATACAGCAAGAACTGACGGATGCTGCTGTACAATTTGTTTCCGATTATGAGTTGGACGGGCTTCGTTTGACATTACTTGATCATGCGAATACGGAGTTCCTAAACAACATGATTGAAGCCGTGAAGGATGCGAACAAGGGGTTATACGTGATTACAAATGAACAGAGTGATGCGTCATTTGACAGTGTACCGGCTGAAAAACAAAGTGCAGCCATTCAGGAATCATTCGTGCAAGTAGATCCAGATACTTCTTCATTGGATCAGTTTAGTAATGACGATGCAGGTAAATTACTGCAACTTGATGATTTAACTGGACCGCGTTTTACATATAAAATGGTGGAACTTCGTCAATTCCCGCCGACACGTTGGAAAGTCGCAACGGTTGCACAATTCATGCTTCCTGGAGTTCCACTAGTTCCTTACGCAACGGAAATAGCCGTGAATGGTAAAGAAGCACCGGAATCTCATCCGTTCTTTAATTTTAAAACCGATATGGAGTTACATGAGTGGATTGGTGATCTAAACACTCTTCGAAATGATTCGGAAACACTTCGTACAGGTGATTTCAAGATTTTGCATAATAAAGACGGATTTGTCGTATTTGAACGATCTTCTGAAGATGAGAAGTGGATCATTGCGCTCAATAATACGTCGAAAGTGCAAAGCTTGGAGCTTGATCCTGCTGAGCTTGGAGAGAATAAGAAACTTCGTGGCGTGCTTGGTCAAGATTTGATTAAAGAGACGAAGGATAATAAGTATCACGTGGTCCTTGATCGTGAGTTGGCGGAGGTATATATCGTCGAGGAGGATAAAGGGTTTAATACGCCTTATCTGATTGCTTCGATTATGGTCGTTGTTCTGTTTGTCTTGTTCTTGTATATGGTTATACGCAAGGGTAAGCAGGGTCGGACTGAGGAAGCTGTTAGAGAGAAGAAGTAAGGGGTAAGGCACCGTTGATCGACGTTCCGGGCGGACGCTATCCCATGGGCCCGCGGTGAGCCAACTAGTCACTACGTTCCTTCAGTTGTCTCACCTGATCGGGCTGATCCATCGGTCACCGCCCTGCACTTACGATCAACTAGGCTAGCACATTAAACTTAATGCGTTAATTCATAAAGAAGAAAACCCAAGATCAGTTCCTAGTTTGGAATTCATCTTGGGTTCTAGACAGTCTGCGGTGTATGCAGGCTGTTTTTTTATTCGTTTTTTGTGTGATTGAGGAAGAATAGGGCGATGGTTCCGGGACCGGCGTGTGAACCGATGACGGAGCCTATTTGGTGGATTTCGATTGCTTTTGGTTGAATGACTTCTTGGATCATTTCCTGAAACTCTTTGGCAGTGGTCAGGTCATCCCCGTGGCTGATGGCGATGGTTTGTTGTTGAAGATTACTGCCGCGTTCTTCCATCACTTCAATCATACGACGTAGGACTTTTTTGCGTCCCCGATGTTTTTCGATTGGGACGAGTTTTCCGTCTTCTACGTGAAGCAGTGGTTTAATGTTGAGCAGTCCGCCGAAAAATGCGCTCGCTTTAGATACACGACCACCTTTTGCCAAGTAGTCCAGGTCTTCTACTGTGAATAGATGTTCCATATGCATCGCCATGGTGCGAATTTCTTGTTCAATTTCTCGCATGCCGAGGCCTTCGTTGCGCAGACGGACCGCTTCTTTTACAAGTAGACCAATGCCAAGTGAAGCGCAGTGTGTGTCGATGACTGCCAAGTTCATGGAAGGGTTGTCACCTTTTACTAGGTCACTCGTCATAACGGCTGTTTGGTATGTTCCTGACAGCTGGGAGGAGAAGGCGATGTACATACCGTCTTCACCGGACGCTGCAAGGTCTTTCCAGCTGGTCATCATTTTATCGGGTGAAGCTTGGGATGTCTTTGGTTGTTGTCCCTCGCGAATCGCATCGAAAACTTCCTTGGAGTTGATCTCGACGATATCTTCGTATTCTTTCCCGTCTAGAAGAACGCTTAACGGGAATAGTTCTACTTCGTTATCTGTAAAGAAGTCTAAAGGTAAATCACAAGCGCTATCCGCAAAAATTTTCATTTCTTTTCCCCCTTATATGACGATGTTTTTCTGTAAGGATAATCGCTCTTCTAGTATGCGTGAAATTCCGTCTTCATTATTCGTATCGGTTATTTCGTCTGCAATGGATTTCAAACGGTCGATCGCATTCCCCATTGCGACACCTACCCCCGCATAGTCGATCATTTCGAGGTCGTTGTCTTCGTCTCCAAATGCGATGATTCGGTCAACCGGTACGTTCATCCATTTCGCAACCGCGTCAATGCCTACTGCTTTATTGAGGCCGTGACGAACTATTTCCACGATGTTAAATGGAGTCCCCCAACGCCGATGATCGATGACTTCTGCATGCAAGTCTTCAAGATGCTGTCGAATCGGATCAACTGTTAACGGGTCGGCTTGAATTAACAAGCTAGTTGGATCGGTTCTTAATGAATTCCGAATATCACCAGCAGTGATGAGTGGATTACCAAAGTTTAAAATGTCTAAAAATCGTTCATCATGATACTGCGCATAGACGTCATCCATGACTTCCGCTATGATATTTTTAACTGGGAAGTTCTGCATGGCATCTACTACTTCATTGACAACTGGTAACGCAATCGTTTCGTGAATAGTTTGCCATGAACGATCGGTAGGGTGGTGAACAAAGGCACCGTTAAAGTTGACGATGGGTGTGGTCAGATCAAGCTGCTGGTAATAGACTTCACTAGCGCGGTATGGTCGACCAGTCGCAATCATGACGTGGTGGCCTTGCGAAACAGCCTTACGAAGTGTCTGTTCTGTTTTGGGTGAAATGATTTTTTCATCCGTCAATAATGTTCCATCTAAATCTAAAACAATCAAATGTGGTTTCAAAAAAATCCTCTCCTACTAGTGCTAATACTTTCAGATTGTTATGTCTTTATAGTTTATCGTTAACGGTGTAAGTAAGTCAAAAAAATGAGTGATAAGGCGAAGGTATTGTCTTATCTGTTACATGTTGCTATTCTAACATAACAGTAAATGATTGTAGGAAAAGAGGAATCGTCATGATTATTCGTTCAGAAAAATGGCAAGAGATCCCGGTACTTCATATCGTGGAAGAGTCAAAAGAGAAAGAACGCATTCCTGTTGTACTATTTTTTCATGGATTTACTAGTGCGAAAGAACATAATTTACACTACGCCTATAATCTAGCAAAACAAGGAATTCGTGTGATATTACCCGAAGCTAAACTGCATGGGGAACGTTCAAAATCACTCGATGAGTTTCAACTAGCCTTAAGCTTTTGGGACATCGTGTTAACTTCTATTAAAGAAGCAGATGTTTTACATGATGAACTATATAAAAGAGAATTGATCGATGACGAAACATTAATCGGCATGGGTGGTACTTCAATGGGTGGAATCACGACATTCGGCTGCCTCGCGAATTATGATTGGATCGACGCAGCTTCCGTCATGATGGGTTCACCTGCATTCACGCGCTTAGCGAAAGGACAAATTTCTTACGCAGAGCGTGGCGGTAGGGAAATCCCGGTGTCTCAAGAAGAACGCGAGCAACTATTCGCAGCGCTTGATCAAGTAGATCTATCACAAAATCCAGGCAGACTACATCAGCGTCCACTTTTCATTTGGCACGGAGAACAAGATTCGATGGTACCGTTTGAGTTTACGAAAGAATTTCACGAGGAAATTCAAAAGGATTACGTAGAGCAGCCAGAGCTTTTGAAGTGGATGCCTGACGAAAATGCAGGCCACTCCGTTTCACGTCCAGGAATGCTTGCATCAGTCGATTGGCTTGCACACCATTTGCGTGCAAGGTAGTATGTTGGTAAGATAAGATTACTACACAGCAGAGAGGAGCATTCCGATGAACACAGAAGAAGAAATCAAGCAGTATTTATTTGGTGCGTTGGAAAACGTCATCGACCCTGAATTAGGTATTGATATCGTCAATCTTGGATTGGTTTACAATGCAGAGTTGCTCGACGAAGGAGTCGCGAAAGTGACAATGACGCTGACATCAATGGGTTGCCCAATGGGTCCACAAATTGTAGCGAATATTGAACAAGAGCTAATGGAACTTCCAGAGGTCAAGGATACAGTGGTAGATATCATTTGGAATCCACCATGGTCCCGCGATAACATGTCACGTTATGCCAAGATTGCACTAGGCGTACGTTAATAGAATACATCAACCACACCGTTTTATATGGTGTGGTTTTTTTATGGAATGGATAGGCTGGCAGTAGTGTTGGGGTGGGGATTTACGCTTCGGAGGGGACGCGGTAAGCCTACTGTTCGCTAGTGCAAAGATATGCTCCTGACGCTTCATTTTTACTCGCAAAAACAGTTCTTCGTGACGGATCTCGTTCCTATAGTTGTCTCAATTATTCGGGCTGATTCTCTCCGTAACAATAGCCAGCATTATATAGAATAGGCTGACGAGGTGTTGCGGTAGGGGATTGGCACTTCGGAGGGGACGCGTTCTGGAGGGCCCGCGGTAAGCCCCCTAGTCGCTGCGCGCCTTTAGTGGTCTTACCTGATCGGGCTGATCCTCCCAGAGCATTCCTGTTTGGTTAGTGGAGCCCTATTGAAATAGAAAAGTCCCCTTGGTATGATTCGGGGGTGTCAAGGCATCGACTACTTGACCCCTAATAATAA
>NZ_PDYO01000014.1:0-68072 GCF_002743065.1 Sporosarcina sp. P16b | reverse complement strand
CTTGGATATATGGATATATCCAAGAAGTACCAGTTTGTACACTCGAATTATTGAACCGCCGTATACGGGTCCGTACGTACGGTGGTGTGAGAGGGTCGAACGAATCGAATTACGATTCGTTCACTCTACTCGATCTTTCAAAAAGATATTGAAAGGAGATGGAAGCGGATTTATTGAAAGGAGATGGAAGCGGATTTATTGAAATCGAACAAATTGGGTTATTTTAAAATGCATTTACTTAGCAATCGCTAGGTACAAATGCGTTTTTTTATTTATCTAAAATACAAAACTAGAAAGGGTTGTTAGGTATGTCAATTAATCTTGATAATATGACGGCTGTTCAAAACCAACAGCAAGACGGTATTTTAGGTCACTTGATGTGGTTCTCTGTAGGCAAGCAATTAGTCAAAATGGATGATTTAGAACGGGGACTTGTTCAATCAGGATTACCTGTTGAGTGGATGCCAAATGCAATTCGTCCAGCAGATGCTTTCCGAAGAAGTACGAAGGAGATTGAGACTAGAAAATCTACTGGACACGCTGGTGTATTCGAGAACTTCCTTATACGTGAAGTGTTCTCTGACAAGAGCCACGTGCAAAGAAACATTGTGGTAGAAAAAGTGGATCAGGCCGGTAAACGACTTGATTACAACAGTAAAGCGGGAGTAATCACGCTAGATAAGCAGAATAGTTCTTTAACGTTTATAACAGAGAACGAAATTGCAAAAGAGTTGTGTTATGAAGCAGAGCGAAATTTCAATATTTATAAAGACCATTATTCAGCCCAGCAAGTAAGAGTAATGGTGAGTAAAATACTTCAATCGCTAGCACCCACACCTGTGCGTCCTAATGGCGGTGTTTATTTTGTTCCAGATTCACATACGGAAGGGTTGAATCAACTTGTAAACTTTACGTCCTCTCTTGAGAACAGTGAAGGGTTCAAGATACCCGTCGTTAATACATTCGACAACCGACAAATGGTGAACACGAAGCTAAATGATCATTTGGAATCCATTTTACAGGATTGTAAGTCGAGTGATGGGCTGAAAAAGGGACAAGTGAAAGAGATTATTGAAAATGCGAAGTCTGTTATTTCCAACTATCGTAATTACAAAGGCATTGTCGCCAATGAAGCAGATACGCTAGAGAATAAAATCATGACGATTCGTGCTGCTGTTTCGAAAATGGTAGCGGATCTTTAAAAAGTAACGGAATGGAGAGATTAAAATGACAGAATTTTATCAAACGATAATGGGAAGAAAATTCTATGAAAGAGATGTTGTTGATTGTGTGCAACACGTTAAGATGATTGCTCAAGAACTCGAACGTTCAAATGAATTGAAAGAACAGGAGTTGCAGATGAAGATGCGTGAGTTATCGATAAAAGAACAAGAATTATTTATTCTTTCAGCGAAAAACTAAAATGATTCTTGAAAGGGGGAGTAGGGTTTCATTAGAAGCCTGCTTCCCTTTTCTATCTAAACTAAAAAAGGGGTTAATCAAAATGACAAACACTAATTTTACCAAGTTAGAGGAAATTAAAAAGGCGCTCAATGCGAAGTTTTTTGAACGCAAGGATGAAGTTGAGGGGATTCTTGTTGCTCTACTTTCTAGGCAGCATATGTTGATGATTGGACCTGCCGGAACCGCGAAATCGGCATTGTCTGTAGAGTTAGCCAAGATTGTACAGGGAACAAATTATTTTCAATGGTTGCTAACAAGGTTCAGTACACCCGAAGAAGTTTTTGGTCCTTTGTCGTTAAAAGATCTTGAACAGGGCGTGTACAAGAGGAATACAGCAACTAAAATGCCGGAAGCCAATCTCGTATTTTTAGATGAGATATTTAAAGCAAATTCAGCAATCCTAAATAGTTTGCTAACGCTTATAAACGAAAGGCTATTCTATAATAACGGGACACCTGTAAAGGTTCCTTTGATGTCAGTCATTGGAGCCTCAAATGAATACCCGGAAGAAGGAGAAGGGCTTGAAGCTCTTTTCGACAGATTCTTACTTCGATTCGAACTAGATTATATTGCAGATGAAACGAATTTTGTTTCGATGATGAAGGGCACCGGTCAAAATTTTGTTATGCCTTCTATGACAATGGATGAGTTGGTTCAACTTCAGTTTTTTACTGACATGGTTACAATTCCTGATGAAGTCTATGACACGCTTTCAAAAATCCGTAATGAATTACGTGATGAAGGAATCCGTCCATCTGACAGAAGATTTAAACAGTCGCTCTCAGTGCTTCAGGCGAAGGCTTTGATAAACCAAAGACAAGTTGTGAAAGTTGATGATATTGTCATTCTTGAAAATGCACTATGGGAAACAGTTGATCAAAAGGATAACGTTTCTTTGATTGTTCGTAGCCACGCACAAGATGTGGTTACTCAAAAACTAGATAGGGTTCAGGAAGAGGCGAGTGAAATATATTCACTTATTCAGAAGGATGCCTCTACTGATGCTGGTATGGAAGCGACTCAAAAACTGAAATCGTTGGTTGCAGATTTAAATAAGTTGAAAAAGCATAATCAAAGTAGGGATGGGGATATAGATCCGCTGCTCGATAAAGTGAAGGCGATTCAGCAAGAGGTTCTTGATAGTATTTTAGAGCCAATGGATATTGATACTTCAAGTACAAAATCTGCTGTTGAAATGCCGTTTTAAGCGTAAAAATCGGAAGTTGAAAGCCACGGAATTAATCCTTGGCTTTTTATTCATTCAAATGAAGGGAAGTGTTTCTTTTGAAACCAGCAAAAGCTAAAGTGAAAAGTGGAAATCAATCTGTGTTGAATACAGATGCATTTGATAAAAGGCGTTTTAACGAAATTTATTCTATGTCGCAAAGTCTTCAAAAGCTAAAAGTTGATGGAGAATTACCTACATTTGAGCCGTTGCTCGCTGATATTTGGGCATCGTTATACAAAATGAAGCCTGAATTGAGTGAAGATGATATTCCCGATGATTTGCAAGTGAACAAATCATTTATGGAAAAAATCATGAATGATGACTCGTTTGAAAGTTACCGGAAATATACCCGACTGGATGATTTATCATCAGCCATAGGAACTGTTAAATTTGGAGAGAAAACAAAAGAATGGTTAGCTGAACAAAAAGGCAGAGATGAAGACCTAGAAAAGAAAATGCAGGAAATTCAGGCAATGCAAAGGCAACTTCAAAAGCAGGACCGACAAAATAGGGCTGGTAAAGGTAGTGAGGAGTTACAAGAAGACTTAAAAGATGCAATGTCAGACTTAGGAAGTCAGCTTCATCAGACATTGCAAAACAACAGTCATAGCTTTTCAGAAGCGATGTCACAAGCTATGCAGGAAACGAAACAGGCGAAGGATAGCTTGAAATCATTAGTTGGAGGCACGAGTGCAGGTAGTGGTGACGCAGAACTGAAAAAAGTTCCTTTACGAGATCAAATTTCATTAGTTGAAAAAATTGCATCAGATAAACAGATGAAAGAAATTGCGGATTGGGCTGGTCGATTCAAACAGATAGCCCGTAAAAAGCAAAAATCTAAACATAGTGATTCAATGGAAAGAAGTGGGGTTACGCTTGGCAACGATATTGAGCGATTGTTACCGATGGAGTTAGGTCTGTATACACATCCAATAACGAAGAACGATTTCCTACGTCGCTTTGTGGAAGGCCAAACGATGCAATATGAACAGAAAGGACATGAGGTACTAGGGAAAGGTCCAATTGTGCTTTGTCTGGATCAATCAGGTAGTATGCACAAGCTCGATACCAAATCAAAAGGATTTACGTTAGCACTCATGTCGATTGCAAGAAAACAGAAAAGGGATTTTTGTTTAATCCTGTTTTCTACTCGTACACAAATCTTTAAATATGAAAGAGGGAAAATAAAAAGTTCAGATATGATCAATTTAGCTCAAACTTTCCTAGGTGGAGGTACGGACTTTACACTTCCTCTTGAAAGAGCGATGAATGTAATAAACGAAAGTCGTTTTAAACAAGCTGATTTAGTTTTTATTACAGATGGGGAGGACAAAGTACAAGATTCGTTTCTTGAGTCGTTCAATAAAAAGAAAAAAGAAAAGAACTGTAATGTATTATCCCTTACGATAGGAAGTAATATAAAAACAGTTAACCAGTTTTCAGACAAGGTCGTACAAGTTAAAGATTTTGATGACGTAGGAAGTTTTACTGCGTTTGAAATATAAAGTAAAAACTAGAGGCTTACATTTACAGCAACGAGTTCGGCTTTGGTATCCGGTGAGAATATACCACTAAGAATTTAAATGTTTTATTTTTCAATAACTAATCAAAAAATAAATAGCATACAAAAAGCTCAGACTTAAATCTGAGCTTTTTTTTAGATTATAGAATTTTTTTGTTACACAATCGCGCCCGATTGCGTCAGACAACATCAACTATTATTTTTAAGTGAGACTAGGATTTTAATTCTACGTCGGCATATTGTTCTACGTATTCTTCATAATCAAGAACCTCAATGACGTTCGACCAATTAAGCACTGAACCTACAAAATCACGGATGTCTAAACCTGGAAATTCATAGGTACTATCATCATTAACTGTAGCCGTTGCATCTTCAATAAACGTAACCTGGTATCCTCTGTCGTACGCAGCAATTGCAGTAAATTGGGGACAATACTCTGTATTGAACCCAGTCATAAAAATATGATTAACACCGAGCGATTGTAGTATTTCCTGCAGATTAGTCTTGAGAAATGCACTTGGAGTACTCTTTTCAATAATATTATCTGCATACTTTACTAAATCCGAATCAATATTTCCTCCTTCAGAACCATCAGCTATTGGACTTTCACTATTTCCATCCTTGTGACGTATAAAAATAACAGGTTGTTTATTACGCTTAAAATCTTTTATAAGGTTTTTGACCTTCTTTTTCTCTAGACTGAAATCACAGAAATACATAATTCTATTCACTTTCGAAAAAAATGTACTATTCTATTGTTAATGCTTTTTTGATTCTTTCAATTTGAGCCTATATAATAGAAGGAACAGATCTTATCGAAAGAGGTGGCATGTATGGTGATTATAATACCTTTCAAAACTAGACACCAATTAGAAACAGAAAAAGCGGTTAAAGTTATGCGTGATTGGGAAGCACATTTAGAATGGGAAGAAGCGAATTGGCATAATGTAATTGCTAGAGAAGAAAAAGAAGATCCCTTGTCACAAGAAGAAATTAACTGGCTTAATAATTGGCTTAGTGAAGAAAAATAATAAACGTGGAAGTTATTAAATAGAAGCTGAACTATTTATGTGTTTTAACATGTTTTGGAAAAATTCAAAACAAAGAATGCAATTTGAAACCATATTTATTTAGCAGCTGATTGCCGAATGTTTTAGGAAGATATTAGCATAAAAAAGTGTTTACTCTGTCAAAAGAGTAAACGGCTAAAATGCACAATAAAATGATTATGCACAAATTATACACAATCATTGCCGGAAGTATTGTACCTAAAGTATCCATAGGCGATAAAAGAAACCGGCCTCGGGTATCACCAAGTCTTATTGTGTTAATTTGAGTAAGACCTATAGCATCTACAAACGTTGATATCATAACGTTCGTAGATGCTTTTTATTTTGAGTAAATACGACAGAACACGATGTGTTTCGGAAATCTTCATATTGGCATATTCTCAAAGATCTAAACTGCATCTTCTTTAACGTTTTCTCTCATTTCGTTCCACATGTGCAAAATGGACTTCCAACTTTTCTATACATTCGTTTGTCCAATTCATTCGCTGACATAGTTCATAGAAGTCCTTAGATTGGATTACATTCCGCTCAAAACATGTTAGCATGAGTGTAATGTTAAACGTAGAAAAATATTTCAAATACATAATTAGGTTAATAATCTATTTAAATAGGTATCGTTTTATCATATATTTTGAAAAGAAAACAGCTATCTCAAAAGCGGATTTTTCCTGTAATAGCTTAGAATAAAAGTGCACTAGCAAATGCGATTATATTTTTCAAAAATCAATAGTTACGCATATTAATTTTTTGGAGGGAGATTGGACACGACAATAATTGAAGTGAACGTCAATAAACTTATGACTTTTACAAAACACGTTTCAATCTTGCTTGATATAGCGTGATTATTTAGTATCTTTCTATAGTAAGAGGGTTACAAAGCATTATTAACAGTAAAATCAGTTATGAGTTAAAAATGAGTACAAAAAAACATCTGCGTTCGCTAGAGTGGAGAGTATCCCAAACAACAAAGCGAAGTATACAGATGTACTGTCATGCTATCAAGCAATCGTGGGGATTACCATAGTTGAAATTGGTAAAACATTAATTGGCACCGTCTTGGTCAATGTCTTTTCACAGTATTTCTCTATTTAAAGGTTTTTAAATTAACAATATTTTCAGCTTGTGAACCTTCTTCATATTTCTATTATGAAGGGTAGGATCATTGGTCTTCTTTTTGTTTGGGTATATAAGAGTTTTTCAATTGACTTTTTTAGAGTGTGTTTTAAGTCGTTTCGTTTATCCCCATTCGAGTGTCTTGATTCGTCAACGATCGTAATAACTAGCCGATTCACTTCATTTAAAATATTTTCCGCAGCCCTTTCATATACGAACCCACGGGAAATTATATCCGGATTTGAAATGATCTGTCCATCCGTTTTGCTTAGGGAAATCACAACAATCAACATTCCCTCCTCTGAAAGCAATTTACGATCACGTAATACAATTTTTCCCACGTCTCCAACACCTAGTTCATCCACGAAAACATTCCCAGCTTGTATCCGTCTGGTTTGACTAGCAACAGTATTCGTAATATCTACAACATCTCCATTGTTAATAATGAAGATGTTCTCACTTTTCACGCCAACCGATTCGGCTAATGTTCGATGTTGCTGAAGCATACGAAATTCACCATGAATAGGAATAAAATAAGTTGGTTTCATCAAAGTGAGCATAAGTTTTAATTCTTCTTGGAAAGCGTGTCCTGAAACATGCATACCCGATGCGCTACCGGATCCATAGATAACTTTGGCCCCTAAATGGAATAAATTATCGATGATGCGCGACACACTTTTTTCGTTACCAGGTATAGGGCTTGACGCCAGAATGACGGTATCTCCAGCCAATACAGATACTTGACGGTATGTTGAGGTGGATAAACGTGATAATGCCGCCATAGGCTCGCCTTGACTGCCTGTACAAATCATGACAACCTTATCAGGTGCTATTCGATTGATTTCATTTGTCTCAATCAAAGTGCCATCAGGTATTGTTAAGTATCCGAGTTCTGCTGCAACGGATACTATATTCACCATACTTCTGCCGAGCAACGCGACCTTTCGATTTGTTTTAAGGGCAGCGTTAATGATTTGCTGAACACGGTAAACGTTTGATGCAAATGTAGAGATAAATATCTTTTGATTGGCCTTGCGAAATGCATCTTCAATATGTTCGCCAACGACGCGTTCAGATTGTGTGAAACCCGGGCGTTCAGCATTAGTACTTTCGGATATTAGAAGCAGGACACCACGGTTCCCAATTTCGGTCATTTTATGAAAATCTGTATATTTCTTATTTATAGGGGTCAAATCAAATTTGAAGTCGCCTGTGTGTACCACAGTCCCTTCTGGTGTATGAATCGCAATACCCAAACAATCCGGAATACTATGATTTACATTGAAGAATGTCAAGTTTAACGTACCTGCTTCGAAGTTCGAATCCGCATTAATCTCATTAAGTTCCGTTACACGTTGAAGTCCGTGTTCTTTTAATTTCAATTTAATCAAACCAAGTGTCAATTTAGTCGCATACACGGGAATACTTAACTGTTTTAATAAGTATGGAATACCACCGATATGATCTTCATGCCCGTGAGTTACAATCAATGCACGAATTTTATCTTTGTTTTTTTGTAAATATGATATATCTTGAATAATTAAATCTACGCCTAATAAAGTTTCATCTGGGAACTTGGCACCACAGTCAATAATGATAATATCATTTTCGTATTGGAGTACATACATATTTTTACCGATTTCATTTATACCACCTAGAGCAAAAATGGATAACGTACTATCTCCTATATTCAAAATAAAAACCTCCTAATAAGTTATTTCAATAAGTTCGACGTAGATTAAGTTCCTGTCGATTAAGATGCTCATAATAATGAATTTTATGTAGTATGGACAAAGGTGGTTTTACTCCGCTTATTTCTTATGTAGGAAGCGCATTTAGATTAGGAAGAAGAGAATTGGCAGAAGGTAATAGATAGGAAAACGATTGAAGTAAGTTTAGCTCAGGAAGAATTAAGTGTCTGAATGACTAGAGTATGTAAAGTAATGATTCGCTATAAAAGGTAATCAAGAGAAGCCTATAGAGCTTTTATTAAATGCCTCCAAACAAGCATCGGAATTTAGTGGTTTGATGTAATTCAACTTGCCTTATTTAGGTGATGTGATCCAGTTTTTAAAGTGAAGTTTGATAAAATGCTTGCCATTATTTCGGTCATTCGAAGGCCGTCAGCTTCTGGTTAGCTGTGTTCCGCTACTTTTCTATAATGAACAAATATGAAAATACCTGCTGTCTGTCATTTCGACAGGCAGCAGGCCATAGAGGAGAAATATGAAAGGATGTTACTCAGTAAGGATTCATTGCCATGGACATGGTTGGTTATAGGTCATTGGTCAATGTGTAAAGGGTAACGAGTGATTGGTTTTAGCAGGTTTGTGTTCATATTCCCCACCCTATGCCTCAAAAAGGAGTCTCACCTTTTTGAGGTTAAAAGTAATTAGCGCCATCAAAGTCAAGAGTGATAGTGTAATTTTTCATGTTGATGCGATTCGATAGTTGGTGTGCTGCTTTTTCAGCTTGTTGTGCTCTTTGCCGATATTCTTCCGGATCAAACAATGCTACACGATAAATCGTCGTGGATTCGGCAAAGCCATATTGTATTTCCTCTTTACTCGCTAAAGAGAACTGTTTATAGTATGAAGACTTTGCACGCAATTGGATAGCCAGTTCAATAGCTTCAACTAATGGTATTTGTTTGTCTTCGAATTCTACTGTATGGGTACTGTTTGCTACGTAAATGAGATAGTCTAGTTTACGTTGATCTATTCTTACTAGTTCCATCTCAGCTTCTACATCTTCTAATTTCCGGCTGATTATAGGACGTGGTGCCCCTTTTTCTACTGTTATGAAAGCCACTCGTTGTGCCTCTGTTTCTAATTCCCGTATTTGCCTTGACAGAATACTTTTTAATTTAATTCCTTCAGCTAATGTAATATTCAAGATTACACCTCGTTTGTTAGTATAAAGTTAGGATTTTGACTATCCAATATAGAACTTTGATAGTCTCCACCGTTTATGCTAGTGAACATTTTACCGCAAGCTTCGGCTAACTGCCGAGCCTTGTCTTGATCCAATGAAGGACGAATAAATAGTAATTGAATGATGTTTTCTGTTTCTTCGGTTACGGCTGTTCGTATAGAATCAATATACGGGCTACCGAATGGACTATATCCGTCGCTTAGCAGTAAGATGTTTTCAAAGGTATTGAATTGATTATTCAATCCTTCGTAGCCATCTCGGGCGGTGCCGACAGATAAAATAACATCACCGGCTATTTTAGCAGCATCATAAATCACTGTTGGGATTTCGTATTGCAAGGAAAAGAATGTATTCAGATCTTCTGCACTATGGAAGGAAGGGGTATAGCGACGGTCTTGGATCTGTTGTAAGAGTAACTGAAGAGCTGGTGGCTTAGTTGATGGGTCCGCTCCGAAAGTTGTCCAGATGGATTGCCATTCCGCTAAACCGTTGAAATCGGTAACTTCTTTGTCAAGTAGTTCGAAATAGAGTTGTTCTTGAAATAATTGTAGTCGCCCTTTTAGCATCTGAGGTGATGCGGAGACGATTGTTTTGTTATAATAGATTATGCCTAATTTAAAATCAGGGATTTTCGTGAATATAGAGGAATCAATAGTAAGTTGCATCAGTATCACCTGCTTGTAATTTTATTTCATCTTATCATAAGGGAGGCGGGGAATGGTGAATGTCGCTCAGTTACAGCTTGAAATACGAACGTTTGCGGCGTCCATTGGAATAGACAAAATTGGTTTTACGACAGCAGCCCCGTTTGTAAAATTAAAAGATCGTCTGAAACAACAGCAACGATTGAATTATCAATCTGGTTTTGAGGAGCCGGATATAGAGAAGCGAACGGAGCCTTTATTATTACTGGATCAGGCAGAAAGTATCATTGCTATTGCAGTTGCATACCCATCGAAATTATCGGATAGTCCCCGTGGGAAAAAAGGGGAGCGGCGTGGTATATTTTGTAGGGCTTCATGGGGTGAAGATTACCATACAGTATTGCGTGACAAACTAGCACAGCTGGAATTATTTATTCTTACTAAGGTACCGGATGCGCGGCTTCGTTCCATGGTGGATACAGGAGAGCTTGTAGATCGCGCAGTAGCAGAACGTGCGGGTATTGGTTGGTCGGCTAAGAACTGTTCGATCATTACACCGGAGTTTGGATCGTACGTTTATCTAGGCGAGATGATTACGAATCTGCCATTTATACCAGATGAGCCGATGGAAGATCAATGTCTAGACTGTAATTTATGCTTGGATGTTTGTCCTACGGGTGCGATAATACAGCCGGGACAATTAAATGCCCAGCGTTGTATTGCATTTTTGACACAAACGAAGAAGCCAGTGCCTGAAGAATTCCGGCACAAGATTGGGAATCGCTTGTATGGCTGTGATACATGCCAAACGGTCTGTCCGAAAAACAAGGGAATGAATCATACACACCAACTAGCATTCACACCTGAGCCCGAGCTCGTTAAGCCTATGTTGCTGTCACTCTTGTCATTATCAAACCGGCAATTTAAGGAACAGTATGGCCATATGTCAGGCTCTTGGCGTGGAAAGAATCCCATTCAACGAAATGCACTGATTGCATTGGCTCATTTTAAGGATGAATCAGCGATACCAGAACTAACTAGATTAATAAAAGAAGACCCACGACCCATGATCAGAGGAACAGCCGCATGGGCACTTGGGGAAATTGGTACGACAGAAGGGCTCGAGGTGCTCAAAGAAGTGTTGCTCATTGAAGAAGACGAGTTTGTAGTAAGTGAAATTACGAAGGCCATGGAACTGCTGCATATTAATTGAAAGAAGGTAGTAAGATGACGATTCACGTAGCATTATTTGAACCACAAATCCCCGCGAATACGGGAAATATTTCACGTACTTGTGCGGGCACCGATACGGCTCTCCATTTAATCAAGCCGCTTGGTTTTTCCACTGAGGATAAAATGCTGAAACGCGCTGGACTGGACTACTGGGAGCATGTTGATATTACGTATCATGAGGGAATCCAGGAGTTTCTAGACTCCTATCCAGAAGGTGAGTTTTATTTCATTACAAAATTCGGAGAGACGAGCTATGATACGTTTGACTATTCGGATACCGACAAGGATATCTTCTTTGTGTTTGGCAAAGAAACTACCGGGTTGCCGAATGAAATTACGGATAAGTATAAAGAGAATTGTTTGCGCATTCCGATGAACGATGAGCATATCCGTTCATTAAACTTGTCGAATACTGCTGCAATTCTTATTTATGAAGCACTTCGTCAACAGCAATTTGCACATTTAACGTAATGTATAAAAAAAGGGGATTGGCTCATGGCCAATCCCTTTTCTATTTTACTTCATTTGATTCGTTTTTGATTCGCCTGGCTTATTTTCATATCCGCCAGTCAAGATTGCAGATAAGAATGCAAAACAAACAGCAATAATTAGAATTAGTCTCATTGTTTGTACCTCCTATGAAATCAATAGTCCTTCTTACAGTATACCGTAAAAATTATATAAATGAAATAATCTTTGGCATTTTATGTGACAGGTTACTAACAAATCTTAATGAGGCAAGAAAAGCAATTGATAGGTGAACAATACCGCAAAGATATACATCAATAGGGGAACTTGTTTACCTTGTCCCTTTGTAATTTTCAGTAATGGGTATGTAATGAACCCAAGAGCGATACCTGTCGCAATACTGGATGTAAGCGGCATTGTCAAAATAACCAGAAATGCAGGGAACGATTCGTCAAATGAATCCCAGTCGATATTTTTTACCGCACCGATCATTAAACTACCCACAATAATCAAAGCAGGTGCTGTAATGGCCGCGACACCAGATAATGCGCTAACGATAGGACTGAAAAATGCTGCGGCTATGAATAGCACTGCAACTGTTAAAGTAGTCAACCCTGTACGCCCACCTACAGCTACGCCAGAGGACGACTCGACATAAGCGGATGTTGGGCTAGTTCCGACCATTGAGCCAACTGTAGCGGCCACTGAGTCGGCTAGAAGCGCATGACGAGCACGTGGTAAAGATTTGCCTTTCATAAGTCCAGCTTGCTTGGCTACCCCAATCATTGTTCCGGTTGTATCAAATAAAGTGACGAGTAGAAACGACAGGACAACACCGTATAAACCGTAAGAAATAACATCTTGCATCGCCAGTACCGGATTCCACACTAAAATACCTTCAGGTAAGTGGGGCATTTTCACAATACCATCGAACTGTAACTGCTTCGTAAAGAATGCGACAATACCTGTTGCAATCATTCCAATAAAAATAGCACCATAGACATTGCGGTTCATTAGAATAATGGTCACAAGCAATCCGAACAATGTCAGTAATACGGCGGGCGAGGTAAGTTCACCTAGCTGAACGATGTTGGACTCGTGGGGAACTACTAATCCCGATAAACGTAAACCGATAAATGCGATAAACAAACCGATTCCGGCAGTGATACCGTGTTTAAGATTTTCGGGAATTTCTTCAATTAGCTTTTCTCGGAAGGAAGTCATAGATAATAAGACAAAGATTAGACCCGCTATAAAGACTGCAGAAAAAGCTGTCAAGTAGTCGAGTTGACCGTCAGACCCAACTACGATGGATGCAAAGTATGCATTCAATCCCATTCCGGGTGCAATAGCAATTGGATAGTTTGCGAATAAGGCCATCCAAAGCGTACCGATTACAGTCGCTATAATGGTGGCTAAAAATACTTGATCAAATGGGACACCGGCTTCGGATAAAATAATTGGATTGACGATGACGATATAGACCATCGTCAGGAAAGTGGTCATTCCTGCAAGTAATTCTGTTTTGACAGTCGTGTGATTTTTCTTTAATTGGAACACTGTGTATTCTCTCCTTATATTACGAACGTAATGAAGTCCATAGACAATAATATTCGTTTTTTTAGAAGAAATCAACCTGTTATATCGAAAAAGCATTCGTAAATTCTGTAAAATAATGTACAATTGCACTAGGGAGTAGTTCAAAGAGGAGGATTTTTTATGACAACAATTTTTGATCAGATGGTTATACTGAGCAACGGTGTGCAAATGCCACAGTTCGGTTTAGGAACCTATAAAATGACAGAACCTGAGCAAACCATTCAAGCTATTGAGAAAGCGGTTTCAATAGGCTATCGAGCAATTGATACTGCATCCATTTATGATAATGAACAAGCCGTGGGGGAAGCAATTCGTCACACCGGTATTGCGCGTGAAGACTTCTTTGTGACATCAAAAGTATGGAATGATAACCAAGGATATGATGAAACACTACGTGCATTTGAGCGTTCATTAACTAGATTGGATATGAATTATTTAGACTTATATTTGACACATTGGCCTGTTGCCAGCAGCTACGTAGATACATATCGCGCGATTGAAAGGCTATATGATGAAAAATTGATTCGATCAACAGGTGTTTCCAATCACCACGCGTCACATTTACAAGAGATATTTACAATTGCTAATATTCGTCCTATGGTAAATCAAATAGAACTCCATCCACGTCTAACTCAAGAGCCGTTGCGTCTGTTTTGTAGTGAACATCAAATTGCAGTAACGTCTTGGAGTCCTTTAGCTAGAGGTCAAATTCTTGAGGATGCAACACTCACTGCAATCGCTGCGCAATACGGGAAGACTGTGGCTCAGGTCATCATCAAATGGCATCTCCAAAATGGATTGATTGTTATTCCAAAGTCTGTGTCATTTGATCGTATTCAAGAAAATAGTGAAGTGGCTGATTTTGAATTGACACTTTCTGATATGGCGATGATCGATGCGTTAAACCGTGATGAACGAACAGGTACAGATCCAGATTCGTTTTAAGTGAATGTATTTAGTTAAACGAATTAAGTTGAAAAGAAGTGGACAACTATTTAGACGACGATATGTAGCTGTTGTTAGTGTTTGAAATTTTTTGACTTTAGACATTAGTAGATTCAAGTTCAAATGCTCAACAGTTTACAAGTCCACTACCTACTTTCCAAGTAATTAATCAAACAGAAATAAAAAAGAGCTGTCACAAGTGGTCTCTACGACCTCCTGGATAGCTCTTTTTTTTATTCAGTTTCCACTACAATCATCTCTGACGTAATGGGATGTGTGAAAGTGACCTTTGTAGCGACTAACTTATAAGGTCCTCTTGATATGGTCTCGCTACCATACAGTTGATCTCCGACTACAGGGTGACCCAGATGGGAGAAGTGGACACGAATCTGGTGTGTTCGTCCTGTTTCCAACTGAGCTTCAACAAGTGTCGTATCAGGTTTACGTTCAAGTACCTTGAAATGCGTGACCGCGGATTGACCGGATGGTGATACTCTACGCTTTGTTGCATGATAGCGATCTTTACCGATTGGCATATTAATCGTGCCACGCGGTTTTCTTAGCTGGCCTTCAAGTTCAGCCGTATAATAGCGTTCGATTTGATTCTGTTCCAACATCCGGTCGAACATCGTTTTCGCTAGTGGATGTTTTGCGATAAGTAAAACTCCAGCTGTATGCTGATCCAATCGGTGAATATGCTCTGCATAGGTACCGCTCTTTGCTTCGATATAACCCATGACTTCGTTCATCAATGTGCCGGTACCCGGTAAGTGTTCCGGGTGTACGGACACCCCTGCAGGTTTGTGTACGGCAAGTATATGTTCGTCTTCCCATAGTACACGTAAGGAATTGAATGCTTCTGGTTTGTAGGCAGATTGTGCCTCAGTGAAACCGAAGACCAGTTCGGTGCCTTCCGGAAGGGGCTCTTTCCAATCCACTGGTTGTCCATCTGTATCCGTTACACTTTTATCCATGCGCATTTGGTGCACAGATTTCTTACCACCTTGCCATTGTTCTCTTAGTAGTTTTTCAATCGTCTCGCCAGGTTGTGTAGTCGTATAATGAAAACTTGTCATTTACGTAGTCTCCTTAGTTGCTTTCAAATTCATCGAAGAATGCTCTAATTTGCTCGTCGGGCTGTGAACCAACTGTTCTGCCTTGTTCTTTACCATCTTTATAATGGACTAGTGTAGGCCATGCTGTAATATCGTATTCTGGTTTCATCTGATCTCCGTACTCGAGCAGATTATACTGATAGACATGTACACCATATTCATCTGCAATTGGCATTAAACGCGGTGTCATATCCATGCAGTGCGGGCATTCCGGACTGAAATAATAAACAGTTGTCGGTTCACCGCTTTCAATTTTTTTGAAGATCTCTTCCGGAAGTGCGACGTTCTGATAACTTTCATTGTCTAATAAATCAATTGTAGATTGTTGTAGGTTATTTGTACCGTACGGATTGTCGGCGAGCTTTGTTTCATTGGATTTATTATTGAGGACGACGATTAAAATGAAGATCACGACAATAACTCCACCAATAGCTAGTAATTTTTTCAATGTGTTTCACTCCTTTGTTTGTTTCAAGATTACAAGACTTGCGATGAAAATAAAAGCAAATGCTATCAATGCGAGAAGAGGAATCGTAATGAAGCCGAAATAATTGATATATGTAGCAGTACAAGAGGCTCCGCTACATTCAGGAGCACTGTCTTGTAAGAAAGTCAGTTTCTGAATACCATAGTGGTAGAGAGAAATACAGCCTCCGATAAAAGCGAATGAAGCCGTAGTCCAGGCAATCGATATGTTTTTCTGAATGAGTGCGATTAAACCAATCAATACAATAGGATACATGAAAATTCGTTGATACCAGCACATCGTACAAGGTATGTAACCTTTGATTTCTGAGAAATACAAAGAGCCAAGTGAAGCGATGAATGCGACGGCCCATATGGAGAGAAGCCAGTTTTCCTGTTTTTTATTCATGGAGCATCTCCTTACAATTTGGTAATAGATAAAAGCTTTCCCGTTTAGGCGGGAAAGCTTTATTTAGACGAATCGGTAGCTTCATTGGTTGCAACTTCTGGAGGTTGCTTTTTTGCTTCTAGGTAAAGAATATGGTTGCCATCTACTTCTTTGACAGTAAACTCATATCCTTGTTCAATAATCTTTTCACCTTGTATAGCTTCGAAGCGTTGATCCATGAACCAACCGCCAATTGTATCGATGTCCTCTTCCAGTATTTCGATGTTCAATGCATGATTGACATTTTCAATCAACATTTTGGCATCTAGAATATAGTGGTCTGCGCCAACAATTTGAAGTTCAGGTAGTTCATCCATATCGAATTCATCGCGGATCTCACCAACAATTTCTTCTAAGATGTCTTCAATAGTGACCAGACCGGAAGTCCCTCCATATTCATCCAGTAGCACGGCCATATGAATACGTTCGCGTTGGATCTTCAAGAGTAACTCTCCAATTGGGATCGTTTCGATGACTCGGATAATGGGCTGCATATAATTAATGACCGATTTACTACCATTTGACGGATCTTTAATATAGGCCGTCAATAAATGTTTCATGTTGATCAGTCCGATGACGTGATCTTTATCCCCGTCGATAATTGGATAACGAGTAAACTGTTCAACGCCTAGTAATTCAAACACTTCGGATAATGTCATTTCTTTATCGACAGTCATCATTTCTGTTCGTGGTAGCATAATTTCCTTTGCGACTCGATCATCAAACTCAAAAATACGATTGACGTATTTGTACTCTGCTTGATTTATTTCACCGCTTCGCAAACTATCAGATAAAATGATACGCAATTCTTCCTCTGTATGACCTACTTCTAACTCGGAAATGGATTTGAAGCCTAGCAATCGTGTAACAAGACGTGCCGATCCGTTCATTCCTTTAATGATCGGGTACATAAGACGGTAAAATAGATTCAGTGGGACGGCAAGGGATAAGGATAATTCTTCCGCCTTGTGCAATGCGATGGTCTTTGGAGCTAGTTCTCCTACCACGACATGCAAATAGGTGACGATCGCTAGAGCGATAGTGAATGAAAGAATGGTTTCGACATGGGCATCGAGTATAAACATGTCAAAAATGGGAGCTAGCATCATGCGGACTGTTGGTTCCCCGAGCATACCTAGGCCAAGTGCCGAAATCGTAATTCCGAGCTGACAAGCGGATAAATATTCATCTAAATTATCGGCAATTTTTTTTGAAAGAACCGCACGTTGATTACCTTCGACGATTAGTTGGTCGAGACGTGATGAACGGACTTTCACGATTGCGAATTCACACGCGACAAAAAAAGCGGTGATTGCAATCAAGGCAGCAAATGCTGCCAATCGTATGGCAATATCCAAATAATAGCTTCGCGCTTAACCCAGATGAGGGAAAAGAACAAAGCGTACACCTCCTGTAAAGTAAAGTTAGTTATCTTTTATAATAATTTATTTATAGAGAAATTACAATTCGATTTGCTTACAGAACAGAAAAAATCGTATTAAGGATACGCAATGTGTCGATATATAAAGTGAAAATGGATGTGGTAACACTGATACACAGTGAAACCACTATCCATTTACATTTAATTTTGTTATTTTTAAAGTTTTAAAAAATCTTTTAAAAAATCTTTTAAAAAAGACTGAAGACCATGTCCTTTACATAAGGAAAGTCTTCAATCTTAGGCAATATTTTTACTCACCGTATTTTGGCTGGGTTTCTTTAAATGCGTTTTGCTCGTTGGGGATGTGGCTTTTGTCTTCAAAGACATTTTCAGTTTTTTGGTTTTGTACTCTCAACCGCTCTTTTTCTAACTGTTGTTTACCTTTTGATTGTTCTTTGCCCATAAAAGCACCTCCTCTAGTTAGAGGATGGTCGGTTTAGATGGATCTCATTCATAGACGTGGAAAGTCATGAGATCGTGGACCATTAGGACGATCTTTTCTTCGTCTGGCGGTGTGCCATTTGTCCAATTGATCGTGCCGTCTTTATGGTAATCACCTTTATATTGTTTGTTCTGGTAATAAAATGAGATAGTCCAACCCGGTAGATCAGTATCTTCAAACATTTTTTTATGACTGAAGTGTTGTAGCATCTTGTTTTCTCCTTTATTGTTCCATTAGTGATATCCTGTTCGTTCATTTCATAAACTGACCAAAAGGACGAAAGGATGAGTGTGTGTTTGTTACTCAACTACGTAATGCGATTGAGGAAAAGTATAAATCATATTTTTATTATAAGTCCATGTACCAGCTGACGAATGATTTGTTATGGCAGGAATTCATTCGCCATGCGTATGAGGATGAAAAAAGTCATTACGAGATGTTCCAGCAGCTTCATTATATAATGACAAAAGAGTTTGTGCCGAATCCGAAAAAGCCAGCGCCTTGTACGAATTTGAAAGAATCAGCTAAAAATGCGCTAGTTAATGAACTTGAAGCAGTGGAACAGTGTAAGGAACTGTTTTTGACGATTCCTTTTGAAGAGGCATATGATCCGATTTTTATCGCTTTACATGATGATATGGAGCATGCTATTCGAATGTCTACCATATTCAATGGAGTAAATTAAATCAAACATCGAAGGAAAAGTCTTTGAAATAATCGGCACCTTCAAGCATTCGAACCCCATACCAGAACATTTCGCCATCAATTAGCTGGATCCTTGAATTAGGTAACATGTCCTGGAACTGAATTTGTTGTTTTTCCTTAAATGGATAGGGTTCAGATGATAGCAAGACTAAGTCGAGATCAGCTTCCTTAAATTGTTCTTCCGTTACAGCTGGATAGCGGTCAGATGATTCCGCGAAAGGTGTGATGAAACCGAGTTTTTGTAATAACGAGTTGATATAGGTGTCTTTGCCGACAACCATATACGGCTTTTGCCAAATGACATAAGCAACTCGTGCAGCAGGAAGTGTGGGGAGCGTCGTGAATGCTTGCTTGATTTCCGCGACAAGCGATTTTGATTGTTGCTCATGATCAGTCAACGATCCCATATCTGTAATCATTCTATAAGCTTGTTCGATCGTCTGCACTTCCGCTACATATACCGGATAGAACTCGGAAAGAATTTCGACCATCTCTTTTGTGTTTTCTTCTTTTTCCATAATAATTAAATCGGGCTGTACTTCATGTGTTTTTTCCAACTTCAAATCTTTCGTTCCTGCGACTGCGGGAACGTTCTTAACCTGTTCAGGATATTTACAATACCTTGTGCGTCCAACAATTTCTTTTCCAAGTCCAATTCCGAATAAAGTTTCTGTAATACCAGGACATAATGTGACGATTCGTTTGGGTGGGAAATTATACACAACGGTTCTTCCTAAGTGGTCGATAATTTCTTTTTTCAATGAAATGATTGCCTCCTTTAATGGTACGTGAAAACATAGGATTGTGGTAAGTAATACTCTACTTGCAACGTACCTGAACTGCTATCAAATGTAAAGTCAGAAATCTCCGCCTCTAATTGCTTTTCATTCAGCTGGTTTTTGTTATAATTGGAACGAAGACCAAGTGGAATAAGGTGAAGCGATTGAAAATAGTACTAACTATTTTGTTCATGGCGTTTATTGGCGCGTTGATTGGTGGAGTAACGAATCATCTGGCGATCAAGATGCTGTTTAGGCCACATGAGGCAAAATACATTGGAAAAACACGTTTGCCGTTTACACCCGGCTTGATTCCGAAGCGCCGAAATGAATTGGCGACTCAGCTTGGAAAAACAGTGACAAATTATTTGCTGACACCTGACCTATTCCGGAAAAAGATGTTGACTCCTGGAATGGAAAAGCGTGTAGAGACATTTATCCAAAGTCAAATGGATAAATACATCCTGCAATCAGATAAGACCTTGAACGATTGGCTCAAGCTTGCGGGTGCCGACAAACTTCCAGAACAAGTGGAAGACAAGTTGATCACATTAATTGATCAACAATTGTATGAAATGAAAGTTAAAGTAACAACAGGTACAGTGGAGGAAGTTATGCCGCTTCGTTGGCAACAACAAATCGAAGAAAGAATTCCTTTAGCCTCTGACTTTGTACTAATTCGCGCAAGTCAATTTGTGGATTCAGCAGAAGGAAGACAGACATTCCAAAAGTTGATCGATGATTTCTTGGCTTCAAAAGGGACATTCGGTGGCATGCTCAATATGTTTTTTGGAGAATCGGAGTCGCTGGTCGGCAAGGTTCAACGGGAAGCATTGAGATTTATAGAAGCGCCTGGAACAAAAGAATTATTAGATAAACTGATTTGGAAAGAGTGGCAAAATGTTCAGCAACAACCAATGGAACAGTTGACGTCTGGATTCGACTTTGATAGTGTGTTTGCTTCAGTGAGAAAGTATGCACTGGATCAATTGGCACTACAAGAAAGACTCGATCACAGTTTGTCACATTATTGGCCACAAGGATCCACATGGACGGCTAACAATGTGACACCACAAATTGTCAACTTTTTATTCACACAGGCTGAAGCGCACCTTGAACAATCATTAAGAAAGCTAAAACTTGATGAGCTGGTGAAAGAGCAAGTAGACACGTTCCCTGTGGCTGTTCTAGAAGATCTAGTTCTCGGCATTTCACGCAGAGAGTTTAAAATGATTACGGTTCTGGGCGCATTTCTTGGTGGTATCATAGGAATTGTGCAAGGAGTTATTGCACTTATATTAAATGGATTGTAGGAGGAGATAGTATGTCAGTAAACATTTATGATGATATGAACAAATTGGAATCTACTTTACGTAAAACAGATGAGTATGTAGCGGTGAAAACAGCAATGGCCGATGTGAAAGGTGACGAACAGGCTCTTGCATTGTTCGAAAGCTTCCGCGAAATCCAAATGAATTTACAACAGAAACAAATGGCTGGTGAAGAGATTGAAGGAGATGAGCTTGAGCACGCACAGAAAACAGCGCAACTTGCTCAAGAAAACCCGAAAATCTTGGCTATGCTGACTGCTGAAATGAAGCTTAGCGAATTGATTGAAGAAGTAAACCGTGTAGTATTGAAACCGATTCAAGATTTATATGAAGGCTTTAATTAATAGATACATCGAAACCGGCCTTGGCCGGTTTTTTTCAACAGATGGAGAGTAGGAGAAAATCATGCAACAATTACATGTAAATCAACAATTCCCCCAAGATTGGATACGAATGTTTACACACTTGGCCAATTTATTTTTTGAACAGTCTAAAATAGTTACGGAACAGACAGATGATACAGCAATTGAATTACGGTTTACCGAGGAATACGAAGAATCACCAAGTGTAACGGTGGATATTCAATGGCAAGGTAAGCAGTATACATCGCGTTTTGCCGAAGAGATAAAGGAAATAGAAGAACGCGGGCAAATACGTCAGCGTAAAAGAATGTATTCCCACGTATTGCTAGATGCGCTAGAACAAGCAACTGGAATGAATCAAGAGTGGGGGATCCTAACGGGAATCCGACCTACAAAGTTGTATCATATGTATCGTCAAGATGGCCATACGGTTGCGGAAGCAAAGCAGCTACTTCAGCAACGGCATAGGGTATCCGTACGAAAAAGTGAATTGATTGCAGAAATTGCAGACGTTCAACTGAATGCATTGCCAGATTTGTATTCATTGAAAGAACAAGTGAGTATATATATTGGCATACCGTTTTGTCCAACAAAATGTGCGTATTGCACGTTCCCAGCCTATGCAATTCATCGAAAAAGTGGACGAGTGGAAACATTCCTAGACGGCTTGCATGAAGAAATGCGCGCGATGGGTAAATGGTTAAAAGAGCGTGATATTCGTATTACGACAATTTATTTCGGTGGCGGAACACCCACGTCTATTGAAGCAGATGAAATGGATGCACTCTATCAAACGATGGTGGACTCATTCCCTTATATGGAACATGTTCGTGAAGTGACGGTGGAAGCCGGGCGTCCTGATACGATTACGGTACCGAAACTCGAAGTACTGAAGAAGTGGGGCATAGATCGAATCAGTGTCAATCCACAGTCCTATACGGATGAAACATTGAAAGCAATCGGCCGTCATCACACGGTACAGGAAACAATCGATAAATATTGGTTGTCCCGAGAGCAAGGAATGCGCAATATTAATATGGACTTAATCATCGGTTTGCCGAATGAAGGTCTTGAAGAATTCGAACACTCATTGGCTGAAACAGAAAAGATGCAGCCGGAATCTTTGACCATCCATACATTGTCGTTCAAGCGTGCTTCTGAAATGACACGGAATAAGGACAAGTACCAAGTGGCGGATCGGGAAACTGTAGGAAAAATGATGACACGCGGAGAAGAATGGTCGCGCGATAACGGCTATATACCCTACTATCTATACCGCCAGAAAAACATTTTAGGAAATCTTGAAAATGTCGGTTATTCCAAACCAGGTGAAGAAAGTCTTTATAACATATTGATCATGGAAGAAGCACAGACCATTATCGGTTTAGGTTGCGGAGCTTCAAGCAAGTTCATGGAACCGGCAACTGGCAAGCTGACGCAATTCCATAACCCAAAAGAACCTGGCGCCTATATAGTAGGGTTTGAAGAGGCCATAGATAAGAAAATAGCGTATTTGGAAGAGTTATTTCCGTCTTCAGAAACAATAAAATAATACGGATTCCCTCGTCGTAACTGATCGAGGGAATTTTTTTTGTTAAAGTTATGCAAATGCTCAGGTAATTGTGTATAATATAATGAATGAACAACCATTCATATAAAGGGGGATTTAATTTTGACAAAACAAATCAAAGTGGAAATTGAAGGAAGATTAGCAACAGTAACCTTTAACCAACCTGAAGTAATGAACGCGATGGATGGAGTTATGATGAAAGAATTGACAGATATCGTAGATCAACTAAAAGACAATTCATCAGTACATGTCGTACTGTTCAGGGGAGCAGGTCGAGCATTTTCCGCCGGTGGCAACGTCAAGGCGATGCTTGACCCGAGTAGCCCGATGAAAATGGAAGATATTATGATCGACTTATCCAGATTGGCATTATCTATGTATAGCATGCCGCAAATCACGATCGCATCTGTACACGGTGCAGCAGCTGGGCTTGGATGCAGTATCGCAATTGCATGCGATGTTGTCATTGCGGAAGAATCCAGTAAAATTGCAATGAACTTTATCGGCATTGGACTCGTACCAGATGGTGGCGGTCACTTCTTCCTGAAGGAACGCGTAGGTATAGCCAGAGCTAAACAACTCATTTGGTCCGGGAAAGTACTGGATGGAAAAAGTGCCATGCATATCGGACTCGTTGATGAAGCGGTAGCAGACGGAGAAGCGTGGAATACGGCACAACAACGTGCTCAAGTTATCCTACACTCCCCAACAGCTTCCATGGCCGCAACAAAGAAAATACTCCATGCAACAGGCATCGCTGAACTCGAGAAAATCTTGAAGCTTGAAGGCGAAGCACAAGTAGCTATGCGCTCAACTACTGATCATCGCGAAGGCGTACAGGCATTTATTGAAAAAAGAAAACCGAGCTTCACAGGCCAATAAATGGAAAGAAGACGCGCTATGAAAACTGCGCGTCTCGTTTATATCTATGATCATTTTTATAGAATTATTGATACTTAGCGGCTGTTTCTCTCCATGAGAAATAGCCTTTTTCTATAGCACGCAATAGTAACTCCGCTGAAGCTAAATTCGTAGCGAGAGGTATACCATAGACGTCACATAATCGAAGTAAGGCGCTCACATCAGGTTCATGTGGCTGTGCAGTCAACGGATCACGGAAAAATAAAATTAAATCTAGCTTACCCGTCGCGATCATGGCACCTATCTGTTGATCACCACCGAGTGGACCCGACATGAGTCGTGTGACAGAAAGATCGGTTTCCTTCATGATGCGTAATCCTGTTGTGCCCGTTGCGTAAAGAGTATGTTTAGCAAAAATCTGCTCGTAAGCAATTGTGAAATTGACTAATTCAGCCTTTTTTTCATCATGCGCAATCAAAGCAATGTTCAAACGAGTCACTTCCTTCTACGAATTCTTGACGACCATAGCGTATCACAAAATTCTGAAAAAATCTTGTGCTATTTGTATAAAAATTTGTAACTGTGCGCAATACAATATCCCTCTGTTCAGGATTATCGTATAAAAAACAAAACCTCCTCAAAATGGAGATTTTGTCAGTTGTTCATGTATGGAATAATAATAGTTTACCAAGAGGGGAAGCTAGGCGGTGTGTTCGCTCGAGCAAATCTTTTTCTGTCAGTAGCAGATGACCTTGTTCTTTTGCTGCATCATCAGATTCCGCAGTGAAAGTCTCTTCTGTAATTAATGAACCATCTTTTTCGTACGCTGTTAGTTTGTAGGTTTTCATTATATCGCCTCCATCATCTTTTACCTAGTATACTATGAATCGTGCGAAATGAATAATGATTCATTTAATAGAAGTGCAAAAAGTTACTTCATGTTAGAATGTAGTGGAAGAATATTTATGATTGTGAAACATATTGTCTTTTGGAACGTAGAACGAGATAGAGAGTATTGAAGGAGATGATGTGTATGGCTTTGGAATTGGAACGAGTAACTAAACGATTTGGCGATTTCACAGCAGTGGATCAGCTGTCATTGACGGTGGAAGAAGGAACGATGTACGGATTCCTTGGAGCGAACGGTGCAGGGAAGACCACTACATTTCGAATGATTTTGGGATTATTAACCCCGACAGAAGGAAATATTTCATGGAATGGTCGCACGATTTCGTATGAAACGAGTCCGCTAATTGGCTATTTGCCTGAAGAGCGAGGTCTTTATCCAAAAATGAAAGTGCTAGATCAGTTAATCTTTCTTGGACAGCTGCGCGGAATGAAAAAGTCCGCAGCGAAAAGTGCAGCACTTCATTGGTTGGATCGTTTCGAAGTACCACAAAATACAAATAAAAAGGTAGAAGAATTATCGAAGGGGAATCAGCAAAAGATACAAGTCATTGCTGCATTATTACATAATCCCCAATTACTTATCTTGGATGAACCGTTCTCGGGACTTGATCCAGTTAACGTAGAGATGTTAAAAAAAGCAATCGTAGACTTCCGTAACAGCGGGGCAACGATTCTATTCTCTAGCCACCGCATGGATCATGTGGAAGAGTTATGTGAGCAACTCAGTATTATTCACCATGGCAAACAATTAGTCAGTGGAAATTTGCGTGACGTTAAACGTTCATTCGGCAAACAAAATGTCCGGATTCGTGCAGACTTTCCTTTAATGGAGCTAGAGAGCATCGAAGGCGTAACGACAACTCATCACTCATTAGAAGGTGCAGTCTTTCAAGTGGAGGATGAACGAGTGGCGCATACGTTGTTGCAAGCAGCGTTGCTAAAGGGACCGATTCGTCAGTTTGAAATAGAAGAACCATCTTTGCAAGACATATTCATTGCGAAAGTGGGGAATGAGCATGCGTGAATTTTGGATTATTTTCAAACAAAGCTTCTTAACTAAAGCTAAAACAAAATCATTTTTCATTACGACACTTATTATGGTAGCAGGGATTTTTCTTTTCGCGAATTTGCCGAGCATTATGGAAAAGGTCGGTAAAATGATGGGGAATGAAGAAGATGATCGTGTACTGGTTGTTGATGAAAGTGGAGTGTTATTTGACCGTCTGCTTGAACATCTTCAGCAAAATGAGCAAGGAATTTCATTAGAGCTGACAGAAGACACGAAAGATCAGCTGTTAGAGCAAGTAAAATCGGAAGAAATTGCCTCGTTCATGGAATTAAGTTTCGATGCGGATCAAACGATTCAAGCGAATTACACTACAAGCAGTCTAGTAGATCAATTTTTACCTTCTGCTCTGCAAGACGCATTACAGAACATTCAAACCGAGGTGAAAGCTGAAAGGCTCTCTCTATCTGTTGAACAAGTTTCCGAGTTGTTTGCACCCATTCAATTTGAGAAACATAATATTTCAGAAACAGCAAAATCAGAAGAAGAACTAAACCAAGCTCGTATCTTGGTGTATGTATTGATGTTCGTTATTTACTTTGCCGTTATTATTTATTCATCGATGATTGCAACCGAAGTCGCAACTGAAAAATCCTCACGCGTGATGGAAATTCTTATCTCGAGCGTATCGCCTGTTAAACATATGTTTGCGAAAGTACTAGGAATCGGATCACTCGGGATTGTGCAAATTCTCGTCTATGCAGTGTCAGGATTTTTAGCATATAGACTTTCTTCCACAGGAGAGAAAAATGAGCTATCTGCATTCTTTAGTTTAGAAAACCTAGAAGTAAGTACACTTATTTACGCTGTGATATTCTTCTTACTCGGCTATTTCTTATACGCCACACTCGCGGCCTTGCTTGGCTCGTTAGTGAGTCGTACAGAAGATGTTCAGCAAATGATTATGCCGATGTCGTTGCTGATTGTTGCAGCCTTCATCATCGCAGCAACTGGACTTGGGAATCCAGAATTGGGCTATTTGAAAATCGCGTCGTTCATCCCATTCTTCGCTCCCCTTGTCATGTTCCTACGAGTAGGCATGCTTGACTTACCTTTATGGGAGCCTTTGCTCTCGATAGGAATCATGGTTGTGACCATCTTCATCCTTGGCTGGTTCGGAGCAAAGGTGTACCGTGGCGGTGTCTTGATGTATGGGCCATCCCGTTCATTGAAGGACTTGAAGAAGGCTATACAGCTTGGAAAAGAATAGGTTTAAGTGTCCCAAGAAGTCACAGTGCTTCTTGGGATATTCTTTTTTCGTGGATTCAAGTTCAAGTGTAAGTGGGGTCAGTGACCATGAAGGGATGGAAGCTCCAGCTGACGGACGCTTTCCCATGAGCCCGCGTCCGTCTCAATCCTATTTTTATTTGTGGATGGATGTAGATCACTTTTTGGCGATAGCGTCATAATTGGTTATGTCTTTCAACTTAGTTAAGTTTAGTGTAGCGATCTACTTAACTATTACTCTAACCTTCCCATTCAGAAAGAGTCCGCCTGGAACGTCGATCAACGGTGCCTTCAAGTCACCTCATTTATAGATGTTCACTTTCCAGTAATAGATGATATATGGTAAAATAGGAACGAGTATTCGTGGAAGAGGTGCGATCTATGGAACCTATACGTTTTTTACATACAGCCGACCTGCACTTGGACAGCCCCTTTATAGGCATGGCCGCAGCAGGTCCGGACGAGCTAGCCAGACTGCAGCAGTCCACATTCGCTGCATTCGACCGATTTATAGCCTACGCAGTCAAAGAGCGACCGGATTTCATTGTCATTGTTGGCGATATTTACGACGGTGAAGACCGTAGCTTGCGTGCGCAAATTCGTTTCCAGCAAGGTATGCAACAACTTCAAAAAGTGAATATCCCTGTCTATCTATCATACGGAAATCATGATCACTTGGCGGGCAGATGGACTAGAGTTTCATTGCCTGAAAATGTCCATGTGTTTTCTGAACAAGTAGAACAAAAACAATTGGCTATCCGTGACGAGATAATATACTTACACGGCTTCAGTTATCCGCAGCGCCATGTGAAAGAACCAATGATTAGGGATTATCCGGAAGCTACTGACGGAATACATATCGGTCTATTACACGGAAGTGTGGCAGGAGATGTAGAGCACGCTGTCTATGCGCCGTTTACAGTCAGTGAATTGCAAGATAAGCACTATCAATACTGGGCGCTTGGGCATATTCATAAACGCCAACTATTATCAGAGGAACCACCGATCGTCTATCCCGGCAATATTCAAGGTCGTCATCGCAATGAATCAGGACAGAAAGGTTTTTATGATGTCCTGTTGACTTCGACTCAGACGTCCATGAAATTTGTAGGCACATCGGATATTATGTACACTTCATTGACTGTTTCGTGCGAAGGAATTGAATACGCAGATGACTGGATTTCTGCTTGTCAGGAAGCGATAGATCAACTGACAGCTGAAGCCGGTAGCGTCGTCGTGGAGTTAGTGATGGAACAGACGGAAGGCCTTACAAACGACTTGGCTAGAGTGGAAGGGGAATGGCTCGACATTTTGCGAGAACAGTATGAAGCTATAGAACCATTTGTGTGGATATCAGCAATTGAATGGCCACCAATCCATGATTCAGTAGTTCCGAATTCTTTACTGGAACCGGTGGAAAGAACCATTTCTTCTTGGGAAACGAATGACTGGCATGATTTGGTGAAAGAAGTATACAGTCATAAAGCCGGTCGTTATTTAGAGGCATTGAAGCCTGTGGATTTTGAGCGGTTGAAACAGCAGGCAACTGCATTGCTTAAGAATGAACTGTTGAAGGAGAGCTGAAATGAAAATCCAGAAAATACTTCTTTATGGATTCGGTCAGCATGAGAATCTAGAAATTAATCTGCGCCCCGGTATGAATCTTTTGTATGGACCGAATGAAGCGGGGAAGACGACCATTCAGCAAGCCATCCTTCATATTTTATTTGGATTTCCTCAAAAGAATCAACAGGAATTGCGCTATGAGCCGAAAACAGGTGGTAAATATGGCGGCTGTCTGTATATAGAAGATCATGAGTATGGTAATTGGATGATTGAGCGGGTGCGTGGTAAGTCCTCAGGTGACGTCTTAATCCGTTTTGAAGATGGGCGCATTATGGAGGAAGCCGAACTAAAGAGGTTATTGAGAGGTTATGATCGACAAGCATTTGAATCTATATTCTCTTTCTCCTTATTCCAATTACAAGGTCTCGAGAAGATGGATGAAAATGATTTAAGCCGTACATTACTTGCATCCGGAACGACCGGCCTGGATACACTTTGGAAAGTGGAAAAGAAGATGGAGAAAGAAATGGGTAGCCTCTTCAAAAAGTCTGGGAAAATACCACAGATGAATAAAAAACTGACCGAAATACGTGAACTTGAACAAGCGATGCAAAAAGAGCAGCAGAAGCTATCGTTGTATGAACCGCTTACTAGTCGCAAGCAAGAACTCGACGAGCAAGTGGCGACTTTACGCTTGGAAGAGCAACGTCTTTATAAGCAGTCTGAAGAACAACGAATTGCCATGCAAATTGTTCCGCTACAGCAACAACGTAATCAATTACTTGAACAACTTTCCCACTTGACAGATACATTCCCAGCGGCAGGCATCCGACGGTACGAGGAACTGGCTAGTAAACAATCCGAATTGCAATTAAAGAAAACACGTCTAGAGAAAGAACAAGCGGAATGGCAATCGGAATGGATCGATTTACGGCCTACTAGTGAAAGGCAACAGTTAGAGCGCTGGGTCACACAAGAAGCAGAGTGGCATCGGTTACGTACGGACCGAATTTCTGCTGAACAAGAAATCCGTTTGCTCGAAAAGAAACTACAGCAACTCAGTAATCGTTTAGGATTAACCCCTGATCAGCAGTTGTCGATAGGGAAGATGGATGTTTCCATCCAACGTGAACGCCAGCTTGAACCAATCCTCGAAGAACAGAAAGAGTTGGATCAGCAATTAAAAGCATTGCAACGTCTTCTCGCGGAAGCGGAAAGTGAACGGCAGGAATCAGAGCAACGAAAAGAACATACTGAACGTATGCAATTGACTGAATCTGAACGAAAGAAACTGACGGCCTTGCCCGAACTGCAACGTCAGCTCGCGGAAGCTAAATTCATTATATCTGCGTCGGATAAGCAGGCATCGAATCAGATGGTTCCAGTAATTATTATGCTCATTGGCCTAGCGATTGGGGCATATAGTGTCTTGCAGCAGCAATGGTTGTTCACGTGCCTCGGTATAGTAATGGTGGCGGTCGGTGCTTGGTTATGGAAACAACGACCCGATTCTGTATCAGATCAGCAATCGTTCATTCGAAATAATGAACCGTTAGTAGCAGAACTCGAAAGACTAGCTGAGCGTGATGAGCTGCAACAGCGTGACCAACGGCAAGTGGCAGCAGAGATTGAAAGGCTGGATCACAAATTACAGAAATATGCGGAAGAAATGGAACAACTTTACGAACAGAAACAACAAGCGGTGAAGAAATGGCAAGACCTGTTGCAAGATGAACCATTCGATTTGACATTCAATATTCAGGAAAGCTTCCGCCTACTGCGCGAGTTCCAGGATGCGGAAATAGATCAGAAAACATGGCGGCTACGTTTACTAACCGCGACGCAACACGTACAGTCGCTAATTAAAGAAGTGGAAAAAGTGCTCGGACCTGTCGCGGAAGAAGGTTTATTTGAAAGAATTCGCCAAGAACTACTTCATCAGAATAGCTTGCAAGAAAAGCAGTTAAGCAAGCAAAAAACAGTACTTGAAATCAAAGAGCAATTACTAGAAACAAATGAGCTGTTGGAAACGACAACAGCGGAAATTTTACAATTGTTTACGATCGTTGGCGTATCAGAAAAAGAGCAATTTTATACAGCGTATCAGCAAGATCAAGATGCACAATTGCTGAAACGACAGCTAAAAGAAGTAGAAGCCCAGCTTTCCTTATACAATAAGGAACCATTGGTAAAAGAGTGGACTATACCGGAACTAGAACGACAACGCAGCGAGACGACGAACCGCCTTCAAATAATACGGCAAGAAGTAGAAGCGCTTGTAGATGAGCAAGTCAAAGTAGGGCATGAAATCTCACAAATGGGTACCAGTCAGTCGTACAGTGAGCTCCAGCAGTTAGTAGAAGTGCGAAAAGCCGAGTTGGAAGAAATGACAGAGCAATGGGTAATCCGTAAAGCTGTCCGTGAGTCGATTCGACAGACGATGAGTGAGTGGAAAGAACATCAATTGCCAGCCGTACTCATTCAAGCGAATAAATGGTTTAGCTATTTAACAGGGGATCGGTACGCGACGATTGGTTTAACGGCAGAAGGTTATTTTGAGGCAGTCACTGCCGAGGGACAAACGTTCATGATCAATGAGCTCAGTCAAGCTACAAAAGAACAAGCTTATCTTTCTTTACGACTAGCGTTAGCCTATGAATTATCAGAGCGTGCCCCGTTCCCAATCATTATGGATGACCCATTTGTTCACTTTGATAATGAGCGACTTTCGCGTATGATAGAAATACTTACGGAGTTACAGCCATCACATCAATTTCTGTACTTTACTTGCCATCAAGAAATGAAATTGAAATGGCCAAGTGAACCTCATACAATTGAGATTGGACGAAAAGTAAAAGGGGAGATTTACTGATGAAAAAACTACTTGACTATCAAGTCGGTGAAACGATCGATATGTATTTATTGATTAAGCAGGCAACAAAAGGCGTCACACAGCAGGGGAGTCCGTTCATGACGTTGATTCTGCAAGATAAAAGTGGGGACCTTGAAGCAAAACTTTGGGATGCGGGTGAAGAACAAGCCCAGATGTATCAGGGAGCGACCATCGTAAAAGTAGGTGGAGAAATCCATGAATACCGCGGGAAAAACCAACTTCGTCTTAAAGCAATCCGTCCTGTAAAAGAAGATGAAGGCGTGACAATTGCAGATTTAGTACCGTCTGCTGAAAAGAGTAAGGAAGTATTGCTAGACGAATTGATGCAATATTTCTTTGAAATGAAAAATCCACAAATTCAGCGTGTTACCCGTCATTTACTGAAGAAGCATCAGCAGGACTTCGTGTTATATCCAGCAGCTACGAGAAATCATCATGACTACGTATCCGGCTTGCTAGATCATGTAGTTTCGATGCTGAAACTTGGCAAGGCGATTGCGGAATTGTATCCGACGTTGAACAAAGACTTGCTGTATGCAGGAATTATTTTGCATGACATCGGAAAGGTCATCGAGTTGTCAGGTCCAGTCGGCACGCAGTATACGATTGAAGGGAACTTGCTAGGTCATATTACGATCATGGTCAATGAAATTTCCAAGGCAGCAGAAGAGCTGGAGATCGATGGTGAAGAAGTGATGTTACTTCAGCATATGGTGTTGTCTCATCACGGTAAAGAGGAGTGGGGCAGTCCAAAGCGCCCGATGTTGAAAGAGGCGGAAATTCTTCATTATATCGATAATATTGATGCGAAGATGAATATGCTAAACCGCGTAATGTCAAAGACTACGCCAGGCGAGTTCTCCGAGCGCGTATTCCCGCTAGATAACCGTTCGTTCTACAAGCCTACTTTTGAATAAACTACTATGGAACGGGGCACGACCCGTTGCAAAATAATAAATTTTGTTAAGTTGTGGTTTTAACAAGAAGAACGGTGGCATGAAGATACTGAGTTTTTACTTATCATTGTAATAAAAAGAAAACAGGCAAACAGTACGATTATAAAAACACAAAAAAGGTCTGCCAGTGGAAGTCATAACTTCCAAGGCAGACCTTTTTCATATATTACTTACCTTCTTTAACTTCCACTTCAGCATCGTCAGCTGGAGCATCTTCTGCAGGTGCTTTTTCGTCAGTTGGAGTACCTTCTTCAGCCGGTTGCTCTTCCATCTTGAACAAATCAAGTGCAGATTTTAAATCTTCATCTTTAATTTTTACATCTGCTGCTTTCACTAGCTTTGCAACTTTACTCAATAGCTCGTTTTCATCAGCCTTTTCCATCAATAGTTCATGACGGATTTCGTCTTTCTTTTCATCCGTAATCTTTTTATCATCAGTTTTGCGCTTTTCTTTTACTTCGATGATATGGAAGCCGTTATCTGATTGAACAGGCTCACTGATTTTACCTGGCTCTAAGTCATATGCAGCGTTCCAGAATTCAGGAACCATTACACCGTAAGCGAACCAGTCAAGATCTCCACCTTCATCTTTAGAGCCTGGGTCAGTGGAGTATTCTTTTGCTACTTTTGCAAAGTCTTCTCCCTTATCCAACTTTTCTTTTACTTCTTTTGCTGTCTTTTCATCTTCAACTAAGATGTGACGAGCGTTGATTTCTGATTGAGATTCTTCGAGACGCTTGTTTAACTCTTCGTCAGAGACTTCAATGCCGTCAGTCAATGCAGCTTCTTGCAATTTATTCAAACGAATCATTTTCTTGAAGCTCTCAGGTGTTTGACCTTGTTGAGCTAAGAAAGCTTCGAAGTTTTCACCCAGTTGTTCTTTGTTTTTTTCAAATTCTGCGTCTACTTGCTTATCGTCTACATTATACTTGTCATCCAGAACCTTTTCTAAGATGATCATTTGTAGAGCTTGTTCACCAACAGATGTTTTCATTTCTTGATAAAATTCATCTTTCGTTACATCTCCTGCTTTGGACGTCATAACTTTTTCATCCCCGCCAGAACAAGCGGATAAAGCTGCAACCGAAGCTGCAAGTGTAAATGCTAACATCTTCTTTTTCATGTAATTAACTCCCCTAATCTAAGTATAGATTCTGATTATTCTTCAAGTAAACACTATATCATATAACGTATGAAAAACAAAAAGGTTCCATTCATCTGAAACAGCCCAACCGGTTTTTTCTACTTTCGCATAGGATACAATGTGAAAGGGGGTGCCTTCATGAGCGGTTACTCACAGGGCGGATCAGGTTCATCTTGCTTTGCTTTAATTGTTGTGTTGTTCATTTTGTTGATCATCGTCGGTGCAGCATTCTGTTATTAAAAAATGCCCTGCCTCCAGCAATGGGGGCGGGCATACATAGTGTCAGGCACTAAAGAATACTTCTACATATAAGGATAAAATGAGGATCGTGATCAGAATGTTTACAGTTCGATAAATCTTTGGCTGCTTATCTTCTGGAATCTCTCTAGATTGGCAAAGAGCAAATGTCATTTTATTAATTTGATATAAGTAGAACAATGAAAATAGAATGGTAATTGCAATAACCATTATAGACCTCCTCTTTCTGCTTCTATACTATCATAGCAGAATTTGTGATCAAAAGGAAAAAACTACACTGTCTAAAGAGCAGGTGATTAAGACTCTACTTTAGATTTTATAAGGTAATCATTTGAATCGACATATGTCTTCTCAATGTTCTGAAAACCGCGTTCGAAAATGTCCATAAAATCATCTCCATAAATGTTACGCAATACTGACATGACTTCTAGGAATTCAGGGAATTTGCCATAAATATCACGAATAGGGAGGGAACTCTGAAGTACGCTATAATCTTCATTATGGTAATTTTCATTCATCTGGATGAGTAATGCTTTGCCTTTTTCTGAAACTGTTACATAGGTATTACGTCGGTCATCTTCTTTTTTTGAGAAATATAAAAGCTGGCGTTGTTCCAATTTTTTTGAGAAGTTAAAGGCGGTTGAGACATGCATTACACCAAACTTTGCGATGTCTGAAATGGTAGCACCTTCCAAATGGTAGGCGATCCATAAAATATGATGTTCATTAATATTGAGTTCATACGGCTTAATCCATTGTTGCCAATCCTTCTCTACAGCTTTCCATAATGCCTTGGACATTTGGGCTACACGCTGATTGAAGATCATGGCGTCTTTACGTGAAATATTTTGATCGGCCATCGAGACACCTGCTTTCTTTCTGTCATTTTATTTATTATACCAAAAAAACAACAAATAAAGAAGACGGAATAATAAAATAAATTAGTTTGAGTGTATATCCCATAGAATGCAGCTGTTTTACTATGGGTACGCACTCAAAGATTAGCAAGTGAACAACTGGTGCCTAAATGGAAATACGTTAGCGAGCTCCAATTGATTTTTCGAGATCATCCAAAGCTGCTTGAATTGCAGAAATCTCTTTCTCTAAGCGCTTCTTATTGTGTTCGGTCGAGCGCTTCCAGTCGGCTACAGAAACCTTCATTTCTTCGACAGTTTCTGGTACAAGCTCTTTTGCTTCCTTCGTTAGATCGGTTACAGAATCTTTTAGATCCGCGACTTGCCCTTTGACATCTTTCAACTTATCCTTCAATTCGAGTGATGCATTTTTGACACTGTCACGCAGTTCACTTCCGGCTTTTGGTGTAGAATATAGAACAGTTACCGCAGAAGTAACAGCACCTGCCGCCAGACCAATAAAGAATGTGGACGCTTTCATATAGAGAACACTCCTTTTGTATAGTTATTATTTTATTAAAGCATGTTAGTGCATAGTTGAGCAAGATATGAATGAAATATTATACAACCAAAAGCTTTTCTAACGGTTTGAAGAAGTGGACAGAAGAGTAGAATTCCTTTTGAGTGATGAAGAAAAACATCGTACGCTTCTGCCTACAACCTCCCCATGTTATTCTTGCAGTCGTCTAGAAATATGGGTAGCTAATTCAGACACTACGTTCATCGGGAACTGTTCTACTTTTGTATCAAATTCTACTTTCAGCCCATCTGATTTGTCATAGCGCGGTATTAAATGCATATGGAAATGATAGACTGACTGACCTGCGAAAGAGCCATTGTTTTGCAATAAATTCATTCCACACGGTTGAAATTCTTCTTTTAATGCATTGGCGATTTTTGGTGCCACTTTAAATAAATTCGCGGCTTCATCTTCAGTTAATTCATACACATTTTCACGATGTGTTTTAGGAATTAGGAGTACGTGTCCTTTCGTGACGGGCATAATATCCATAAAGGCGATAACGTGATCATCCTCGTATACTTTTTCTCCTGGAATCGTTCCTTCTACAATTTTGCAGAAAATACATGAGGTCATTTCTACACTTCCTTTCATGTTTGGATGTATTGTAGCATATTTTCAGATAGTTAACGAAGACGGATAAAGCAATTTTACAATTTCTTTGCTAAAATAATACCAGAAGATAGGGGGAAAGATAATGGCAATCCTAGAACTAGAACACGTTACAGGTGGTTATACGCGCAGGCCTGTTTTACATGACCTTTCATTTCAGCTAGAAGAGGGGGAACTGGTCGGATTAATCGGTCTGAATGGCGCAGGAAAGAGTACAACAATCAAACATATTATCGGTGTGATGAATCCGCTTGAAGGAATAATCAAGATTGACGGGGCGACGTTTAGTGATAAAGAACATTACCGCCAATCATTCAGTTATATTCCAGAGACGCCAGTGTTATACGAGGAACTTACATTACAAGAACATTTAGAACTGACTGCGATGGCATATGGACTGGACAAGCAACAATTTGAAATCCGTACCGAACAGTTGCTGAAAGAGTTCCGTATGGAAAAACGTTTAAAGTGGTTTCCGGCTCACTTTTCCAAAGGTATGCGACAGAAAGTGATGATCATGTGTGCTTTTCTGGTAGAACCGAAATTATATATTATCGATGAGCCATTCGTTGGATTAGATCCATTGGCAATTCGCGCTTTGCTCGATCAAATCATTGAACGAAAAAATGCGGGTGCTTCTATTTTGATGTCGACTCACGTATTGGCAACGGCTGAGAAGTATTGTGATCGCATTATCTTGTTGCACGAAGGACGGGTACGTGCGAATGGGACGATGGACGACTTGCGCAAAGCATTCGGGCGACCAGATGCAACACTTGATGACTTATATATTGCCATGACTGAGGAAACTGATTATGAACAACATGCATGAAATTTGGGGACAGCGGTTCTTCCATTACGTCAATGAACTACAGAAATATATGCGCTATGTATTCACTGGACATTTGGCTATCGTTTTCATGTTTGCCATTGGAGCGGGTGGGTATGCATATAGTGAATGGCTAAAAGAAGTGCCTGTTACATTCCCTTCTGCCTTAATCATATCCGTTGTCCTTGCGCTTTTGTTAATGAAAGCTGCACCAACCACGTTACTCAAGCCGGCAGACATTGTTTTTTTCTTGCCATTAGAAAATCAATTGTCGAGTTATATGAGACGCTCGATCACTTGGTCGACGTTTTCACAACTTCCGCTACCATTGATTGCTATGGTAATTGCGTTGCCTTTATTAAAGGCAACAGAAGTGGGAACGAGCATTGATTATCTTCTTGTATTGTTGGTGATCATTGTGTTTAAAGGACTGTTTGTAGGAACTGAATACAGCGTTCGTATTGCGAATCATGACTTCGTTTGGCCGGATCGTGTTCTTCGACTGGTTTTAACATTTTTAACGATTCAATTCGCACTTACTTGGAGTACAGTTGCCATCTTTATCGGAATTCTTATCGCCATGCTCTATGCAAAGTTTTGGGATAAACAAGCAGCGCGTTATCCGTTTCCGTATGAGCAGTTTATTGAATTGGAACAAAATCGTATGATGCGTTTTTATCGATTTGCGAATTACTTCACGGAAGTACCGCATCTAGTTGGATCCGTGAGTAAGCGTAGCTGGTTAACGATGGCTATGAAACGTTCTACATTCAAGCGCAAGGATGTGCAAAAGTACTTAATCGTCAGGACATTTATTCGTACAGATGATACATTCTGGTTGTGGGTTAGATTAACGGCGTTGTCTGCATTGGGTGCGTTCTTAATACCGTTACCAATTGTATCTTTCATCTTTGTAGGAGCGCTAGCGTTTGCGACTGCTGTTCAGTTGATATTGGCACTTGAAGGTGGAGACGAGTTTACTATGGATCAGCTGTTTCCCGAAGAACAGGAAAAATCGCAAATCAAAGCGGTTCGTTCGTTAGTGAGAAAACTGATTTGGCTACATGCAATCATTCTATTACTTGCGGCATTACCGTTATACGGCCTAAGCATTATACCTGTTTTGATTGCGGCTATCGCACTCATTGTCGGTGAGGCAACGATCCGATTGACCAAAGAGCAAATGATAGAAATTTGATAATAGATACTAGTAAAGTTGAACTAAAGTTCATAATATAAGAATTGTCACAGAATCATCTGAATATATGTGCCTAGTAAATACTCCACTAACCACATTGAAATAATTCAAAAGTTCGAATAGTTAGAATAATGGTTGCGATTTATATTCTATTGCATATATAATTACTAAAAGGTATCAGGGGTGAGAGAGATGAATAATAACAACTCATATGCTGAATTTTTGAAAGCGGTAGGTAATAATAGCACTTCTCTCCAAGCGGAAAAGCTGCTGAACGAAATCTATTGGGATCTGTTTCTACAACACATTCACTGGGAACAAACACAATCGCGAATCATGTTATTGATTGACGATGCGCTGGATCAAAATGACAAAGAAGCATTCGACCTGTATACACAACAATTGCTCGACATTTCACAAGAACATGGATACGAACTTAAAACGAAATAATTTATTTATAGGCACTGCTAGGACAAAATCCTGGCAGTGTTTTTTATTTGTATAGAATGTCTTAGCTGTAAGTTTCTTTCACAAAGTACAAGGGTACAATAAAGTACATAGAGAGTTAGCTTAAAACGTACGTTCGTTATTTCTTTAGAAAAAACAATAGTTGTGGTAAAATAGAAGGATAGGTGTTTAAGAAGAGGAGTGGAACCATTTGAACGAAACATTTCAATTGCAGGCACCATATACACCGCAAGGAGATCAGCCAAAAGCGATCAATAGCCTTGTTAACGGCATAAAAGAAGGCAAGAAACATCAAACGTTACTTGGTGCAACGGGGACAGGTAAAACATTTACAGTTTCTAATGTACTGACGGAAATCAATAAACCTACACTGGTCATTGCCCACAATAAAACGTTGGCTGGCCAATTATATAGCGAGTTCAAAGAATTTTTTCCAGATAATGCGGTAGAATATTTTGTTAGCTTCTATGACTTTTATCAACCGGAAGCGTATGTGCCACAGACGGATACTTTTATTGAAAAGGACTCATCGATCAATGATGAAATCGATAAACTTCGTCACTCCGCAACTAGTGCTTTATTCGAGCGTAATGATGTATTGATTGTGGCATCTGTATCTTGTATTTACGGTCTTGGTTCACCAGAGGAATATAATGAAATGGTATTTTCATTACGCAAGGGAATGGAAATACCGCGTAATCAACTATTGCGCACGCTGGTGGACATTCAGTACGAACGCAATGATATTAATTTTACGCGGGGTACATTCCGTGTCAGAGGCGATGTAGTCGAAGTCTTCCCGGTGGCACGTGATGAGCGTTGTATACGTCTAGAGTTTTTCGGAGATGAAATTGAACGAATCCGTGAAGTGGATGCCTTAACAGGTGAAGTCATCGGTGATCGTGATCACGTGGCTATTTTCCCTGGTTCCCACTTCGTTACACGTGAAGGAAAATTATTAAAAGCAATTGAAAATATTGAAATTGAATTGGAAGAACAGCTTAAATATTTACGAGATAACGATAAGTTATTGGAAGCGCAACGCTTAGAACAACGGACGCGTTATGATCTGGAAATGATGCGAGAGATGGGCTTCTGTTCTGGCATTGAGAACTACTCCAGACATTTAACGTTGCGTGAAGCAGGTGCAACACCTTATACATTGCTAGATTACTTCCCTGACGATTTTTTGATTGTCGTGGATGAAAGTCACGTCTCTTTGCCGCAGATTCGCGGCATGTACAATGGAGACCAAGCGCGGAAAAAAGTATTGGTAGAACATGGTTTCCGCTTGCCTTCTGCATTGGACAACCGACCATTGATGTTTGAAGAATTTGAAAAGCATATTCGCCAAGCGATGTATATTTCAGCAACGCCGGGCCCTTATGAAATTGAGCATACAGACGAAATGGTAGAACAGATTATACGTCCTACAGGATTACTGGATCCAATCATTGAAGTGCGTCCTATTGAAGGACAAATTGATGATTTATTGGATGAAATACATCTTCGAATCGAGCGAGATGAACGTGTATTGATTACCACTCTGACGAAAAAAATGTCAGAAGACTTAACGGATTATTTAAAAGATATCGGGATTAAAGTTCAGTATCTCCATTCTGACGTTAAGACACTGGAACGTACAGAAATTATTCGCGAGTTACGGGTCGGTACGTATGATGTATTAATTGGGATCAACTTACTGCGTGAAGGGATCGACATCCCGGAAGTATCATTGGTTACGATTTTGGATGCGGATAAAGAAGGATTCTTGCGTTCAGAACGTGCGTTGATCCAGACAATTGGTCGCGCAGCACGTAACTCAGAAGGGCGCGTCATTATGTACGCAGATAAAATGACAGATTCGATGAAGAAAGCCATTGATGAAACGGAACGTCGTCGTGAAATTCAAATAGCTTATAATGAAGAACATGGTATAACGCCAACGACAATTGTCAAACCGATACGTGAATTGATCCGTGCGACTCAAGTGGCTGAAGAAACGGAATCGTATTTGCAAAAGGTGACGAACGGCAAGAAGTTATCGAAAGACGAGAAAGGCTTATTGCTAATCAAATTGGAAAAAGAAATGAAAGATGCAGCAAAAGCCTTGGACTTCGAAAGAGCTGCAGAGTTACGCGATACCGTAATAGAACTGAAAGCAGAAAGGTAGAGTCCGCATGAAAAATAAAGAACTTGTAATACAGGGAGCGAGAGCGAATAACCTGAGAGATATTACGGTGAAGATTCCACGCGATAAACTGGTTGTGCTTACGGGCCTGTCGGGTTCAGGCAAGTCTTCACTAGCTTTTGATACGATCTACGCGGAAGGGCAGCGCCGCTATGTGGAATCATTATCCGCATATGCGCGTCAGTTCCTTGGACAGATGGATAAACCAGACGTGGATTCTATAGAAGGATTGTCACCCGCCATTTCCATTGACCAAAAAACAACTAGTAAAAATCCACGGTCTACTGTAGGAACGGTGACAGAAATCTATGACTACTTGCGTTTACTCTATGCGAGAGTTGGGAAACCACATTGTCCATATCATGGCATTGAAATCTCTACGCAGACGATTCAACAGATGGTGGATCGTGTAGTTCAATTGCCTGAGCGTACAAGAATTCAAATTTTGGCTCCAATTATTTCAGAACGTAAAGGGACGCATGCTAAATTATTTGAAGATATCAAAAGACAAGGCTATGTACGCGTTCGAGTCAACGGTGAAACGATTGATTTGGATGATCATATAGAGTTAGATAAAAATAAAAAACATACGATTGAAATCGTCATCGATCGAATTGTCATGAAGGAAGGGGTCGAAACACGTCTAAGTGACTCGTTGGAATCCGCCTTGCGACTAGCTGACGGAAATGTGCTGGTAGATGTAATCGGTGAAGAAGAACTGTTTTTCAGTGAACACCACGCATGTCCAATTTGTGGATTCTCTATTGGCGAACTCGAACCACGTATGTTTTCATTTAACAGCCCATTCGGCGCTTGCCCTGAATGTGACGGACTTGGAATGAAACTCGAAGTGGATCCAGATTTAGTCATTCCAAATAGTGATTTGACGCTAAAAGAACACGCCATTGCCCCATGGGAGCCAACAAGCTCGCAGTATTATCCAGAACTCCTGAAGACGATTGCGAAGCACTATAAAATTCCAATGGATGTACCGGTTAGCGAATTGGCTGACTCGGATATTGAAAAACTGATGGTAGGATCGAGAAAAGAAAAGATTCGCTTCCGCTATACAAATGAATTTGGTAATACCCGTGATAGCGATATTTATTTCGAAGGGGTTTTGCGCAACGTTGAACGACGTTATCATGAGACATCATCAGACTACATTCGTGAGCAGATGAGTAAATATATGACAGAAAAGTCATGTCCTACTTGCACAGGCTACCGCCTAAAGCCCGAATCACTTGCGGTATTAGTGAATGGTCAGCATATCGGAAAAATCACGGAACGCTCGATTGTTGAAACGACAAAATTCTTTGACCAATTAATTCTTTCCGAGAAAGATACACAAATTGCAGATATGGTCCTAAAAGAAATCCAGGAACGCTTGGGCTTTTTGGTGAACGTAGGTCTCGACTATCTGAATTTATCTCGTTCAGCAGGGACATTATCTGGTGGAGAAGCACAACGAATTCGTTTGGCTACACAAATTGGATCACGTTTGACGGGTGTTCTATATATACTGGATGAACCTTCAATCGGGCTTCACCAGCGGGATAATGACAGACTAATTGGCACGTTACAAAGTATGCGAGATATCGGTAATACATTGATTGTTGTAGAACATGATGAGGACACGATGATGGCTGCGGACTATTTAATTGATATCGGTCCTGGCGCTGGTGTGGCAGGAGGAGAAGTGGTAGCTGCAGGTACACCTGCAAAAGTTATGAAAAACAAGAAATCGCTGACCGGACAATACTTAAGCGGAAAGAAATTCATTCCACTTCCGATTGAACGAAGATCACGTGATGAACGCAGCATTATCGTTAAAGGTGCTTCGGAGAACAATTTAAAGCATATCGACGCAGAATTCCCTCTCGGTCAATTTATTGCAGTTACTGGTGTTTCTGGTTCAGGTAAGAGTACATTGGTCAATGATATTTTGCATAGAACATTGGCTCAGAAATTGAATCGCTCCAAACAAAGACCTGGAAAGTTCGAGAGTATTAGTGGTGTGGAACATTTGGAAAAAATCATCGATATTGATCAATCACCAATCGGACGGACACCACGCTCCAATCCAGCTACGTATACAGGCGTTTTTGACGATATACGTGATGTCTTTGCGATGACGAATGAAGCAAAAGTTCGGGGCTATAAAAAAGGTCGCTTTAGTTTCAACGTAAAAGGTGGACGGTGTGAAGCATGCCGTGGAGATGGAATCATTAAAATCGAAATGCATTTCCTTCCGGATGTATATGTACCATGCGAAGTATGTCACGGCAAGCGGTATAACCGGGAAACGCTGGAAGTGAAATATAAAGGAAAAAATATTGCGGACGTACTGGAGATGACCGTGGAATATGCAGTGGTGTTTTTCGAGAATATCCCGAAAATCCACCGTAAATTACAGACGATAGTTGATGTAGGCTTAGGTTATGTTCAATTAGGTCAACCCGCAACGACACTATCAGGTGGGGAAGCCCAACGTGTGAAATTGGCTTCGGAATTGCATAAACGTTCCACGGGTAAATCGTTTTATATTTTAGACGAGCCGACAACGGGTTTGCACGTACATGACATTGCCAAGTTACTTGAAGTTCTTCAACGTCTAGTTGATGGGGGTAACACGGTTCTCGTTATTGAGCATAATTTGGATGTCATTAAGACGGTTGATTATATTATCGATATCGGTCCGGAAGGCGGAGACAAAGGCGGAGAAATTGTTGCAACGGGGACACCGGAAGAGATAGCAGAAGTTAAAGAGTCCTACACAGGGAAATATTTGAAAACCATCTTAGAAAGAGATCGAAATCGGATGAAGGAACAAATTCAAAGTGTAGTAACGAAATAGAAAATGAAACTTTTGTTCCGCAGAACCGTATAAATAGATAGTTGCTAAAAAAATTAGTCAAAACGAGGAGGAATCCGGATATGCAAAATGAACGCATACGAATACTAACGATGCTTGAAGAAGGTAAAATCACAGCTGATGAAGCATTGAAATTACTGGAAGCCATGGGTAAAGAATCTGAACAAGGAACAGCAGAAGAGAACTCTTCAGCTGATGCTTTCTTCGAGGATATCCGCAAAGAATTCGTCACAGCAGGTGACCGCTTCATGCAATTTATGGATACGGCCGTACACCGTGTGAAAAAATTCGATTTCGAAGCACCATTCAGCAAATCTGTCTCCTTTACACATACGGAAAGTAAATCGGTAGAAGATATCGAAGAAATTATCATCCATATTGACCATGGTACTGTAAAAGTTCATCCTTCTGACAATGACGAGATCATGGCGAAGTTCTCTGTAAAGCATTTTAATAATGATTCCGAAGCAGACGCGCTTAGTCAGTTCCTTGAAAAGTTATTGTTCGTAAAAGACGGCAATAAGTTGCGCATCGGAAGCGACTTGAAGATGTTACAAGTAAATGTCGATCTGTATGTACCGACTGCCACACCGTATAGTAAACTCTCTGTACGTTTAGTAAACGGTGGCTGTTCAGTGGATGGTGTAGATTTTAAAGATCTACGTATTAGAACTGCGAATGGTAAAATCGAATGTGCAGATAGTAAATTCGATGAAGCGAAGCTGGAAACTGCAAATGGTATGGTACGTTTATTAAAAGTTACCGGTGAAAAGTTAGAGGCTGAAACATTAAACGGTCGAGTTTATGTAGATGGCGCGGTAAATGATGTAGACGCAAAATCCCTAAACGGAAACGTGACGTTGACGACTTCATCCCCTGATGCAAAAAGATTAGAAGCGAAGTCTATCAGCGGTACGGTTGAAATTTACTTCCCGTCATCTTTAGGTCTAAAGGGAGAGATTTCATCCAACATGGGTAAGCTTGACTTACGGTTGAATGACGTATCACGTGTGGAAGAGCAAGAGCAGTTCTTGCACCGTACAATCCGTTTCAGCAAGAATGTGGAGGACGCAACGAAAGAGCCATTGCATGTTACGGGTGAATCCAAGACAGGTACTGTTATGGTCCGTTATAACTCTGTCGATATGGATTGATAGCTTAATGAAACACCTGCATTTGCCGTTTCTGGCGGTGCAGGTGTTTTTTGTATGTTTGTAATTAGATGGGGGCAGTCGCTTAGGGCGCTCATAAAATTCGTGTAAACGCTCATAGTTCTTGCGTAGCTGCTCTATGACATCAGCTAACCGCCCTATGACATCAGCTAACCGCCCTATGACACGAGCTAACCGCTCCATCACGGTCTGTAACCGCTCATACCTACGCAATACACGATCAATCACGACTCATATTCGCTCATTGCCTCCCGCATCTCCCCAATTCATCTAACATACTCCCAACACAAAATGCCAAAAGCTATAGCTCGTGCACATTGAAGTTGATACGTTTTGCTTTGCAATAGAGTAGCCTCTGTCTGATTTGACATGAAGCCACACTCAACTAAAATCGCGGGCATGTTGGTGTCACGCAGGACCGCAAAATCGGCCTTCTTCACGCCGCGATCGGGACGTTGGCAAGCAGAAATTAAAGCTTTCTGTACCGCAGAGGCGAGAACTGCGGAACTTTTGCTTGCTTGTGGATACATATACGTTTCAATCCCTTGTGCCGTATTCCAGCCATTGCCGAATGCATTTGCATGGATTGAAACAAAGGCATCCGCTCTCATACGGTTAGCCGAAGCTGTTCGTTCACCTAAAGGTACGTCGTGTGTAGACGCATGCGTATACTTTACTGTCATACCTTCCTTCGTTAAAAACTCTCCGACCAGTACAGCTACTGCTGCATTAAAATCGTACTCACGAAGCTTTCCATCAGGCGTTCTTTTGCCTGGTGTATCTGGCCCGTGACCTGCATCAAGAATGATTAGTGTCAATTCTGTCCACTCTCCTTTATCCTCTATATAGAGAAGACTTTTGAAAAGGATACAAAAAGGGAATATAGATCAAGAAGTAATCCATTTCTTTTCATTTCCTTCATGGTAAAATAGGTTTGAATGATTTGTACATAAGCACAGGAAACGATGATTCGGCAAAAGATTGCCGGAATACGTACATCGTAGCAGAAAGTGAGGAACTTCATGGGTGAATTAACAGTAGAAGATATTATGAATCGATTTGGATTGGAATTGATTGCTGGACACGCAGGCATTCATAAGCAGATCCTAATGAGTGATATTTCACGGCCGGGGCTTGAGATGGCGGGCTATTTTGATTATTATCCTGCCGAACGTGTGCAGTTGATCGGGCGCAAGGAGATGTCTTTCCTTGAAACATTGTCTGCCATTACGCGAAGAAAACGCTTAGAGCGACTTTGCTCGGATGATACGCCGGCTTTCATTATTGCTCATGGCGAGGAAGGTCCAAAAGAATTGAGCCAATTAGCTGAAGAGAAAAACATTCCTGTTCTTCGGACGGATTATAAGACTACACAGTTTTCTGGAATGCTGACGAATTACTTGGTCGGGCAACTCGCTCCGATGACGACAGTTCATGGTGTGCTAGTCGATGTATATGGCGTAGGGGTTTTAATAACAGGTGGTAGCGGGGTAGGTAAGAGTGAGACTGCGTTAGAACTCATCAAAAAAGGGCATAGACTAGTTGCAGATGATTCTGTTGAGATTCGTCAAGTATCCGATAACATCTTAATCGGAACGTCACCGAAACTGTTGAAGCATATGCTAGAGATTCGCGGTGTCGGTATTATCGATTTGATGACGTTATTTGGTGCAAGTTCCGTGAAAGATGATAAGCGTGTATTGTTAGCGGTCGATTTAGAGATTTGGGATGATAAAAAGCATTATGATCGTCTAGGAATTGATGAAGAGAAGGTCGAGATACTCGATTCGCAAATTACGAAATTGTCCGTCCCCGTAAGACCAGGTCGGAATATCGCGGTGATCATTGAAGTAGCGGCAATGGATTATCGCATGAAACGTCTTGGCGTTAATGCTGCAGAGGAATTTACCAAGCGTTTGGATCAAGCAATCGCAGACAATGCAGAACTATTAGAAGAAGAGGAGCGCGACTAAGTGAATGTATCCATGCTAGCGATTAATCCAGTCGCGATCAGTATTGGCAGCCTAGAAGTTCGCTGGTACGGTATTTTGATCGCGCTCGGAATTATTTTAGGATTTATGGTAGTTCAACGAGAAATGCTAAAGCGGGGAATGCACCCCGACTTACTAACGGACATGCTCATTTGGGCGATTCCTATTTCCATCATCAGTGCACGAATTTACTATGTTATTTTCACATGGGATTATTATCGTGATCATCCGGACCAAATCATTCAAATTTGGAATGGCGGGATTGCCATCCACGGTGCCTTAATAGGTGCGGTCATTACAGCGGTGATTTTCTGTAGGAAGCGTGGGGTATCCTTCTGGAAAGTTGCAGATATTACGGCACCTGGTTTATTAATTGGACAAATTATCGGTCGCTGGGGAAATTTTATGAATCAGGAAGCCCATGGTGGACCGGTTTCAGATACGTTTAAGGAAAACACAATAATTCCTGACTGGATTATGAATCAAATGACGATTGAGGGTATAACGTATCATCCGACATTCTTGTATGAGTCGTTATGGAATGTAGTCGGACTCATTTTGATTTTAGTTATCCGAAGAATGCTGAAGATGAAACGAGGCGAAGTTTTCTTATTTTACGTCATTTGGTATTCAATCGGTAGATTCTATATTGAAGGGATGCGGACGGATAGTCTATATGTCATCGGTAGTTTGCGGGCAGCACAATTAGTATCTGTAACAGGAATTGTCGTAGGTCTTGCCATCTTGTTGTATCGTAGATATGTAATGAAAGTGAAAGAGAACTATGATGACAAATAAACATAATATCGCACTATCCAATACATTGAAAAATGGTTTACAAGTGGGATTAAAAACGACATGGTCACTCGGCAAGATCATTTTCCCTATTACTTTGCTTGTAACCATTTTGCAGTTTACACCTATCTTACCTTGGCTTGTGCAATTGGTTGAACCTATTATGCATCTATTTGGCTTGCGTGGTGAAGCAGCTGTGCCCCTCGTGCTTGGTAATGCATTAAACTTATATGCTGGAATTGCGGGCATCATTTCATTGGAATTAACGGTTAAAGAAGTATTCATCATTGCTGTGATGATCAGCTTTGCGCATAATCTGTTCATTGAGACAGCTGTCGCCATAAAAGTAGGCGTTAAACTATGGACAGTGCTTGTCGTTCGACTTGGATTGGCTGTGCTAGCTGGAGTGCTGATTAATATATTCTGGACAGGCGGCAATGAAATCGCGCAATACGGTCTAACGCCGCAAGCGGAAGTTGTGCCAGAAGGCTTTTTGCAGATTTTCATACTTGGACTTGAAAAGTCAACATTTGGTGTCTTGCAGTTGGCATTGATCGTCATTCCATTAATGTTAGTTGTGCAGTATGTGAAAGATCGCAATTACTTAGAGCGTTTTTCTACTGGGTTGGCACCGTTTACAAAAATGATTGGTGTGAAACCCAATGCGTCGATGACACTCGTTGCGGGATTATTGATCGGTTTGGCATACGGTGCAGGTGTCATGATTCAAGCAGTGCAGGAAGATGGCGTATCGAAACGCGATATTACACTGGCCTTCATTTTCTTGATGGCATGCCATGCGGTAATTGAGGATACACTGTTATTCCTGCCACTCGGTATACCGATTTGGCCATTATTGATAATTCGGCTTGTGACCGCCATTGTATTGACGATCACAGTGAGTATTTTATGGAAGCAGCCGAGAGAGAAGGGGGAAGCTGTTATTGACTAATCAACCAATTACTACATTACTATTTGATTTTGACGGAACGCTTGCCGATACAAATGAGTTAATACTCTCATCTTTCCAGTATGTATTGGAAAAACATTTCCCTGGACGTTTCCAGCGAGAAGAGATGTTACCGTTTATCGGACCTACATTACATGATACTTTTTCCTCGATTGCACCGGATAAGACAGAAGAACTGGTAGCAGAATACCGTGAATGGAATCTAGCGCATCACGATGATTATGTAACCGAATTCGAAGGTGTGACAGATACGCTTCGTAAATTATATGATCTAGGCTTGAAGATGGCAGTCGTTTCCACAAAGAAGCGCGATATGGTAGAAAGAGGGATCAACCTTCTAGGCATTGCACCTTATTTTGAGACTGTGATTGGACTGGATGATGTAATCAATCCTAAACCGGATCCAGAGCCGATTTTACTGGCATTGAAACGCCTTGATCGAACAGCAGAAGAGTCACTCATGATTGGGGATAACTTCCACGACATACTCGGAGGACAAAATGCAGGAACACGAACTGCGGCAGTTGCATGGGCACTAAAAGGGGAAGAATATTTGCAGACATTTAAACCCGACTTTATGTTGCAACATATGTCCGACTTACTTAAAATCACCGCGGGAATCAAACTATGAGACGCACGGAACGGCATCCTTCCAAAGGAGATGCAAATTCACTTTGGCATATTTACCGTACAATCTCGATCTTTAAGGTAGCAAAAAATTTCATCGTCATTCAGATTGCGCGGTACACGCCATTTGTTTCGTGGAAAAACGTTCTATATCGATGGTTCTTGCGGATGAAAGTTGGAAAACATACGGCATTTGCGCTAATGGTTGTACCGGATGTCATGTTTCCGGAACGAATCTCTGTCGGTGAAAACTCCATAATTGGGTTTAATACGACGATTTTAGCGCATGAATACTTGATAGACGAATACCGTATTGGAGATGTGGAAATAGGCAATAATGTACTGATTGGAGCCAATACAACGATTTTGCCGGGTGTGAAAATTGGTGATGGTGCCATTGTTTCCGCTGCATCACTCGTCAATAAAGACATTCCGGCCGGTACATTTGCTGGCGGAAATCCAGTGCGTATTATATATACGGCCGAACAAATGGTAGAACGTGCAGCACGTGAAAGCAAATGAATGACGGGCTATGTAGTTGTGCTATACTAGAGGATACATTGCAGGGGGACGTCAAGTGCGTTCCTCTTACTTTTTCGGAGGAGTTCGATTGAAAAACAACCAACGTTTTAAAAAAGATAAAATTATATCATTCCTGCCTGACGGTGATTTTTATCGTAAACGCGCGATGCAAGCTATGCAACGTGAACAATTTTCTGATGCGGAAAAATATTATAAACGTGCACTGGATTTGAATCCAGAAGATGCACTGACACATATGGAATACGGTGTGTTTATTATGGAAGTTGGCCGCTTTGAAGATGCTTATGAACTTCTGCAAACGGCTGATGACCTGGATCCAAACAATGAAGAGACGACATTCTATTTAGCAGAAGTTCACGCACATCTTGGCCTACTGCGTGAAGCGAAGCAGTATGCATTGAAATATGTTGCTATAGCACCGGATGGCGTATTTGTGGAAGAAGCCCATGAAATCTCTGAATTCGCCGATCAAGAAGAAATGTTTGTTGAAGAAGGCGAACAGCTTGATGGGGAAGTCATATTTAGGCAAGAAAAAGCGCGCCGTATGATGGAACAAGGGGACTTTGAAGATGCCATTGACGTGCTTGAAGATTTATTAGTGGATTATCCAAAGACATGGGCTGTCCATAATAATTTGGCGCTTGCGTATTTTTATATAGGTAAAGAAAAACATGCGGAAGATATTCTATACAATGTCTTACGTGAGGAAAAAGGCAATATCCATGCGCTGTGTAACTTGGCAGTGTTCTTTTATTACAATCGGGATGAAGAGCGTCTGAACAGCATGATGGAACTGTTGTCGAAGATTAAACCGTATCAATTCGAACAACGCTATAAATTAGGAGCGACATTTGCGCTGACAGGTCGTTATGAAGAAGCGTATCACTGGCTTCGCAGTCTACAAAAACGCGGATTTGAAGGTGATGTCGGATACTACTTCTGGCTGGCGAATGCTGCATACTTTACAGGTCACCGAAAAGTAGCGGAGCAGGCAAATGAAGCCTTGCTGAAATTGGACCCTACTAAAGAAGGTTTTGAACCATGGAAATCATTGGACGAAGAGGTGGACGTAGATTCTTACGAAGAGGATGTTCCGTTTCTAATTGAAAAGATTTCGAGTCCTTATCGCAGTGAGCGAATGTTCGGCTTATATGTAGTGGGAAAGTCGTCACATTTACAGGAAATCCTTTCGCATCCAGGATATATAGACGTTGAAAAATTGACTGCTGCGGAACAGTTGTTTTTAGCGCATAGCCTGAGTTATTCATTCCAAGTGACGAATCCATTCGAAAAGGCTTTGAAAAAAGCGCTAGCTATTTGCGATCTATTGTATGAAGAGTATAAACCGCTTGATGAGCGAAGTGTACAATTCTTTCAAATGTGGTTTACGTTATGTGAACATGCACTTGAACAGAAATATATGTTCAGTAACGTGCATGCACTTGCTGCTGCGGCAGATTATATGTTCCAATCATCGCATGACAAAAAAGTGACAAAGAAATCTGTAGCAGAAAACTATAACGTATCCGTTTCAACGCTATCCAAGTATATTCAGGAATTGCTTCAATTTCTGCCTTATACAAAAGAATAACTACTTACAGAAGTTGCATTTAAGTTGAAATTCGAGTGTGTTTCTCGTACGATTTTATATAGCGATAGTTTTATCTGCCAGTCAGATGAAATTTTTGACGAAGTGAATAACACCAAATAAGGTGCATATTTTGAAGGAGGAAAACGACTATGACGACGGAAGAAAAGATTTATGACGTAATCATCGTGGGTGCAGGACCAGCAGGTATGACAGCGGCTGTCTATACATCACGAGGAAATATGTCTACATTGATGTTAGAAAGAGGCATGCCAGGCGGTCAAATGGCCAACACAGAAGAGATAGAGAACTATCCTGGATTTGAGAGTATTTTAGGTCCAGATCTCTCCACAAAAATGTTCGATCATGCGAAACGTTTCGGTGCAGAATATGCTTACGGTGACGTAACGAAAATCGAAGACGGCCGCGAATTCAAAACAATTTATGTGGGCGAGAAACAATATAAAGCACGTGCAATCATCTTGGCAACAGGTGCTGAATACCGCAAGATAGGCGTTCCGGGCGAAGAAGAATTGACTGGTCGTGGTGTGAGTTATTGTGCGGTATGTGACGGAGCATTCTTCCGTAATAAAGATATCGTCGTAATTGGCGGCGGTGACTCGGCGGTAGAAGAAGGTTCATACTTAACACGTTTTGCTAACAAGGTAACAATCATCCACCGTCGTGATACATTGCGTGCACAAAAAATCGTACAAGAGCGTGCATTCGCAAATGAGAAGATTGATTTCATTTGGAATTCAACGGTTAAGCAAGTGAATGAAAAGGATGGTAAGATTGGTTCCTTGACGCTCGTCTCAACTGAAGACGGTTCTGAACGCGAAATGGAAACGGAAGGTATGTTCGTTTATATAGGATTGGATCCCATAACAGGGCCTTTCGAAGATCTCGGCATTTTGGATGAAAACGGCTATATCGAAACGAATGATATTATGGAAACAAAAATTCCTGGTATTTTTGCTGCTGGCGATGTGCGGGAGAAATTATTACGCCAAGTCGTGACGGCTACAGGAGACGGCAGTATTGCAGCTCAAGCAGCTCAGAAGTATATTGAAGAGTTGGCGGAAGAAGTAGAAGCAAAGGCATAAACGATCGTTGAAATTGTAACGTGTGTGTAATCGTCTTGCAATATAAGAGAGGGATAATAGAAAAAGAAAGACACCCCCTTTCATAATATAGCAACTTTGTGGCTATTTACGGTATAATCTTCCGTGAATAGCCGTCTTTTTTTTTCGTTTTCAATGAAAGCGTTGTATACTATACATACATACTTGAAAAGTGGGGAACTACATATGCAAAAAATTGCTAACTTGCTCGTGGTGAAAGACGGTCAAGTCCTATTACTAAAGAAGCCGAGGCGTGGATGGTATGTGGCACCGGGAGGGAAAATAGACGAAGGTGAATCGGTCTATGAAGCAGCTCATCGTGAATTTCTCGAAGAAACCGGTGCGCAGGCAATCTCGCCACATGTAAAAGGCATATATACGATGATGATTATGGACGATGAGGGTATAGAATTATTGAACGAATGGTTACTCTTCACATTTGTCGCACATGATTATTCTGGGGAATTGATGAAGACAACTATCGAAGGTGAATTAGAATGGCATCCGCTAGAAAGTTTGCATACACTGCCAATGGCGGAAGGTGATCGCAAGAATTTGCTCTTTGCGGTTAATCAGAAAGGCATGCAGTATGGAACATTCTATTATACAGAGCAATTCCGCCTCTTGCGGGAATCACTTCAACAATCAATGGAAGGTGAATAATATTTATGGATCAACCACAAGTGGTAAATGAATATGAAGTGGTAATTATTACGGGTATGTCAGGTGCAGGTAAGACAGTCGCTATGCAATGCTTTGAAGACATGGGATTCTATTGTATCGACAATTTGCCACCCGAACTATTTGTAACATTCCTCGATTTGATGATGAAGTCGAATAATCAGATGAGACGTATTGCCGCAGTGATGGATACGCGCGGTGGAAGTTTATTTGATTCCATGATTACTGCACTCGAAGGGTTATTCAAGATGGAAGATGTCAAAACCAGCTTATTGTTCTTGGATTCAGATGATGAAGCTCTTGTGAAACGTTATAAAGAAACGCGCAGATCACACCCATTATCTGAAGGTGGCGTGTTACTCGAAGGGATTCGGAAAGAGCGTCATTTGCTGACTGAAATAAAAGGACTTTCACGTTCTATTATTGATACATCGAAATTAAAGCCTAAGCACTTACGGGAAAAAATCACACGGGAGTTTTCTGAAGCAGGCGAGCCGAACTTCACCTTGAATTTTGTATCATTTGGTTTCAAGCATGGGATGCCGATTGATGCAGATGTAGTATTCGACGTACGATTTTTACCGAACCCGTTTTATTTGGAAGAATTACGTCCGTTGACAGGTTTAAATCATGAAGTATCGGATTATGTATTGAAATGGGCGGACACGAAAGAATTAATTGAGAAACTAACGGACTTATTCAAGTTCTTAATTCCACAGTATAAACAAGAAGGAAAAGGTCAGGCAGTCATAGCGTTCGGTTGTACAGGTGGTCAACACCGTTCTGTTACACTCGCTGAATACTTTACAGGCGTTTTTAAAGGCGATTACCCAACACATGTATCGCATCGGGATGTTGAAAAAAGAAAGGGTTGACATGAATATGCAATCCACTATAAAGAAACGCGTTGTTGTGTTCGGAGGCGGTACAGGATTATCTAATATCCTTCGCGGTTTAAAGCGTTATCCAATTGAATTGACAGCTATTGTGACGGTGGCGGATGATGGGGGAAGTTCAGGTCGTTTATTGGACCAGTACAACGTCCCGCCACCTGGAGATATAAGACAGGTTATGGCAGCGCTTTCAGATGTCGAACCTATGATTGAAAAAATGTTCCAGCATCGTTTTGAGGGATCAGATGGATTGAAGGGACATTCTCTTGGGAATTTGATGCTTACGGCCTTAACAACGATTACTGGTGATTTCGCCCGTGCAGTCGAGCAGATGGGTGCTGTTCTGAATATTAAAGGAACCGTATTACCTGCTGCAAATCAGCGAATTACCTTGCATGCAGAGCTTGAAGATGGTTCAATCATTACAGGCGAATCGAAAATTCCTCTCTATGGAAGGAAAATCCGTAACGTTTTCATCACGCCTCAAGATGTAAAACCATTACCGGAAACAGCCGATACGATAAAAAATGCAGATTTAATCGTATTTGGACCGGGAAGCTTGTATACTAGTACTTTGCCAACACTTTTAGTGCAGGACATTCGCGAAGCGATTCTCGAAAGTGCTGCAAAAAAAGTCTATGTTGGTAACTTAACCACACAACGTGGCGAAACGTATCGCTATACTGCTTCTGAGCATGTTCAGGCACTCTATGATCATGCGGGAGCACCGTTTCTTGATGCAGTTCTAGTGAATAATGTAGAAGCGTTCAGACGTATGCATAACCTGGCTGAAAATGAAGAGCCTTGGCTTGTGGAAAATGATTTGGAGTGCCTGCAAGCGCTAGTGCCTGAAGTATTTGTGCAAGAGATCGCGTCTCTTATCGATGGGACGGTTATGCATAAAACAATGGAAGTGTCAGATATGTTGATGCGTTATATAGAGAGAACGTAGAAGGCGGATAGATGTGAAAATCGCCGAAGAGGGGGAATATCATGTCTTTTGCATCCAAAACAAAGAAAGAATTGACGCAGATTGAAACGGATGATTGTTGTACGAAAGCAGAAATTGCGGCATTCATCCGTATGAATGGCGTTATGTCTTTTTCAAATAAACAACTTAGTCTTGACGTTCAAACGGAAAATGCCTCTATTGCGCGTCGTTTGTATTCGAATGTGAAGGCGTTGTATCCATATAAAGTGGAATTGCTTGTACGGAAAAAAATGCGTTTAAAGAAAAACAATGTCTATATTTGCCGGATTCGTGATGGAGCCAAGCACTTACTGGAAGAGTTATCCATTATGACACATGACTTCCAAATGATTAACACGATCGATCCACAGCTAATTGAAAAAGACTGCTGTGCACGCGCATACTTACGGGGAGCTTTCCTGGCAGGAGGTTCCGTTAATAATCCGGAGACGTCTTCTTATCACTTGGAAGTCTTCTCGAGCTATCAAGAACATAGTCAATCACTTGTTGAGTTGATGAACCATTTTCATTTGAACGCAAAATCTATTGAACGCAAAAAAGGATTTATCGCGTATCTAAAAGAAGCAGAAAAAATATCCGATTTTTTGGGCATCATCGGTGCACATGTATCCCTAATGAAGTTTGAGGATGTGCGAATCATGCGAGATATGCGCAACAGTGTGAATCGGCTAGTGAATTGCGAAACCGCTAATCTGAATAAGACGATTGGTGCAGCACAAAGGCAAGTAGAAAATATTAAATTGATTGAGCGCACGATTGGTTTAGATCAATTACCGGAACGTCTACAAGAGATTGCTCAATTACGTGTTACTCATCAAGATGTGACGCTAAAAGAGCTAGGCGAGCTAGTAACCGGTACACCGGTTAGTAAATCGGGTGTCAATCATCGGTTGCGTAAGATTGAAGAAATCGCAGATCGTTTACGGTAAATTATTAGTAGATCCTTCTAAAGAAGAGGAAGAAAAGGAGCACACAATATGGTAGAAAAAACAGTGAAAGTAGGAATTAAACCTGGTTTGCAAGCGAGACAGGCGGCGTTATTTGTGCAGGAGGCCAATAAGTATACGGCTGATATTTATTTGAAGAAGGATAATCGTCAAGTGAATGCAAAGAGTATCATGGGGATTATGAGTTTGGCGATTGCGAAAGGGACGGAGATCACGTTGATTACAGACGGGATTGATGAAGATTTGGCTCTTCAGAATTTGGCTGACATAGTGGAAGAGGAGCAGTAAGTTGAATAGTATGAGAAATGGGTGGCGGTGACCTTGTGAGGTTTCGTCATCTTTTTTTATCTTTTCGCTTAGTAAAGGGAGACGTGGAGAAGTTGTTGGTCTGCGTTCCAGGCGGACGCTTTCCGGAGGGCGTGGCCCGAGCCAAGCGAACAGCGAAGGGTTCGCTTTGCCGTATTTCTGTGTACTCTGCAGAAATTAAGGCACCTGTCCAGGGTCTCGAACTCACGCTGATCCTCTCGGAGTCGCCGCCTTCCACTCCGGCCAACAAGTGTCTCTTTCTGGAGTTAGAGAGCTAGTGCATTTGATTGGTAAAAACCCAACCCAACCCAACCCAACCCAACCCAACCCAAACCAAACCTATATAAAAATACAAAATAAAAAGGTTGTCACGGAAGGCCATTTGGCGTTCCGGACAACCTATAGTGATTATTTCTTTTCGATTTCGCTGCGTTCTAGAACGTGGTCGATTAGGCCGTATTCTTTAGCGCGTTCGGCAGTCATGAAGTTATCGCGGTCTGTGTCTTTTGCAATGACGTCGATTGGCTGACCCGTGCGATCTGAAAGGATTTGGTTTAGTTTTTCACGTAGGTGCAAGATGCGTTTTGCAGCAATTTCGATTTCAGTTGCCTGACCTTGTGCGCCACCTAGTGGTTGGTGAATCATTACTTCTGCGTTTGGCAAAGCGTAACGTTTACCTTCTGTACCAGCTGTTAGCAAGAATGCACCCATAGATGCTGCCATACCTACACAGATTGTGCGGATGTCTGGTTTGATGTATTGCATTGTATCGTAGATTGCCATACCTGCTGTGATACTTCCACCTGGGCTGTTAATGTAAATGGAGATATCTTTTTCTGGATCTTCAGCTTCCAAGAATAGCAGTTGTGCAACGATGGAGTTTGCCACGTTGTCGTCAATGCCGCTCCCCAACATGATAATACGGTCTTTTAATAGACGAGAGTAGATGTCGTACGCTCGCTCACCACGATTTGTTTGTTCAATAACTGTAGGAATTAGATTCAATTAGACTTCCTCCTTTAATCACTTCATAATATTCGTTCGGTTGAAATCATTTCGTATTTCAACTATAACTGTATTTTACCTATTAAGGTCAACAAAGGTCAAATCATTTGCCTTAAAAATACACATTGCTTTTCATTATATTCTACGATATAATGGAAGATGTCTCTTACAGAAGAAAAGCTTTTTTCTGTAGTTGAGTAATTATAGTTAAAGCTTGATACTACACGTTTAGTCCTCGTGGTGCAATGGATAGCACGCAAGCCTCCGAAGCTTGAAATGTGGGTTCGACTCCCGCCGAGGGCATCATAGTGAAGCGTTTGAACAGTTCGCATTTTGCGATTATGCTCAAACGCTTTTTTTATGCTCGAATTTCTATTGCTCTCGGCTTTCTATTCTTATTTTCCCCGTCAGGCACTTCTTTTAAACTTCGTTGCTAAATATCTCTTGGCAATCTTGGGTTTCGTTTGAGAATTCCGCAATCAGAAGATGATCTTTCCTTTGCATAAAATGGGGTAAGTAAACAAACGGACTTTCCTTGTTTAGGTCACTGTGCAAACGGGAAATGCTATCTGTAAGTGCTATAGTTGAAACTACGTTAAATCAACTACCAAGTGAAAAAAATGCTAGGTAAAATAAAGAGAAAAGAGTTGTAGGCAGCTCAGCTCACTAGCTAACTGTTTTTTTGTTAGTTGTGAATAAGTTTGGAGGTGTTTAGGGTGGATTACTTACTGAATGGTAGCAAGCTTGTAATCGGCTTGGTGGCTCTCCTAGTTGTCATAAGATTACTAGGGAAAAAACACTTGAGTCAAATGACACCTTATGATGTGGTGTATCTCCTCGTATTCGGTGGCGTTCTTGAAGAGAGCCTCTATGACGAAAAGATATCCATCCCAATGTTTTTATTTTCGGTTGTGGTGTGGGCAACTGCCATTTATGCCGTGGAGAAAATTGTCACCTTATCTAATCCGTTACGAATATTGATTAAAGGAGAAACAGACAAGTTGATCCATGATGGGAAAATCAATAAAAAATTGATGAAAAAAAACCAATTAGAAATGGAGCAGTTGAGAACGATGCTTCGTATGCAAGGCATTTTTTCGTTGAGAGAAGTACGGGACTTATTTATTGAGCCAGGGGGAGATATTTCAATTAATCAATACGCCAAGTATAAACCCGTGGCTGTTCAGGATATGAACCTGGAGAACCGAGAAGAAGAACCGACCGTCCTACTAATCGATGAGGGACAAATTAAGAAAGAGGTCTTAGACTTTATTGGCAAAACGGAGTCATGGCTTTATGCTGAAATGGAACACATAGGGCATGTGAATCTTCAAAATATATTGTATTGCGAATGGTCAAAAACAGAAGGCTTTTTTATAAAAACATATGCTGACGTTAGTAATAGCCAGAAGTGAAAAATACCACATGAACTACGCTTACTGGAAGAATAAACCAATTAATTTTCATAACAGAAATTCTAGAAGTCATTTCAGAAGATTCATTATAGATAATACAGTTGTCATCGTTGCACCTGAATTACCATCTAATTATTGCTTATAAGGATTCGATCAATATATATAGGCCCCACACAGTGAGAAAAGAGGTTATCTCACCGAGTGGGGCCTATATTAATCAAGTATATTTCCTGTCTAACTGACAACCGATTTAAGAAACTGAAAGCCACCACCATAGCCCTGTCAACGTAATGAGGAGAGTAGGCACAGTCAATACAATACCCACTTTGAAATAATATCCCCAAGAGATCCGTATGCCTTTTAACGACAGCACATGCAACCACAGTAATGTGGCGAGCGAACCGATCGGTGTCATCTTCGGACCTAAATCAGACCCGATTACATTGGCATAAATCAACGCTTCCCGCACATTGGGCGGAACCGCAGCATCCTGGATCGCTAGCGCATCTATCATCACAGTCGGCAAATTATTCATGAACGATGACAGGATTGCCGCAATAAACCCCATGCCAATCGTAGCGGCATACAAGCCATGGCTCGATGTCCACTCGATCAACGCGGTCAGAACAGACGTCAATCCTGCATTGCGCAAGCCATAGACGACTACGTACATCCCGATGGAAAAGAACACAATAGCCCATGGAGCACCTTTGATTACCGTTTTAGTCTGCACCGCTTCGCTCGTTCTCGCAATTAGCAAGAACATAATCGCAATGGAACCGGCGATGAAGGAGACGGGTAAACCTAATGATTCACTTATAAAGTAGCCGATCAGTAATAAACCGAGCACTATCCATGAAATGCTGAACAGTTTATGGTCGCGTATCGCGCTCGCAGGTGTACGCAACAACTTTTCATCGAAACGTTTCGGTATAGATTTACGGAAATACATATACAACACGAGAATACTTGTCCCAAGACTGAAGAAGTTCGGGATAATCATACGGCTTGCGTATTCAGCGAAACCAATACCGAAGAAGTCGGCAGAGACGATATTCACGAGATTACTGACGACAAGTGGCAAGGAAGTAGTATCCGCAATGAATCCTGAGGCCATGACAAAGGGGAGAATCATTTTCTCTTTGAAATTAAGTGCACGCACCATCGCTAGGACAATGGGAGTAAGTATCAATGCAGCTCCATCATTCGCGAATAAAGCCGATACACCAGCGCCAAGTAGGATGACTAGTAAAAACATGCGCACGCCGCTGCCTTTGGCGAAGCGCGCCATATGTAATGCGGACCACTCGAAAAATCCGATTTCATCAAGGATCAATGAAATGATGATCAGTGCGACGAACGTCAATGTAGCATTCCATACGATAGACGTTACGTCGATGACATCAGTAAAACTGACGACACCCGCAAGTAGAGCGAGAACTGCACCGACGATGGCAGACCAGCCGATGGATAGGTTGCGTGGTTGCCAAATGACCAAGATCAGTGTAAGAAGAAATATTAAGGAAGCCAGTATTATTTGCATGGGTTCTCCTCCTTGCTACATTCAATAGTAGGAACCGGCAATAATTTCAATAGTTCCAGTAATAAGAAGTAGTGGGGATGGGAACGATTAAGTGACCAATATACCCAGCGTCCACGTCGTTCATTCAGCACAATTTTATCGCTTTTTAGTCTGTGCATATGCTGACTGATTGCGGGTTGTGATACGTCTAGTACAGTATTCAAATCACAAATGCATAAAGGTTTTTGCTCCAATGCTTTCAGTAATTGTAATCGGGATTGATCTCCAATGGTTTTTAAGTAACGTTCCATTTGTTTAGGATTCATAAAATACTCCTTTCATTATAAGTATCTATATCATATAAGTTAGGGCTTATATGTTCAATGCTTTTAGACAAACAAAATAGGAAGCCACAGGGGAGTAACGGGTTCGGTTGTTGGGGAGGAAAGTCCAATTACCAACGTGAATAACAGGTTAATCAGCATGAACACTTAGACTTGTTCGTTCATCAGTAGACTTTCTTTCAATAGTATAAATCCGTGCTACTCCTCTGGCATTTTTAGGTACGTTTTTTGTTGATTTAAGTATTGCTGAACAAGGTGGCAACTCTTCAATTTTATTCACAGGGTGTATTTGTGAAGGTAGAATAACTGAAACGGTAACTAGACTAAGAAGCATTTTTTTCATTTCTGATTCTCCTTAGATTTGTTTAGTATCATTAAAAAACATTAAGTGAAGTTCATGCCAGTGGTAAAAAGATAACCCTGAGGTTCAATTATTACTATCAAACTACTAACAACTACAACTAAAGACTGGTATTTAGTTGTAGTTGTTACTCCTTTAAGCCTCTTTGTTTTTTTTAATAGTGTAGTAAAATAATACAGTAAAACAATTTGATTACAATACTAATATATTAAGGAGATGGAGAAATGAAATTGCTTAAGAGAAAATTTTTACTTACAGGTACTGCCGCACTAATGATGTTTAGCTTATCTTTAGCGCCAGTCAATTTGACAAAGGACAGCAATGGTATTCAGTTAGTTACCAGTAAAGCTGAAGCTTCAAGTTGGATTTACGTCGATACCAAAAAAAGAAGCACAAAGGCTAATGACATATTAGCTAAAGGCGGAATTGCAGCACTAGGTTCATTATTGGCTATTCCACTTCCATACACTGCACCTCTCTCTGCATTCGCAACAGTAATTATAAGTGAGAATATGAAAACAGCTTACTTTATTGATAAACGATCTATGCGTATGGCTGGTCACGTTTTCCAAGTTAAACACGAAATTCAAATGTATAGTGATTCAAGTTATAAAAAGAAAAAAGGTAAGCCAATTACCATCATACATAACGATATCGGTGGTCCTAAATAAACAAAGCGATGGAAAAAAGAGGGGGCAGAAAACGCCCCCTCTCCTATCCAAACCGGCTGCCGCAAACATCCCACGTTTCAACTCCTAAAATTCCTCCCGCTGTTGCTTCAGCCTTGCCTTTCGTCTATAAAAACCCTTTAAACGTTGATATAACAACAAAAACAGGGACACCAATTCATATGCGAATTATGTCCCCAATCAGTATGTTGTTTACTATTTTCTCCCTGTGTTCCGAACCCGTTAACAGGGTAGTTTGGCTTCCTTTTTGTCTCAAGTTGATAAATCGTGCTAATTATCGTTCTTTGCTTAACTCATCGTGGATGAGATTCATATTGTAGTTCAAGTATTTTATATACGTATCGATTGCGTCACCAGGGTTACCAATTTCGTCAGAGTAGATGGGCTTTTCAGCAATTGGAACACCAGTCTCTGCAGAAACAGTTTCCATCGGGCGTGTATCTACGTTAGATTCCACGAATAATACAGGCACGTTATGTTCTTGGATATAGTGAATGAGCTCTTTGATTTGTTTAGGAGAACCATTCTCTTCCGTATCGATTTCCCAGATAAACGCTTCTTTTAAGCCATAGTGGTCACTCAAGTATTGGAAAGCACGTTCACTTGTTACGAGCACACGATTTTCTTCAGGTATCGTAGAAATGCGCTCCGCAAATTCATCATCTAATTCTTGTAGACGTTGTACGTACGCATCGCCTTGCTCTCGAATTTTTTCACTTTCTGTCTGGTGTCTTTCAATCAATGCGTCACGCATAGCTTCTGCCATTTTCACACCAACAGCTGGATCGATAAACGCGTGTGGGTTGATTTCCTCGTCAGTCCCGTCTTTTCCACCAATATACTTAGGTTCTACTTCCTCGGTTAAGCTATAGATGTTTTCGTCTTTCTGACCAACGGAATCCATCATTTTGAAGAACCAGCCTTTTTCTCCGCCTTCAAGATTTAAACCGTTGTAGAATAATACGTCTGCATCGGTTGCGGCTTTGATATCATTTGGCAAAGGCTCATATTCATGAGGGTCCGTTCCGGTTGGCACTAAATTATATACCTCCACGTAGTCCCCACCGATTTCGCGTGCCATATCCGCAATGATGGTAAATGAAGTAACGACTTTCAGCTTGTCGTCTGTTTCCGCTGCTTTGTCACCAGCGTTCGTACCTTTTTCATTCCCACATGCGGCTAACAGAAATACAGCGAGCAATGACAGTGTTAGCCATTTTGCTAAGTTCTTCATGTATTACATTCTACTCCTTTATGAATACTAATTTTTTCTGTCGGGACGGTTAGTCGCTTAGTTGGTTGCGCCTGTAATCGATTTACGTTTAAACTTCTTGCGGAACATACCAACGACAATTCCTTGTTTAGGTGAGAATAAAAATGCCAACATGAAGATGGCTGTCGCTGTCAAGGCAATCACGGGCCCCGATGGCATATTGTACAAAAAGCTGAAATACAGTCCAGTGATGGATGACAGGGCACCGAAAAATGCTGCCAATACGACCATGACCGATAGTCGATTGGTTAACAGATACGCTGTAGAAGCTGGTGTAATCAATAAAGATACAACGAGGATCACCCCGACAGTCTGTAGGGAAGCGACTGTAACCAGTGTGAGTAAAAACATAATCGCGTAGTGAATCAAACGTGTTTTTAAACCGTAAGCTGCAGCCATCGTCTCGTCGAAACTGGAAACGAGTAGTTCTTTAAAGAACAGAATGACTACCAAAATCACAATGGCACCGACGATCAATGTCAGCCACATATCGGAACTGCGGACAGACAACACGTTACCGAATAAAATTTGCGTCAAGTCTGTCGCACTTTTAGCTTGTGTGATTAAAATAATCCCAAGAGCGAAAAACGCTGAAAAGACAATGCCAATCGAAGAGTCATTCTTGATTCGACTATTTTGGGATATGGCACCGATACTGAATGCTGTAAGAACACCCGTAAACACTGCGCCGTAGAAATAGCTAATTCCAAGCATATACGAAATGGCAACACCCGGTAGAACTGCGTGGGAAATCGCATCGCCCATCAATGCCATGCCCCGAAGGACGATGAAACTACCAATAATCCCACAAATGATGCCAACCATGATCGACGTAATCAATGCTTTTTGTAAGAAGCCGTACGTCAGTAAGTCTTGAATAAATTCCATTACATAGAAACCTCCAAGCCGTCGATCATAAATTCACGGTTATATGCTTTCGCCATATTGCTTGATTGGAATACCTTATTCGTTGGACCTGCATCAATTAACTCTTTGTTAATAAGAATTAGCCCATCAAAATATTTCTTCACTTTTGACAAGTCGTGGTGAACTACGAAAATCACTTTGCCATTCGCTTGCATTTCACGCAAAATCCCAATAATGATTTCTTCACTCGATACGTCAATCCCCACGAAAGGCTCATCGAGAAAGAAATAATCCGCCTTTTGGGCTAGTGCACGTGCAAGGAACACTCGCTGTTGCTGCCCGCCTGATAATTCACCAATTTGGCGATTGGCAAAGCTCTCCATTCCTACTTGCCTTAAACATTCCATTGCCCACTCTTTATCCGCTTTACGTGGACGTCTGAGCAAGCCGATTTTTGGATAGGTTCCAAGCAAAACCGTATCTTTTACAACGATAGGGAAGTTCCAGTCAATATTGGAACGCTGAGGAACATAGGCAATTTTCTTACGCATGGAATCCACCGTCTCGCTACCGATCTTTACATCTCCGTGATCTTTATGGATTAAGCCAAGCATCGCTTTCATCAATGTAGATTTACCCGCACCATTCGGCCCGAGAACACCAATCAAACTTCCGGATCCAAATGAAAATGAAACGTCTTTTACGACTTCATGGCCGTCATACGAAACACTTATATTATTGACTGTTATCGGATGTATCATCCAGTTTCCTCCTCTTTTCTTTCCCTGGTGCAACTTTCAGATAAAAGGAATACAACTTTTATTTTAGTTAAGAAGCAGTATAGTTTTTTTTATAGGTAATAATATAAAACAATAGTTTCCCTTATGCAACTCTAATGCATGGTTGGTACTATATTGTTTCCTTCGTACAACTTTTATTAGTATAGCCTACTCAAAATTGTCTGTAAAGTAGTTTAGAAAAATATTCTTGCCGATTTTATCTAAAAGCATAAATGATTGATTAGATGCATCATATTGTATGTAGTTTATGCTTATATATAGGAAGTAAATGGGGCATAGACCTAACCAATAACTTTTAAAATATCGCGACAGGAAGTTTGGTGAGTGAAAGAAGTAGGGTAAGTACATACTAATGAAATGATGAGAGGAGTAGTGATGTATGAAGAAAATAGCTGGCCCGCTTATAGCCATTATAGTGTTATTAATCATCGCAGCGATTATGATCGTTCCTTCTTACAACAAGTTAGTAAACTTGGAAGAAGACGTCGACCAGTCGTATGCACAGATTGAAACGCAATTACAACGTAGAGTAGATTTAATCCCGAACTTAGTGAATACGGTGAAAGGATATGCCTCACATGAAAAAGAGGTGCTTGAAAACATTGCGAACGCACGTAGTAAAATGGCCGGCGCACGAGGTCCTGAAGAACAAGCAGCGGCAGATTCAGAACTATCGAGCGCATTGAGTCGTTTATTAGTAGTGGTGGAAAATTATCCAGATTTAAAAGCGAACCAAAATTTCCAACAGCTAATGGATGAATTAGCAGGCACGGAAAATCGTATCGCTGTGGCACGTAAAGATTATAACGACGTCGTGTCTGTCTTCAATAGAACCGTTAAACGATTCCCAGGTAAAATCGTGGCTTCGATCTTTGGATTCGATGAAAAAGAATACTTCAAAGCGGTCGAAGGGGCGCAACAACCGCCATCAGTCGATTTTGGGGATGACGTGAAGTGATGAACCGCGTCTGCATGTTCCTCGTAGCGCTACTAGTGGCCCTTACTGGTACTACGACGGTTCATGCGATTACAGAAGTAGTAGTCGACGATGCGAATATTTTATCACCCGCTCAAGAAGCGGAAATAGAAGAGTATGGCATTCGCTTGCAAGCGGCTACGAAAGCAGAACTTGCTGTTCGTACAGTGTATTCCCTAGAAGGTGAACCTGTAGAGGATTATGCCCTACGCTTGCTTCGTGAATTGCAATTAGGCGATAAAGAAATGGACAATGGCGCATTACTTGTCGTTTCCACAGAGAAAAATGAAGCGGCAGGTATTGAGCGCAAATTTTATTTAACGACCGGCTACGGTTTGGAAGGAGCACTTCCTGACGGGAAAGTCGGACGTTATATTGATGAACTCGCGATGCCCTATTTAAGGCAAGAACAACCAGACCTTGCGATTATGGAAGTATACAAAGCATTCTATAATGAAATAGCGGCGGAATACGGACTTGAAGGTGATGAGTTGCCAATCGCATACCCCGAACAAGGTGAAGAAGACGTTGGCATTCCATCGTTTGTTATAGTGATCATCGTTCTCTACATTATCTTCCGCGTCTTTTTTGGCGGTGGAGGAAGAGGCGGTGGTGGCGGTCCACGTGGTCGATCTAGCGTCGGACCGATATACTTCCCTGGCTCCGGTGGTGGCGGCTTCGGAGGTGGAAGTGGCGGCGGAGGCTTTGGTGGCTTCGGCGGCGGTGGTTCCGGTGGTGGTGGCGGAGCAGGCCGAAGTTGGTAATAGCTTGCTTCTCAGGAAGTGACGATAACTCGATTCGTGAGTGATCGTCACTTTTTTTTATGTCCGTGGCGCGCGCTCAATGATGCACGCTATCCGCTCTATGTGCCCCTGCAAGTGCTCTATACGAAGCGTTATTCGCTCAATGAATTTCCACGAGCGCTCTATGCGTAGCGTTACCCGCTCAATGAAGCCTTGCATCCGCTCTATGTCCGCGGTCCGACACTTTATATTCTCACATTCTATCGCCGCGCCATCTAGTTTTGGCATTTGCAGTGCGCGCCGCTCAATGTAGCACGCTATCTGCTCTATGTGATTCGGCAAGCGCTCTATGCGTAACGTTATCCGCTCAATCGCAATTCGCATTTGCTCATAGTTTCCCGTTACCCGCTCAATGAAGCCTTGCATCCGCTCTATGTCCGCGGTCCGACACTTTATATTCTCACATTCTATCCGCCGCGCCATCTAGTTTTGGCATTTGCGGTGCGCGCCGCTCAATGTAGCACGCTATCCGCTCTATGTGCCCCTGCAAGTGCTCTATGCGTAACGTTATTCGCTCAATCGCAATTCGCATTCGCTCATAGTTTCCCGTTACCCGCTCAATGAAGCCTTGCATCCGCTCAATGCCCGCGGCCCTATACCTTATATTCCTACATTCTATCCGCCGCGCCATCCCACCCAACCCAGCCACCACCCCAAAAAAGTCAAATCCCTAGAAATATAAACAGTTTCATGTAATCATAAATAAAAACGAGGTGACCGACATATGAAAATTCAATTTTACACGAAACCTAATTGTGGGCTGTGCGAAGAAGCGGAACAAATGCTTCGTTTGGTCGCGGAAGATCATTCACTCGAGTGGCAGAGGATTAATATAGAGGAAGATGACGAAATTCATGAGAAATATATGTTGATGATTCCAGTTGTTGAGCACGAGGGACAAGTGGTGGCCTATGGAAATATCGGCTATATCGATATTTTGGAATTAATTGAATAATGTAAACGCTTTCTTGTTGTGTTTCATTTCTGAATATGCTATACTTCATGTATAGTATTTTTTTACACTAGGTGGGACATTATTAATCAACCGGGATCAAATACAACCCACTTGAAAAGAGTGATGTGAGTGAACTTATCATTTTATGAAGCGCAACTCGCACTTATACCTGAACTTCCACTGTTGATCGAGCAACGCTATCATATGTTGAAACTGATCAAAGCGTCGGGCCCTGTTGGCAGAAGAACGCTTAGCTCTGTCTCTGGTTATTCCGAGAGGGAAACGCGTACGATGCTCGATTTATTGAAAGAGCAGGAATTGGTGCATATTGCGAAAGAAGGCGTGTCAACTACGGAAAAAGGTATAGAAGTGCTCTTTGCATTGCATGATACGATGGAGGAAAGATCGGGCAGACGACAACTTGCGAATGAGTTGGCGGAGCGCCTTGGCATTCTAAAAGTACATGTAGTGGAAGGGAATTCCGATGACTCACCCCTGACGAAAAAACTACTCGGTATGCAAGCAGCAAAACAATTCCGCTCGCGTATTACAGGTAATGAAATTGTCGCAGTAACTGGCGGCAGTTCAGTAGCCGCGATTCCATCGTTTATGCAGCAAGATGAGTTGCCAGATGTGCAATTCATCGCAGCAAGAGGTGGCGTGGGGGAAGAAATTGGGTTACAGGCGAATATGATTGCTGCTTCGTTTGCAGAAGCGTGTCATGCAACGTATAAAGCGTTTTATTATCCAGATACTCTTAGTGAAGAAGCACATGCGGTATTCCAGCATGAGCCCGCTGCGAAAGAGATGCTGGAGTTATATAGTCGCACCGACTGCGTGATCCATGGTGTTGGGAATGCGACGAAAATGGCTGTATTGCGAAACTCTCCTGAAGAGGAGCAGCAGATTCTACGGGATCGACAGGCTAAGGGAGATAAAATGTACCCTATACGATAGACACTTTGAAAAAAGTCTATCCTATGGGGTACTTTTGTTTATAATTAAGAAAAAAGATGTGGGAGCGGATAAATATGACTGAACGATTGTTTACCACAAGAGAACAAGAACA
>NZ_PDYO01000013.1:0-71385 GCF_002743065.1 Sporosarcina sp. P16b | reverse complement strand
CTGAAGGAAGCAAGCTTCCAACAGTTCGCTCGACTTGCATGTATTAGGCATGCCGCCAGCGTTCGTCCTGAGCCAGGATCAAACTCTCCATAAGACTGACAGACAATCTGCAGCGAATTACGTCGTCGATTTCAATCGATCAGTCGGTCACGTACCTGAGTACGCTCCCTCCTTCTCTCCTTCATCTCCTAGCACTCCACAACATCTCGTCAACCAGTTACATGAAAAATCGATTAGCTCGAGTTTCATTTGCTGGCATCAATTAAGATACTCATTTTGTTTGTGTCACCGTTAGGTGCACAAACTGTATTTCGTTAACGTTTTGCTGTTCAGTTTTCAAGGTTCATTCGGTTGGCCTCTCGTAAGAGACAACTTTTTAATAATAACATCTCATCGTTTTGTTGTCAACACTTTTAGTAAAAAACTTTTTCGTTATGTTTTTCGCTAAGTCGCTAACTTCAAAAGCAACTTCATAAATATACCACCCGTTTTCAAAAGATGCAACTGTTTTCTTAAATCTTTTTTGATTTTCTTTTACATTCTATTAAAACAATGTATTTCGGCAATAAAAAAACAGCTCCAATATTGCTATTGGAGCTGTCATATCAGTCTTTAGGACGCATTTGAGGGAATAGTAGCACGTCACGGATTGATTGCGAGTTCGTCAACAACATGACGAGGCGGTCGATTCCGATGCCGAGTCCACCTGTTGGTGGTAGTCCGTATTCCAATGCCGTAATGAAATCTTCATCCATTTCATGCGCTTCATCGTTTCCTTGTTCTTTTTCCACCAACTGCGATTCAAAGCGTTCGCGCTGATCAATTGGATCATTCAACTCCGTGAAGGCATTCGCGTGTTCACGGCGTACAATAAATAGTTCGAAACGATCTGTGTATCTCGGATCTTCCGGATTCTTCTTTGCAAGCGGCGATACTTCTACTGGATGTCCATAGATGAATGTTGGCTGGACAAGTTCTTCTTCTACTTTCTGCTCGAAGAATTCATTCAGTACATGACCTACTTCCATAGAAGGAGTTACTTGTACGTTATGCTCTTTTGCTAGTTCATGCGCTTGTTCTTTCGTCAGTTGCTGCCAGAAGTCTACGCCTGTAAACTCTTTGACTGCGTCTGCCATGTGAAGTCGCTTCCAGCGCGGTGCTAATTCGATTTGATCTTCACCGTACTGGATAGTAGTCGTACCCAGTACTTCTTGAGCGATATGCGCTACAAGATTTTCTGTTAATTCCATAATGTCGTTGTAATCCGCATAGGCTTCATATAACTCGATCATTGTGAATTCAGGGTTGTGACGTGTGGACATTCCTTCATTACGGAATACACGCCCAATCTCATATACTTTCTCAAGACCTCCAACGATCAGGCGCTTTAAATGTAATTCGATAGCGATTCGCATATACAATGTCATATCGAGTGTATTGTGATGTGTAACGAATGGGCGAGCCGCTGCTCCCCCCGCTATTGCGTGAAGCATAGGTGTTTCTACTTCAAGGAAGCCTTGTCCATCCAAGTAATGACGCATCGATTGAATGATCCGGCTGCGCATAATGAATGTTTCTTTGCTACCTTCTGTCGATATTAAATCCAAGTAGCGCTGACGATAGCGTTGTTCTACGTCTTGTAGACCATGGAATTTCTCAGGCAACGGACGCAACGCTTTCGTTAAGAACGTAAACTTTGTTGCTTTAATAGAAAGTTCTCCTACTTTTGTTTTGAAGATAATACCTTGGACACCGACAATGTCCCCAAGGTCTGCAGAAGTAAATAGCTTATAAGCCTCTTCACCGATAGCGTCCAAACGTACGTAAATCTGAATTTGACCACCAAGATCTTGAATGTGAGCAAACCCAGCTTTACCTTTTCCACGCTTTGTCATGATGCGACCAGCAATAGTTACCTCCTGCTCGTTTTCTTCTAAATCCTCTTTTGACTGCCCTTCATATGTAGAGCGTATCTCGCTTGTCAGGTGTGTGCGTTCAAAACGCTGACCGAACGGATCTAAACCATCTTCACGTATATCGTTCATCTTCTGGCGTCTCACCAAAAGCTGATCATTCATTTCATCCATATTGGACATTTCCTTTCACTCCTTCATACTTTGACCGTCCCTATCCTCGGAATCAGTCGTCTGCAACTATTGTACACAAATTTCAGGCCTAACAAAAGGACAAACAGTCATCTCGTTCCATTGTATAGAAAAAACTGCCCTATTATAGAGCAGTTTGGCCATTCAATGTTCAATCTTGTCGTAAAAACTCTTCGACTCGTCCAATCTTTTTCCAAAGATTTATCCCGTCTTCTTTTATCGCCAGTTCTTCACGATAAAGAGTTCCTGTTATAGGATTCTTTACATCCTTATTAATCTCAACTAGCGGAACGAGCACGAATGCACGCTCTTGCATACATATATGCGGAATGATCAAATTCTCTAATTGGATGTGACTCTCGTTATAAAGCAAGATATCCAGGTCTACTGTTCGGGGGCCCCAACGTATTTTACGCATTCTACCAAGCTTATTTTCAATAGACTGGCACACACTCAATAATTCCGTTGCTTCTAATGTCGTGCTGAGCTTTACCACGATATTCAAAAACTTCGCTTGTTCCGTTAGTCCGACTGGATCGGTTTCGTATACGGAAGAAACTATTGACACATTAATAGAAGGATGTTCATTTAACAACTGCACAGCTTGCTGTAAATGTTCAAGGCGATTGCCTATATTCGATCCCAGTGACAAATAGGCGTTATTCAGGAGAAACGCCCCCTCGTGATTTCCACGGAAACGGATGAATAATGTCCACGAATCGGTGGATCCGGTTTTATAAGCAAGACTCGTACACCGTTTACCTTTTCTGCAAAGTCTGTCATGATCGTCCCGGCCACTGTTTCAGCCACCGTCTCGATCAGATGAACCGCTTCACCTTCCACGATGTTCTTACACATCTCATACACTTCTGCGTAATTCATTGTTTTCGATAAATCATCCGTCTGTCCGGCCTCCGCAAGATCCGTAGCCAATGAAACTGTCAGCCGAAAACGTTGTCCGAGTTTATTCTCTTCAGGCAATGCGCCGTGGTAACCGTAAAACTCCATATCATTCAAATGAATATAATCCATGAAATCCCTCCATTTTATCGCTTACCCAGTGTATGCTGCTTTCTTAGTCAATACATCCATCATCTTGACCATCCGTGAAATTTCCTTCACATCATGAACACGCATAATATGTGCGCCATGCTCAATACCGTAACAAACCGTTGCACCCGTACCCTCCATACGTTCTTCCACTGGTAGATCAAGCACTTTACCGATCATGCCTTTACGAGACGTACCGAGTAAAACCGGATATCCGAGTTCCGCAATCGAAGACAACCCTTGCATTGCTAATATATTCTGCTCGAGATCTTTCGCGAAACCGATGCCTGGATCCAGCCAAATCATCTCTTCATTAACTCCAGCCCGCTTTGCAATATCGATACTCTCCTGCAAATCTTCTATAATAGCCCCCATGAACGGTAGCTGGTAATCACGATTTTCACGGTTGTGCATCAAAATGATAGGCACACCATAGCGCGCCGCCACTTCCGCGATCTCCGGTTCCCGCTTCGCGCCCCACACATCATTAATTATACTTGCGCCCGCTATAATTGCCGCTTCCGCCACAGCTGCTTTTGACGTGTCGATTGATAATACACAGCCGAGTTCCCTCGCGAGTACTTCGATGACTGGTACAACACGATTTATTTCCTCTTCAACTGAAATAGGCGTGTACCCTGGACGAGTGGACTCTCCACCGACGTCAATGATTTTCGCACCGTCCGCAAGCATTGTCCGCGCATGTTCAAGCGCCAGGTTTTGCTGACCATATTTTCCACCATCCGAAAATGAATCCGGTGTGACATTCAATATCCCCATAATCACTGTTTCTTCGCTAAAATTAATCGTCGTCCCACCCAATTTATAAGATGCACGTGCTTTTGATAATTCCATTACTGGCCACTCACTTTCATTCGATTGATTGCCTCTTGATAACTCGCATGCAATCGTTGATAAATCGGTCCTTCCTTGCCAGAAAACACCACTTCTCCTACCTGACGAATTGGCACTAGCTCCTGGATCGCGTTGGTAATAAATACTTCTTCCGCTGATTCAAGCGCTTCCTGCATATATAACCCTTCGTTGATAGGCAACCCTAGTTCTCCAGCCATTTCGATGACAAACGCACGCGTCGTACCAGGTAAGATCCCCGTCTCCAAAGAAGGTGTATACAACTCGCCTTGTTTTACCCAAAATACATTCGATGTAATACCTTCTGCCACATAGCCGTCCGAAGTAACAAATAGACCTTCTGTTTCTTTCAATGAAGGTAATTCCAGACGCCCTTTTACATTATTTGCATACTGGTGTGACTTATGACGAACGACACTTTCCGGTTCATTACGCGTTGTCGCAAGCCAGACGCCATCTTTCTCCGTATGTGCAGGCGGTAGAATAAGTACCTTTTGGAAGATTAGTACATTAGCTTGTTCATATTGTGTAGGTGCGAGCCCGATATCATGCACACCCGCCGATACGTTCAAACGATAATAGCCATCTACACAACCATTTTCTTTATACAAAGAATGTATAGCTGATAGAATCTCTTCATCACTATATGGCATTTTAATACGGAAATCGGCCAATGCCGACCGCAAGCGAATCATATGCGATTTGTAGAGGAATACTTCTCCGCCATACGTACGGAATGTCTCGAAAAAACCCAGCCCGTAAAGAAATCCATGATCAAAAGGTGATATAAGCAGTTCTTCCGTGACTACTCGCTTACCGTTCATCCAGCAAATCAATACAGTTGCTCACTTTCATCACGAATCGCCAACTCAGCCATTTCTTTCGCTTGCCATAGCGCTTTCGCTTTATTAAGAGACTCTTGATATTCAGCAGCAGGATCCGAATCGGGTACTAAACCAGCTCCCGCTTGGATATGCATGATGCCCTCTTGAATGAATGCTGTACGAATGGTGATATTCAATTCCATGTCTCTGTTGAAGCCTATCCAACCCATCGATCCAGTGTAGAGCCCTCTACGAGTCGGCTCTAGCTCCTCAATGATTTCCATCGTACGCAATTTAGGATCTCCCGTAATGGAGCCGCCAGGGAATACTCCATGCACAATAGATGCCAGATCTTCAGAGGATGCAGTACCACGAACATTCGATACCAAATGCATGACGTGCGAATACTTTTCGACGACCATGAATTCATCCACTTCTACTGTACCTTCCTGACAGATGCCTTCAAAGTCCGCGCATTCGAGATCGACAAGCATCTTGTGCTCACCTATCTCCTTTGTGTTCGATATCAACTCTTCCTGCAAGGCAAGGTCTTCTGCTTCCGTCATCCCACGCTTTCGTGTACCGCCAATTGGTCGCGTGCTCAATTCAGTACCGCGCTTTTTCAACAATAATTCAGGCGAACCGGAGACTACTTCAAAATTCGGTGCCGCCATATAGGCCATATAGGGTGAGGGATTGAACGAGCGTAATGCTTCATACATCAATAAAGATGGTGCGACGAGCGGTTTTGACTGTCGTACAGACAAATTTACTTGCACGACATCTCCGTTCTCAATGAATTGCTGTACATCGCGCACCATTTGCTCGAACTGTTCTCCTGTTACAGAAACTTGTAAATCTTCTTCTGTAACGTCCACGTCTATTGCTTGTCCAGTAGTAAATTGACGATTCAGCAGACCTGTTTGTGATGCTTCGGTCCATTCCTTTACCATACTGTCCAGTGCGTGCCGTTTTTCAGGCAATGCCATAAAGTAGACGTCTTCTTTTTCTATATCGAACACAGCCCATTGATCAAAAAGATAAAAGAATACGTCAGGCGTCGTCAAGTCGACCATCGCGAGAAGCGGTAGAGCCTCATAGCGTCTGACATAATCGTAACTGACCATCCCAATTGCCCCCCCTTGAAAGGCAGGTAAATCTTTCTGATGCTCTAGGTTATATTTCGCCATAAAGTCATTCAACAAAACTAGCGGATCTTCTCCCGTCAGCAATTCTTCTTTGCCATCGCGCCATTCTAAACGTAGACCTGTTTTGGTTGCATTGAACGTCACAAGCGGATCAAGTCCTGCCACACACATCTCCCCGCCACGACCACTCTCCAATAAAACATGCCGGTCTATCCCTGTTGCAAGTTGGCGATAGGCATAAAAGAACTCGTCTTTTGTCATTGAAGCTGTCTGATAGGCTACTGTATTCATGCTAGTTCCCCCTGCGTCTCTAGTATTTACTCCGCGTTACCTTCCTCAATTAACTGTTTGATCATCGTATCATCCAACGGCAGCATCACTTTATCCGTGATTACACCATCTTTATTGATAATATACGAAGTCGGATAGACTTTTATCTGATACATTTTCATTACTTCGCTGTCCTTATCCAATAAAATTGGAAACGTTAATTTATATTCATCGACGAATTCTTTCGCACTCTTTACCTTATTCTTCTCAGTTTTCGTCATATTGACCGCGAGTATTTCCATGTTGTCGGACTCTTTATTGTCTGTATAGTAATTTTCCATATGCGGCATTTCCGATCGACATGGCGGACACCACGATGCCCAGAAATTCAACATGACCGTCTTGCCACGGTAATCGGACAATTTGACTGTGTCACCTGAAAGTGTAGTTAATTCGAAGTCCGGAGCCAAATCTCCTTTAGCCAGTCCAGACTTATTCGTGTCCGTGGTAGTTTGCCAATCTTCTGGTAAACGATCAACCACATCTTTCGGCAAGCTTTCCATATTCAAATCCTCGTAACCAGGAAGGCCGCCCGTCTCCTCCTTAATTTCCTGTTTTAATAGGAAAATTATCGTGCCCATGACAATCACAATTAAAACTGACGCTAGTATGCTCCACTTTTTATTCACAGTGAGTCCCCTCTATTCTATGTATAACTAGATTGGTTCGTCTCAATTATACAGAATTTCACCCACTGATAACAGCCTGACGATTGCGCAGTTTTTTTACTGGATATAAAAAGAAACTGTCGCTAGAAGCAACTTACTACTTCTAGCGACAGTTTCATATGCAGAAAAGATAAAATTACGTCATCGGAATCACTGCGACGCTAGCAAACGGCTCCTACGATACTTACCTCTTACTCTTCATCAAACTGATAAAGAGGTGTGCTCAAGTAACGCTCTCCGTTAGATGGAATGATCGCTACTACCGTTTTGCCTTTGCCTAGCTTCTTCGCCACTTGCAACGCAGCTGCAATCGCCGCGCCTGAAGATACTCCTCCAAGGATACCTTCTTCACGAGCCGCACGACGCGCAAACGTATATGCGTCATCATTGGAAACTTTGATAATCTCATCATAGATTTCTGTATCCAATACTTCCGGCACGAATCCCGCACCGATACCTTGTATTTTATGTGGTCCTGGCTTACCGCCAGATAATATCGCTGAATCTTCCGGCTCTACCGCTACGATATTAATTCCAGGGAAACGCTCTTTTAGCACGCCGCCTGCTCCTGTAATTGTACCGCCCGTTCCGATTCCCGAGATAAATGCATCTACTTGATCCAAGGCATTCGCGATTTCGGGTCCCGTTGTCAGACGGTGAACTTCTGGGTTTGCTTCATTATTGAACTGCTGCGGTAGGAACCAGCCGTTTTCTTCTGCTAATTGCTCGGCTTTCGAGATTGCACCCTTCATTCCTTCAGCTCCGGGGGTCAATACTAAATCCGCTCCGTATGCGCGAAGTAAGTTACGTCGCTCTAAGCTCATGGTGTCTGGCATGACAAGTACAGATTTATACCCTTTCGCTGCCGCAATCATAGCAAGCCCAATTCCTGTATTGCCACTAGTCGGTTCGATGATTGTACTATTTTCTTTTAGATCACCGCTTTTTTCTGCCGCCTCGATCATGGCAAGCGCAATACGATCCTTGACGCTTGAGCCGGGATTGAAGAATTCAAGTTTCAAATACACATCTGCATCATCTGCACCTGTCAAACGATTTAATTTTACTAACGGTGTGTTACCTACCAAATCAATAACTGAATTTCCCACTCTACTCATTTGTCATCCGCTCCCAATACCAAGTATTTTAATATGTTTTATTGACTTAATATTACTACCTTCTATTTTACTTGTCAATATAATCATTCGGAAGATTATGGTTTTTCAATTCCCCCGCTAAACAGGTTGATCTGCAAGCCTGATGTCGTTATGCCCGCAAGGCGGTATCCTTTGCGCGGATGCTGATAGCGCTTTCTAAATTGATTATATAAGTTCATGTAAATTAGTAAATTACCCGCTACCGCAATACACTTTCGGCAACGGGTGAGTAGTTTAGAGTAAAATCAAAGTAATTCACGAAGCTCTTGCTCAGAGAATTGATACTTCTCCAAACAGAAGTGGCATTGCGCTTCCGCACCATGATCTTCATCGATCATCGCTTGAATTTCTACAGCTCCAAGTCCTTTAATAGCTTCACTAAAACGTTCCTTGGAACAATCACAATCAAACTTCACGTCGATTCTAGAGAGGAATTCCACATGTTCCTGGCCTAGTACTTCTTCCAGGATTCCTTCAGGTGTCAATCCGTTGTCAATCATAGTAGAAATCGCTGTCATGTTCGCGATTCTTCCTTCTAGCAATTCAATCGTCTCTTCCGTAGCACCCGGCATTACTTGCAGAATAAAGCCACCTGATGCTTTAACCGTGTTATCTGGATTAACGAGTACGCCTAACGCCACAGCAGATGGCACTTGTTCAGATACTACCATGTACTGGGTGAAGTCTTCGGCAATTTCCCCGGAAATAATCGGTACTTGCCCCGTAAAGTAATCTTTCAACCCTAGATCTTTTACGATCGACAGCATACCTTCCGTACCAACTGCTCCACGAACGTCTAATTTACCTTGTTCATTTAGCGGCAAGTGCGTTTGCGGATTCGTTACATAACCACGAACTTCCCCTCTAGCATTAGCATCCACGACAATTGGACCAAGTGGACCATCGCCCTGAATTTTTACCGTAATGCTATCATCGCCTTTTAACATAGCACCCATCATGACTGACGCTGAAATCGTTCGTCCTAAGGCAGCAGTCGCTGTCGGCCACATTTGATGACGCTTTTGTACCTCTCCGACCGTTTCTGTTGAACGCACCGCATACGCACGAATTTGTCCTTCAAATGCCAATGCTTTTACTAAGTAATCTGTTGTCATTTTATTCTCTCCTTACAAGTTTCTTTCATAAATCAGATGTAATCCTTTTAGCGTCAGGAAGTCATCTACAATATCAATCACTTCGGTTTCAGATGCAATTAATTCTGCCATTCCACCTGTCGCGATTACAGTAGGTTCGACTGCACAATCTTCTTTTATACGATTGACTATTCCTTCAACCTGTCCAACGTAACCAAAAATAATACCCGACTGCATAGCAGCAACGGTGTTCTTACCTACTACATGCTCCGGCCGTGCGAGTTGAACGCGCGGTAGTTTAGAGGCACGATCAAACAATGCTTCCATAGAGATTTTAATGCCGGGAGCGATGGAGCCACCCATGTATTCGCCATGTTCATTCACATAGCAATACGTGGTAGCTGTTCCAAAGTCTACGATAATAAGCGGGCTCCCGTATTCGCGAATCGCTGCCACCGCATTGACAATCCGGTCTGCACCGACTTCTCGAGGATTTTCATATTTGATATTTAATCCTGTTTTCACGCCAGGTCCAACGACCATCGGCTTTTGATTAAAGTACTTTTTACACATTTGCTCTAACGGGAACATAACAGGCGGCACTACGGATGAAATAATAATGCCCGTGATGTCAGCGAATGAAATCCCCACGTGTTGGAACATTGCCTTTACTTGCATGGCGTATTCGTCTTCTGTTTTATGTCGGTAGGTTTCCATACGCCAGTGGTGCTTTAGTTGATCCCCTTCATATACACCTAACACAATATTCGTATTGCCTGTATCTAATACTAATAACATAGTCGTTGTCCCCTCTTACTTTGACTTTTTCCCGTACATCATATCATAATTTCACATCGAGATACTGTGAATGCGTACTGAACACGTTTCCCCCTCATAAGAAAACAGCCGACTGTATACAGTCGGCTGTTGGGTTCGCTTAGTCTCTACGTTCTTCATCAATAGACGGCAATGTCTTATCTACCGCTCCACCTTCACGTGGCAAGTCACCGATTGACGGGTCAGATGGCGCACCCGTGCTATCCGGGGTTGTAGTTTCCGCAGGGGAGTTTTCTACAATTTTCTTGTCATCATCGTTGTTGTCGTAAGGACGATCAGGTAAAGTACCGTGATCCTTCAAGTGATTGATTTGTTCCGCATCCAACGTTTCGACATCCAATAAAGTGGTTGCAATCAGATTAAGCAACTCTCGGTTTTCAGTCAAAATTTGTCTTGTGCGTTCGTATTGTTCTTTGATAATTATTTGCATTTCAGAATCAATCTCGTATGCGATCGCTTCAGAATAGTTTTGTTCAGAGTTAAAGTCACGTCCAAGGAATACTTGGCTGCCTTGCGTCTGCCCGAACTGCATCGGACCGATTTTATCACTCATTCCATATTCTGTAACCATCGAACGCGCAATACCTGTAGCACGCTGGAAGTCGTTATGTGCACCGGTTGATACATCACCAAGTACAATTTCTTCTGCTACGCGTCCACCTAGAAGACCCGCAATTTTGTCGAGGAGTTCAGGTTTTGTCATGAAGTAGCGGTCTTCTTTCGGAAGCATAACTGCGTATCCGCCAGCTTGCCCACGAGGAACAATCGTTACTTTATGGACGATTTCCGCATCGTCAAGCATTAAGCCCACAACTACGTGACCCGCTTCGTGGAACGCAACGATATTTCGTTCTTTTTTCGAGATGACACGATTTGTTTTCGCAGGACCTGCAATCACACGATCCGTCGCTTCATCAATGTCAGACATATCGATTTTCTTTTTATCTCTTCTCGCCGCCACAAGAGCCGCTTCATTCAATAAGTTCTCAAGATCTGCACCAGAGAATCCTGGAGTACGTTGAGCAAGAGCTTTCATATCGACTGTATCATCAAGTGGTTTGTTTCGTGCGTGAACTTTCAACACAGCTTCTCTTCCTTTAACATCAGGACGGCCAACCGTAATTTGACGGTCAAAACGTCCCGGACGAAGAAGTGCCGGGTCCAAAATATCCGGACGGTTTGTAGCGGCAACGATAATAATTCCTTCGTTTCCTTCAAATCCATCCATTTCTACTAGCAATTGGTTCAATGTTTGTTCACGCTCATCGTGACCGCCGCCTAAGCCGGCTCCACGCTGACGTCCAACTGCATCAATTTCATCAATAAAAATAATACATGGTGAGTTTTTCTTGGCATTCTCAAATAAATCGCGCACTCGAGAAGCACCTACACCTACGAACATCTCAACGAAGTCAGAACCTGAAATCGAGAAGAATGGTACGCCTGATTCACCCGCTACTGCACGTGCAAGCAATGTTTTACCTGTACCTGGAGGTCCTACTAGCAAGATCCCTTTTGGAATCCGTGCACCTAACTCCACAAACTTACTAGCATCTTTCAAGAAGTCCACGACTTCTTCAAGCTCAGCTTTTTCCTCATCTGCACCTGCAACATCATTGAAACGTACTTTCTTCCGATCGTCCGTTTGCAGTTTCGCTTTACTTTTCCCGAAGTTCATCACCTTGCCGCCACCGCCGCCTTGTGATTGGTTCAGTAAGAAGAAGAAAAGGATAATAATAATTATGAATGGTACGAGTCCTGTAAAGAACGATACCCACGCGCTTGTTTCTTTTGGCGGTAGGATTTCAATCTCAGTACTTGTCGTTTTGACAATTTCACCGATACTGTCCATATCATTTTCTGGAATGTTCGTTACGAAAGTTTCACCTTTTTCGTAGCCGGCCATTTCCCCTTTTACTTCATACACAAGCTGTAATGGTTGAAAAGTTGCTTTTTCGACTTTTCCTTGTTCCAGCGCTGTGACGAATTCATCATACCGAATTGGTTTCATCTTCGGATTTGGATTGTTAAGCGAACTGAAAATACCCATAATTGCTAGGAAGATCAATCCATATAAAAGAAAGTATCGAAGTATTCGATTCATCCCAAGCCTCCTCATCTCATTCAACAAAAACTAAACAGAAAACTATTGTAAATTTTAGCATAGATTAACACTACTTAACAAAAGAAATGCCTTACGGAAAATAGCCTTCAATCCGGTTCATTGCACATTCGTCAGAAAGAGTAAATTTCCTTCTTCAATACCCCGATGTACGGTAAATTACGGTATTTCTCTGCATAATCCAAGCCGTACCCAACTACGAATGCGTCCGGTACGTCAAAACCTACATAATCGGCTTTTAAATCTACTTTACGCCCTGTCGGCTTATCCAACAGCGTTACGATCTTGATAGAGTTTGCTTTTCTGTATTTAAACAGCTCTACTAAGTAATTCAATGTCTTTCCACTGTCAATAATATCTTCAATAATCAACACGTCGCGACCTTCTATGCTAGTGTTCAAATCTTTGATGATTTTCACTTCACCTGATGAAACTGTCGCATTCCCATAACTAGAAACATCCATGAAATCTAACTCGATATACGTATCAATGCGTTTGATCAAGTCACTCATGAATGGTAATGCACCTTTGAGTACACCGACTGCTAATGGGAATTTTTCACGGTACTCTTCAGTTAATGTTGCTCCGAGTTCTCGAACTTTCTCCTCTAGTTGCTCTTCTGAAATTAAAACATGCTCGATATCTTGCGCGATCATCGGCCCGTCCCCCTCTATTTTATCTTGTCTCGCCTTCTCGCGTAATCCATATGTATGAATCGCCTTCCGGTTGGCGGCGTGAAAACATCTCACTATACCGTACACCAGGTACTGCACATACAGTACCGCTTGCTGTCGTAATGACAGGCTGCTGTTGCCTTTGCATGATCCCTATCTTTTCGTCAATCAATATCCGCTTCACACGTTTTGGATCGGACATTCCTTTGATCAACATTCTGTCTCCAGTCATCCGAAGCCGTACAGTTAACGGTAGTTCCGACTCAGGTAATTGAAAATACCTGACTTCATCGGAAGGTGAGCATTCTTCTATTATATGTGCGTTGGTATGATGCCAGTAAAACTGAATATTCCCCCACGTATGCCAAGTACCTTTTGCGAGTACTTTTGGACGAAAGGATGTTGTATCTATATCCATTTTTGTAATTAGCAGTTTATCATATTCCCTGATAAACCGATAGCCATACACCAAATCAATTGCGACGTTTCCGTCTGAGTTCGTAATGTGCTGTAACAGTTCATCCACTAATGCAAAATGCCACTCAGCGTTCTCTGTTGCTGGGTTAGTTAGACATTTTAATAGTAGTTGAATCACGCGCTTTTGTAAAGCGTGGGGAATAGCAAGAAATGCCTCCCGTTGAAAAGAGGGAAGCTGCTCATGCGTATACGTAACAATCGAACGCCAATGTTGATCCGCAAGCTCATTCAGCAAGCTTTCATCCGCTTGCCGTTGTTCCGTCTGGCGAACCGTGTTGACTGCGACGGATGGATTTTCGTCCATCAAGACTGGTAGCACGTGATGTCGCATACGATTACGCAAATAATTGTCTTGCTGATTACTTGGATCTTCTCGGAATGTGATGTCGTGATGTGACGCATACATGTACAATTCGTTCTTTCTCAATGGAAGGAGTGGACGTATGACTTTACCCAAGTTAATTGTCCGTTGTATCGGTATACCATTTAATGATTGCCCCTTACTCAATTGAATCAGCACCGTCTCCAGTTGGTCATCTGCATGATGGGCCGTTGCGAGAACCGTGAACCCCTCGCTTTTCATCGTTTGTTCGAAACACGCATAACGCTGTTGCCGACACACTTGTTGCATATTACCGCCCTGGCTTTCCAAGATAGCCGGAATAGGTACTTGTTCAGAATAAAAGGGTAGCCCGAATTCCTCACACAGTTGCTTCACAACAAACGCATCTTCAGCAGATTCAACTCCACGCAACATGTGGTCTACATGGATGGCCGCTACTTCAATGACCAGAGATTGCCGATGCGTCGCAAGAAAGTGAAGCAGTGCCATGGAATCCACACCACCCGAACACGCGACCAATACACGAGAGCCGGGAGGAATCAACGTTTGCTTGTCAATAAACTTTAATACCTTCTGCTGCAAACTTTTCATGATCCATCTCCCTCCTCTCTCTATTCTACCATTGTTTAGCTAGAAATGATTCGAGGTTGCTTATTAGCTTTTGCCCACTTTGGTACAATATGACCGACTTTCATTACGAGAATCGTCCGATCATCTTCTACTGACTCAAATACCCGTTCCATCTCCATCATTACTTGATCGGCAATCGTCCGGCAATCCATATCTTTAAAACGTTCTATCGTTTGATTCATCACATCTTCTTGAATATCAAGCGGTATATCCCCATTAAATATGCCGTCCGTCATCATAACGACGATATCACCGGACTTGAGCTTTTCGTTTTTCGCCTCTATAGAAAATGACGGCAAGAAGCCAAATGGTACTGTTTTGCTGTCTAACCGGATACAATCATCACTTCTTTTAATGTAGGTACTCATCGAACCTGCCTTCCACGACCACAGTCGCCCTTCTTGTAAATCAATTAACGCCAAGTCGAGCGTTGCATACATATCATCCAGTCCATTTAACGCCATCATATAATGCAAGGTGTGGATCGCTGTTTCCGGATCCATTTTTTGACCCAGACATTCCCGCATCAGCCGGATTACCTTTCTACTTTCGTGGTATGCATTGATATCTTGTCCCATTCCGTCCGACAACAATACAGCCGACAAGCCTTCGTGAATCTTGAATAACTCATACGCATCGCCACCATTGAACGATCCCTTCCCGGCTGTTGTGACGATATCATAATCAAGTGAAAAGCGAACAGCGGAACTAAAGGTCAATTGCACATGTGGGAACGGGAATGGCTGATAAGTCGATTTTGAAATATGCATCGGTTCATCGTACATTTGCTCCAAGATGGGCAGTAATAAATATTCTCCAACCGTCGTTTCCGCTTCAAAATCCGCCTTTTTTTCCGGTACAGAAATCACAATTCTGCAGGCACCCCGTTCTTCCGATAATATATCTATTTGAAAAAACTCTATGGCTTGTGATTGTAAACGATTCGCAAGCTCTTCTTCAGCCAACTTATACGTAGTCAGATCTTCCTTTACTTCTCTCATAACTTTTTCGATATGCGTACTCATATCGCGTAATTGCAATGCTAGCATTTTTCGACCATGCTGTAACTGCCCCATCAATAATTTATTGGCCCCTCTCTCCTCCAATTCATTCATTAACCCCTTAAAACGTAGACATTTATATTTCATCTTCTGTTCAACACGTACACGAGCTGCTTTCTTCGTTGCAGAATAGGTGGTTTCCCATTCGTCAATCAACGGTTCTATACTGTCCTCTTCACTTTCCCAACACTTGCGGTAACGAAAACAGGATTGACAAATAGATGGTACTTGACTTGTCGCTGCCACTTCCTCTTCGGGGGACAGACGATCATTCACGAGCGTTGACATGAAATGAGCAAACTGTTGGAACTCCTCTAACTGCCCATCCAGTTTATCCGCGAGCCATTGCTGTCGTTTTTCCGATATTCCTTCTTGTTTCGGTAATAAAACTTGTCGTATTTGACTTAATTTGCGCGAAGGTATCAATATAAACAGTAAAGCTGCGGCGCCAACTGTGGAAAAATGAACGGTATCAAGAGGCAGCGTCGCATCATATAGAAGGAAAAAGAGCGAAACAAAGACACTGCCGGTGATGACCCCAAGCTTTCCAAAGCGTTTTAGTGAACCCGCCAACAAACCAGTCATACCATATAACGCCATCATGCCCGTAAAGGACAATTCTGATACACCTATGATCAACGCGATAATCATTCCGACGGTTGTAGCGAACGGCACTCCCCCAACAACTGCAGCTACAAATATCGCTAAAAACAAGAATACCCCAGCAACCGATACTGTACCGATTTGGAACCCTCCCATTCCGGTGGCTGCAAGCGCTCCCACAATACACATCGCACTGATCTGCTCGGGATTCCACGGCCCATACAGCATTCTTTCTATAGAAGGAAAAGCTAGTAACATGAAAATGGTCATAAACAATGCAAGCAATGCTTCTAACCCTATTGACAACTGAACCGCTAAAGGTAACATCCCGTCGCCGTATTTTACGAGCTGCCAGATTAATTGCGGAATAATCATTCCTCCAGCCACAGCGATTGGAATAGACCTTTTCACGACTGGAATCTTTATAATTGAATGAAACAGTAATAATTGCGCCAAATGAATGACAGCTTGTCCCACCCCAAGAAACGCGCTGCCCGCCATTCCACCTATAAATACGTAGATCATGTGTTGACGGTAGCGCATACTTGCTAATGCCCAGATTGGCAAGAAGAATGGTACTGCCATATCGAATACTACTGCTTGTGATAGAAAGAATGATCCTACTAAGAACAGTAAGGCAGTTAGCAAGTATACTTTACGATTCATAAATTCTTGCCAGTATGCCCTAAACATCTGCAAAATTGGTCGCTCCATATTGTCAATCATCTTCATTTCCCATACCCCCTATGTTCTCTTACGTAAAACTATACATGGGGTTCACGAGAAAATTTGTCTGTTTGTGGCGGCATATTCACAAAACATTTCGACGTATTCCGTATGTATATTTTTTAGTAAAATGTATGTTGACACTTCTCCAAATGCCTAGTATGATAAGAGACGTTGCGTATGGAATTACCTCATTTCATTGCATCAATATCTTGGCGGCGTAGCTCAGCTGGCTAGAGCGTTCGGTTCATACCCGAAAGGTCGTGGGTTCGACCCCCTCCGCCGCTATAATAGTAAATCAAAAAATCCTCTGGCTTAGGCAGAGGATTTTTTGTTGAAAAAAATGATCCGAGGAACGCATATGAACTTTGGTTAACGTCGATTCAGTGCGATTTGGATTACGATTCTTTTATGGGTGCGTGAGGGGCGGTGTTAAGTTTTGTTTTGCCAACAACGAGCCAGAACATTAATCAAGTGTGCCTAGCTCTCAACCCCGAATTCTTCGCAAAAAAACGCATGCTCCATAATAGGGAACATACGTGTAGGATGTCATCTGATTTTAGTTTACAGTTGAAACAGTCAGCAAGTTATCCTCTTCTGGCTCCACGACCGCCACGCTTGGACTCTGTTGCTCTCTTTAAGGTAGTTAGACGTTCTTCGCTGTCCTTCATGAACTTTGCCATCTTCTGTTCAAAATTCTCTGGTCGTTCAAAGCTCGGTTTGCTTCCTTGACGAGGTCTAGTTGGACGTTGTGGACGCTGTGGACGTTGTTCTGACTCAGGTTTCGCCTTACGGATGGAAAGACCGATTTTACCGTCAGATCCCACATTCATTACTTTGACTTCAACCATATCGCCGACTTTTAAATGATCATTAATATCTTTGACATAATTGTCAGCTACTTCACTAATATGGACTAATCCTGTGGACCCGCTTGGCAATTCAACAAATGCCCCAAAATTTGTGATCCCGGTTACTTTACCTTCTAACTTGCTGCCTACTTCAATTGACATAAAAAAAATGCTCCTCCTTAAGTTTTAAGCGGCTCGTAAGCCTATCAACCATATTGGCAGTGCCTGTATTTTACAGGCTCCTACTTATATTATAGCCAACAAAAAAAGAGTGTCAACATGACTACTCTTTTCTTATGTCTTTTTCTGACTCTTTTTTCTTATCAGGAATTGAAAAAATGATCTCATTGGACTCTGAAAGAAAGTATTCTTTCCGCGCGAGTTTAGCAATATACTCGTCATCGTCCAATCGAATCAACTGTGTTTTCAGTTGTTCTTGCTGTTCTTTCAAATCCTCTAGTGTAGCCGTTGCTTGGGCTTTTTCCTTATGTTTGGCTGCCAAGATTTCTTTTTGACCGGCATTCATATTGAATAAACTTCCAGCAACCACACAGACGATGACAAAAAATACGGCCAACCGATTACGCAAGCGTTTTTGTTGTGCTTTTTTAAAATTTTCTTTTTTTTGCATGGAGCGCACATAGTCTGTATCGATTGATGTCACATTCTTTGTTGAAGGGTTCTGTGTTTTTTTCATGGCGCACACACCTTTCTGGCGTAGTTCTACTATTGCACTCTATTATATAGTACTCTGCATTTATTTTGAAGGAATTTCCCTATGTTCTTTACTAATCTCAGAAACGGTGATGTGATGAATGACAGAATAGAGACAATTACATAGAAAATCCGTTGAATCGTTAGGTAGACAAGACGAATGATGAGCCAAATCGGCCTAAGCACCACAAGTAACAGTAGTCTACCTACGAATCTCACAGGATAATGGAAGATGGCTGCATACAATAACAGGCCACTAACCTGCGCGACGGGGTCATACATTCTCCATGCCCCGTCACGTACCATCATTAATACCCAAAACGACATAATGCCTAACATAATCCAGATAAGGCATTCAAACCAGAATGCCCACCTTCTAATGAACGAACGTTTATCGCACCCGGCGACAATGGTTCCGAATAAATCCAGTACAATTCCAGCAGTAATTCCTGTCCCGATCATCGCCAACAGACTGAAGAACTGGACGGATAGGCTCATCCGAATAGTTTATGGAGGAAATTGCGTGAGCCTGCTTCTTCGTCATCATATTGAAGTGTTTGGACTGTGCCTTCAAGCGTTAGCAGGCCCTTGTCCACGTCTAGATGTACAATACGCAGTTCCTCCCCACGGATTTGCAGTACGCCTAGCGATGTTCTAACGAGAAATTCCTCCTGGTCAAAGCGGTCGATCGTTTTCACGGATGTGAGGTCCATTCTTTTGCGATTGCGCATCGTCACTACGTGGTCTCCTGATGGAATAGTATACATGGAGCTGTCTGTTTGAATCTGCATATGCGTCCCCCTTCTCTAGTACGTTCCCCTTATCATATGCAGAGGCTTGGCCAAACATGACAAGCCGTTTTTAAGTTGAGGTGCAAATTCTATATTCTAAACCCTTTAGTCTGTTTCGTGGTTAATTAGTTTGCCTCCTCGTCATCCACAAACTCAGGCTCCACTTTCTCCAAGCGCTCTTCGCTAGTGATTGTGTACATACCTGCTGCATCTTCTTTTTTCGTTGACGCCTTCAGCTCATTTACCGTAGCATTAACGATCTTTTGGCCGAAACGGATTGAAAGTTCATCACCTGGTTTGACAACGGACGATGCTTTGGCTACTTTTCCATTAATTGTAATTCTACCTTGGTCAGCCACTTGCTTCGCAAGCGTTCGGCGTTTTATAAAGCGTGATACTTTTAAAAACTTATCGAGTCTCATTTAGTTCCTTCCTTTCGTTTAGCCTGTTGCCAGAATTCTTCTAGTTCGTCTACTGTATAACTTTCAAATTTTCCGCTTCCTTGCTTCACGGATTGCTCTACGGACTGAAAACGGGATTTGAATTTTTCGTTGGCATGCCACATGGCTTCTTCTGGTGAGAGCTTCAGGAATCTTGCGATGTTGACTATAGTGAACAATACGTCTCCGAGCTCGTCTAGCTGTTGCTCAGGTCCACCACTTTTTACTTCTTCCTGAAATTCTTGCCACTCTTCCTGGAACTTGTCGAAAGCCCCTTCTATAGATGGCCAGTCAAACCCCACTTTGGCTGCAGTCTTTTGGTAATTATAAGATGTCAGCAAGGATGATGCCAAACGTTCTTGTCCTTCTAACAGCGTAGGCGGTTTAGGTTTTTCCTGCTCCTTGATGGCTTGCCAGTTCGTCAACACTTCTTCGGTTGTATCAGCTTGCGTTTGCGCAAATACGTGTGGATGACGACGTATCATTTTGGACCCTACAGTTTCGAGTACGTCTTCCATCGAGAAGTACCCATTGTCTTCCCCGATTTGTGCATGAAGAAAGACTTGTAGTAAAACATCTCCCAGTTCTTCGATAATAGCGTCATCATTTTCTTCATCGATGGCCTGGATCAACTCAAAGGATTCTTCGATTAAATAGCGCTTTAAGGATTCATGCGTTTGTTCGCGATCCCAAGGGCAGCCATTCGGCCCACGTAACGTTGCGATGATGTCCCTGAACGAACTCCACTCTTTTAGTCGTTGTTGGTGATCAGGTAGCGGTGGTACATATACAGTCGTCAAATTATTCAATGTTACTGTACGGTCAAGCTCAAACAGTGGGATTTCAGTTAATTTTTCATCTTGGGAACCGGCTGACGTAACAATGGTGACAACGTGATGATCGGGATATTTTTCCATCAAAGACAATTTCACATCTGAAGCGACGAATGCGTCATACACTTGTCCTATTAATACGTGCTGATCCATCCGTACATCGTCACGTTTCATGTCAGTCCCATCCAGCAACTGAAATCCTTCAATTGGATCAATACGCAACGCTGTAAAAATCGGATCTAAAAAGCTACTACCACCTGCGATATGAAGTTCAATATCACCTGCACGTTCTTTTTCAATTAATAGTTGGACCGTACGTTCCGCTACGAGTGGGTGGCCTGGCACAGCGTATGTAATCGGCCGATGCGTACTCAGTTCGAGAAGTTTATCAACAATTTGCCGATAGACGTCTTCAAATGCATCATTTGCTTCATAGATTGAATCAAAACTTTCCATCTTTAGCCCTTCCGAACGCAATTCTGCAATTACAGGATGTTCTTCCGTGCGAATATAGAGATGGTCCGCTTGTTTCAATAATCGGTACGTGCCTAGCGACAATTGCTCTAAATCACTTGCGCCAAGTCCGATAACAGTTATTTTGTTCACATAATTCACCTTCTATTTTTAGTTAGCCATAGTTGAGCAGTCGCCAATCGTTTTCCGAAAGGCAGTAAGTACCACTCTTTTTCTTTCATTATACGTGATTTCAAGATGACGAAAAGAAATATGATTGCTCCAATTGTGACAGCAGACAATGCAGTGAACATTGAGCTAGTGCGTGAGGATAATCCATCAAATAGCCATGAATCGGCTAGAAGCATCCAAGGAATTAATACCCCCGCCATTGCCACGCCGGCAATAATCAGCACGATATAAAAACGTCGCGAAGCTAGTGGGAATCTCCAATATCTCTTAAAGTAGAGAATCAATAACACAGCAACGACTGCGAATGAAATAGTACCCGATGCAGCGGCACCTTCAATTCCATACTGGCGAACCATCAAGGGTGTAGTTGATAGTTTTATTACGATTCCAAGCAGCATGAGTAGCAACGGCCCACGCACTTTACCACTTCCTTGAAGAATTGCTGTTAGCGGTAAAATAATCGACAACCAGAAAATCTGTATACAGAAGATGATTAGCGCAACAGAGCCTGCTCGTGATTGAAATAGCATTTCATTGACGAAAGGAAGTACAAGAACCAATCCGATCGTCGCTGCCCAACCGAATAAAATGGATGTCCGGAACGTCAAGCCAATGAACGGTAAGGCACCCCGTCCATCATTTTTAGTGGCATGGTGCGCGATTAACGGCACGAGTGCTAGCGCCAATGTAGATGCTAGCAAAATACCCATTTGCGCAAGCGGCTGTCCCCTATCATAAACACCTTTCATTTCCATGGCGGTCTCACTCATTGCCCCTGCCTCGACTAATGCGTTATAGATCGTAAAAGAGTCCACCAATTGAAATACCAGTAAAATTAATGAACTTGCACTGACGCCAATGCTAATCTTGGTCAAATCTTTCATCACTTGCCATGGCTTTACAGTAGCTACCGCCAAACTTTCCCGCTGTAGGAAGAACCAAGTCAGGATCAAAACACCTACCACTTCTCCTGCAACCGCCGCCCACATCGTAATTTCACCTATTTTATAAAGAGATGTTCCTGCACGTATCGCAATCCACGTACCTGCAAGTACGATGATCACCCTGAACAACTGCTCTGAAACGTTAGAAATCGCTACAGGTATCATTTGTCCTTCTGATTGAAAGACGCCCTTCAATACAGCTAGGAACGGAAGTACGAGAACGATGTACGCACCGGCCTGCAAAACGGGCGCCAATGCGGTATCTCCCATTAGTTCAGCAAAGAAAGATGAACCTGAACGCAATAATAGAAAGGTTCCTACTGATAAAACGAGAAGATATGCGAGTGACACACGTAAAATCCCACGTGCTTCCCCGGGATTTTTGCTTTCTGCAAGCATTTTAGACACCGCGACAGCAAAACCCGAAGACGTCCAAACGATAAATATTCCGATAAACGGATACACTTGCTGATAAATATAGAAACCTTTATCTCCAACTAAGTTTTGAAATGGCACACGATAGACTGCGCTCAGCACTTTGACGATGATGGCGGCAATAGTTAGAATCGATGCACCTTTCATAAACGACTTCATATTCCATTTAGTCAACGCCATATACGCGCCTCTTTCATTCGATGATGATTTCTAGTATACCATTTCATCACGTCAGAATAGGCGTGTGACCGCAATCAATAAAATAATAACTCCACTCATGAATGTTCCGAACTGCCCTACTGACATCTTGCCAATCCGCACGCCTGCCAGTCTTGCGCCCAGTCCTACACCAATAGACAATGTAATATAACTACCGACAGCCGCTGATAATGCGATTGCAATCGGCGACAATGTTAGAAGACCTGCTCCGACACCATTCGTTAGTGCATTCGCGGAAAGCGCAATACCAAGCAGTAAAGCTTCCCCAATACTAATATGTGAAGATCCGTCAAAATCCATTTTTTCCGGTTCACTAAATACATTTGCTTGATGTTTTCTTGGTTGACGAAAGGCCATAACCATAATACGTATTCCGATCATGCTAAGTACAACAAATGCTATAAGATCGGGTAGTAGGCCCGGTAACATTCCAGCCAGCCACGCACCGGCGACAATGCCTATTAAACTAAAGATAAAACAAATTGCCGCAATGAGTGCATTCGATGTAAATGGAATCCGGACTTGCTGTACACCATAAGAAAGTCCAACTCCAAAGTTGTCAATGCTAGATGAAACTGCAAAGCCTGCAATCAGTAGCCAAGTCATTTCGCTCCCCCATTTGGTTTTATCATACTATACGCGCGCAATGAGGCAGGCGTGTGTGCGCTAGGCGCGTAATAGAACCGGACTTTTCCATGAACGTGGGTAAACTGTGTAGTACATGTAGATAGAAGGAGACGAATTTAGGTATCCGCTACAAACTATGGGTAATCTAGGACTTTATTATAGGTACCGCCTAATTTTACGACATGTAATTACACGTTTACGGTCGGGATCTAAATACGTTCATAAACGCATTGAGCGGTTACCAAACGAGTATGATCGCTTATAGAGTATGATAGAGCGCTTTTGAATGTGGATAGAGCGGAATTTACACACTATAGGGCGCTTAACCATGAACTATGAGCGCTTGCAAGAATTTATGAGCACCGCTACCCTGCACTTATTCCTAGTCTGTGGGCCAATAACCAACAGTCCACCCAGAACGTCAAATAACGCCCCGTCCGTCTCAACCACTCACTTCACAAATTAAAAAACGTCTTCCCTATACGTGATAGGGAAGACGGGTCTCTATTCATCTTCATCTGGGTGTAGGCAAAACAAATTCCTTCGCAACAGATACACCTGTACGAATCGCTGCTTTTCCTACTGCATGTGCAACAATCGTCGGGATACGGTCATCAAATGGATCCGGAATAATGTAATCATCACGTAGATCTTCATCCTTGATCAAATCTGCAATCGCGTATGTCGCTGCAAGTTTCATTTCTTCATTGATCTCTGTCGCTCTAACGTCTAGTGCTCCACGGAAGATACCAGGGAATGCCAAGACATTGTTGACCTGATTAGGATAATCGGAACGGCCTGTCGCGATAATACGTACGCCATACTCATCTGCCAATTCGGGCTTTAACTCGGGCATTGGATTTGCCAGTCCGAATACGATAGGATCTGTATTCATTAGCGCTATCAATTCCTTCGTCAGCAAGTTCGCAACAGATACACCAACGAATACGTCAGCACCCTCCATTGCAGCCTCTAATGAACCCTCTATTTTTTCTAGGTTTGTGATGCGTGACATTTCATGCTTAATGTCATTCATCGCATTCTCGCGACCTTCAAAAATAATGCCTTTGGAATCACACATAATAATGTTTTTGAAGCCCATACTCAACAATAATTTCGTAATCGCAACTCCAGCGGCACCTGCACCATTTAATACTATTTTTACATCTTCTTTTTCTTTTCCTACTACTTTTAATGCGTTTAGTAAACCTGCACCTACTACAATTGCCGTTCCATGCTGATCATCATGGAAGATTGGAATATTACATTCTTCACGCAATCTACGTTCAATTTCGAAACAACGTGGAGCCGAAATATCTTCGAGGTTTACAGCACCAAATGTCGGGCTCATAGCTTTTACGATATTGACAATTTCATCTACATCTTTTGTATCCAGACAAATCGGGAATGCGTCAATCCCTGCGAATTGCTTCAGCAATAGAGCTTTCCCTTCCATTACCGGCAAAGCTGCTTCGGGGCCGATATCTCCAAGACCTAGTACAGCTGTTCCATCTGTTACAACTGCAACCAAGTTCCCTTTGATTGTATATTCATACGCAAGTGATGGATCATGAGCAATTTCCACACAGGGTTCAGCAACTCCCGGTGAGTACGCCAAACTCAAATCCTCTTTATTCTCTAGTGGCACTTTCGAAACCACTTCCATTTTTCCATTGTGAATTTGATGCATGTGTAAAGAAGATTTGTATTTCCTGTTCATAATATCGCTCTCCCTGTCTGGTTTTTTATTGTTCATTCGTGTTGGTAGTGATTATAAGCGCAAATGCGAAGTAATTACAAGCATCAATTTTCTATTAACTCCAAAAATTGAAAATTCGTAAGCGGTTACATTGCCTTTGCCTAGGGTTTTTCAGGACATAAAAAATTTTCGAAAAAAGTTTTGACTTTTATGCTTTTTCGTAGTATGTGAAACCTTTCACTTTTCAATTTATGCCTTGTGAAGCCCTTCACTAAGGGCTTTTGTGAAAAGCTTCACGTAAAGAAAAGTGATGTCAAAAAGAGGTGTATGGATGTAGTATGTGAAAAACTTCACTTTTTAAGTGTTGGAAAATAGTAACATGTGTTTTGGTCACACGGACCAAATTAGGAACTATATTCAAGTAAAATCATTGCCCGACTACCAATTAATGGGTTAAACAATGTTCCTTTACATATCATGATTCTGATAATAAGATGCACAATTTAATTTATAATAATTTACACATCAAAAAAACTCACAATAGATACATCTATTGTGAGTTTTAATTAAAAACTTAATATTTATATCAAATCCATTTAGCTTTCCATCTGTTTTGACAGGAAGTTGGCTGCCGTCTCTGCCGCTTTTTGCTCGACCTCTCCGACAAAATGAACTTTTGACAGCAAATAGACCGCACCGATTGCATCACCATTTGTAATGATTGGTACAATACAATAAGACTTAATCTGCTCTACTTGACCTGGCACCCATTCTACCGTCTTCTCATGCTTTTCCACGACAGTAGATCGGCCGTTCAGGATTTCTTCGCATATCGGGGCTAATTGTCGGTTCATATAGTCCTTTTTGGCAAGACCCGCTACCGCTAGCATCTCATCGCGGTCACTGATTAGTGCAGGTGTACCAATCGTTTCATAAAGTGATTCTGCATATTCTACCGCAAATTCGCCAAGCTCTGAAATAGGTGAATATTTCTTTAAAATGACTTCCCCTTCTCGATCAGTGAATATCTCCAAAGGGTCCCCCTCACGAATGCGAAGTGTCCTTCTAATTTCTTTTGGTATAACTACTCTTCCCAAGTCATCAATTCTGCGGACAATACCCGTTGCTTTCATGTATAATGCCTCACTTTCTCGAAATTAAATGTATTTCTGAGAATAGTATGCATCAACATTGGTCATTTTATGCAATCAAGGTGTTACAAGGCATCCGTAGATTCTACTTCCTTTGCTGTTTCCTGCATTGTGTGTACCATATCTTCTACCATATCGAATTCCGTAAACTGCTTGGACTTTTTTTCATTCACGGTTACGGTAATTTGTCCGTTGTCGATTGTCAATCCGACCGCATGGCCAAACTTCAATGAACGTTCCATCAGTTTCGCACCGTCAGCACGATCTGTTCCTTCTGCTGACAATCGAATTTCCACTATTCCCTGTACATTTTTAATGGATATTACGCCAGCATCACGACCCCACGCTTTCATACGTCCAACACGGAGCAATAAATCGGCTTCGAATGGCATATCACCGAAACGGTCGATCATCTCGTCAACAAGCTCTAGATAATCCTCATCGCCAGTAATTGCTTTTACACGTTTATACATTTGGATTTTTTGATAACCGTCTTGAATGTATGATTCAGGGAGATAAGCATTGATAGGCAAGGAGATTTCGACATCCACCTTGTCTTCTTTTACGACACCCGTCTGTCTTTCTTCAATCGCTTCTTGTAGTAACTGCGAATACAGATCGAAACCAACAGAGTCAATGAATCCATGTTGCTGTGAACCAAGTAAATTCCCTGCTCCCCGAATGGATAGATCACGCATAGCAATCTTAAAACCAGAGCCAAGCTCAGTGAACTCTTTGATTGCCTGTAAGCGATTTTCTGCAACTTCCGTTAGCACTTTATCGCGCTGATAGAGCATATAACTGTATGCTACGCGATTGGAACGACCGACCCGACCACGTAATTGATAAAGCTGTGATAGTCCCATGCGATCTGCATCATGGACAATTAACGTATTGACGTTTGGAATATCGATTCCAGTTTCAATAATGGTCGTTGTAACAAGCACATCAAATTCCCCTTCGAGAAAACTTAATATTACCGCTTCGAGGGCCGCCTCACCCATCCGGCCATGTGCAGAGGCGATACGTGCTTCTGGTACCAAGTCACGAATTTCCTGAACTTTACGATCCATATCTTCTACACGATTATATAGATAGAAAACCTGTCCACCGCGTCCCATCTCGCGCTCAATTGCTTCACGAACGAGTCCACCGTTATGCTCCATGACATATGTTTGGACAGGGAAACGATTGGCTGGCGGTGTTTCAATTACGGATAAATCGCGCACTCCGACCATCGACATATGCAAAGTCCTTGGTATTGGAGTTGCAGTCAACGTCAGTACGTCTACGTTATTTTTCAACTGCTTCAATTTTTCTTTATGCGTTACTCCAAAACGTTGCTCTTCATCAACAACGAGAAGCCCAAGATCCTGATAGACTACGTCTTTAGACAATAAGCGATGCGTACCAATGACAATGTCAACAGTTCCCGCTTTCAACCCTTTAATCGTTTCGTCCTGCTCTTTCTTAGAACGGAAACGATTGAGTAATGAAACTGTCACAGGATAATCTGCGAAACGCTCTTTCATTGTTTCGAAATGTTGCTGTGCAAGTATCGTAGTCGGCACTAAGAACGCTACTTGTTTACCGTTCGTTACTGCTTTAAACGCCGCCCGAATCGCAACTTCCGTTTTTCCGTATCCTACGTCACCGCATAATAATCGATCCATAGGCCGGATACGTTCCATATCTTTCTTAATTTCCTCAATGGATTGTAACTGGTCCTGTGTCTCTTCGTAAGGAAAAGCATTTTCGAATGAACGCTGTAAATCATCGTCTTCACCGAAAGCAAAGCCTTTTTCCGCTTCTCGTCTGGCATATAGTTTGATCAAGTCATCCGCAATATCCTGAATGGCCGCCGTTACTTTACGTTTTGTTTTTACCCAATCTGTACCGCCAAGTTTATGTAGCTTTGGCTCTTTCTCCCCTGTAGCGACATACTTTTGAATTAAATCAATCTGGTCAGCAGGCACGAAGAGTTTATCTTCACCGCGATAACGAATATCTAGGTAGTCTTTCTGGATGCCTTTAACATCCAATGTAACGACACCATAGTATTTCCCAATACCGTGATGAACATGGACGATATGGTCGCCTGGCTTGATCTCTGAATAACTTTTGATCCGTTCGGCATTCGTTAGTTTAGGGGGGCGCGCTTTGCGTTTCGGCTTGCCAGTAAACAATTCCGCGTCTGTAATGACAGCGAGTTTCTGGAACGGCAATTCAAAACCTACCGATAAATCCCCTTCTATAATGGACAACACACCATCTTTGTTCGGCTTGCCATTAATCGCCGCTTCTATATCATATTCTCGTAAAATCTCTTGGATTGCCTTCATTCTATCGGTTGAAGAAGCCAAGAGAAAGACATTATAGTTCCCTTGTTGCCAACGCTCTATCTCACTTTTCAATAGAGGCATCTGACTATGAAACTGTTGCATCGGCTTACAAGAAATCGAAATAGACTTCTTGATAGTGAAGCCAGGTACTGAGCGTGTAAACAGAGACAAGTAGAGTTGCTACTGATTAATATTTTCAAGTACTTGCTCGTATTTCCATGCCAGTTTCGCGTCATGCAACATTTTTCCATCTTCGAGCATCGCTAGCTGGTATTCTTGCTCCTCCGACTCCAATGTAGCTACAGACTCTTGTATTCGCCCCAATTCGTCAAATATTATGACACCATTAGCGGGGAAGTAGTCCGTTAACATGGCATTAGCTTCAGAAGAAAATGAGGCATATTTCTTTATTGTGTCTGGCACTATCCCATCTTTCATCATGCCGATATCTTGCATGATTGTCATCAATAATTGCTGCTGTAATTCTTCACTTTTGATTTTGGTCAAGCTCTCGCCAAGCGCTTGTTCCACTTTTCGTGAAACTTGCTGTAATTCTTCAGGCGTCCAGATGAATTCGGTCGCTGGCAATAACGTAATAGATTCCAATTTTCCTGTTGAACGCTGATCTTCCGCTGAAAATGTACGAATGGAATCAATTGTCGTATCGAATAACTCAATACGAACAGGTTCTGCCATTGTGAGCGGATAAATATCCATTATTCCACCGCGTAACGCAAATTCACCCGGTGCACTCACCAGGTCTTTTCGTATATAGCCCATAGATACTAAGTTCTCTAGCCAGACACCTATATCGATCTCTTCATCCGTTGAAGCGGTTACGTAGTGTGTCAACCACCGTTCCTTTGACGGCAACAACTTGCGCAAACCTGCAACAGGTGTGATATAAATACCACTACCTACACGCGCCATGTGATCCAATGTATCAATCCTGCCAGCACGTAATTCATAACTCGCGAATGAAAAGTCAGCGGCAACAAGTTCTTCTGCTGTATATAAGTGAAGATGTTCGTCATTGACCAATTTGCTTAGATCTTCATACGTTCGCTGTGCTTGAAGCATATTTGGTGAAACAATTAGGACAGGGCGTGTCAGTGACTGCTGAATCAATTTAAAGAAGATCGCTTTGGATCCTCCTGCAAGGCCTGTGATCAACTGCCGATCCAGCCCATCTTCCAAGTCGTTCAGCAAGCCTTGAATCTCTTTCTCTTCTAGAAAAAGCTGTTCTATTACTCCCACTCAACTACTCCTCCTTATCTATTGACTAAGTGTATCTATCTATTGAACAGGATGCTTTATGCACAAAAAGCTTTGGCTATTAGCGCCAAAGCATCTGTTACTTATTGTAACCATTTTTTTAAGGTGTAATAATCCGGGAACGCCTGCAATGATTGCTCACAGTGTTCACAAATACATCGTATATGCAGGCCACCATCCGGATCTACGGACAAAAACGTATTTTTATCAGCACCGTTTATTTGACTCAACGTATCTTTTGCCGATTCGAATGGAATGGAGCCGATCTCCGTATGACAGTGATTGCAAGAATAACGGATCATATTCTCTTCACCTTCCTTTTTCAAAGTATAGGCAAAGAATTGATATATTATGCTTTTCCGTTAAATTTATTCATCACTTCAAGAAATGGCATCTTTTTTATTGTCCATTCTTCACAGGCGTCTGCACTCTTTTGTATCGCATCTTCAATCAACGGTTGCTCGTCCTTGCTAAAAGGAGATAATACATAATCAGCGACCTTCATACCGCCTGCAGGACGATCGACACCCATACGAATGCGATTGAATTCAGAAGTACCTAGATGTGCAATGAGTGACTTCATACCATTATGACCGCCCGCACTTCCTTTTTGACGAAGTCGGATTTTCCCTGCAGGTAAGTCCAAGTCATCGTATAATACGACTATTTCTTCATCGTCCACTTCAAAGTAATCCGCTAAGGGACGGACACATTCACCGGATAAGTTCATATAGGTCATAGGTTTTAATAATATTATTTTACCTTCAGCCGTATGGACCGTCGTAAATTGACCATTGAATTTTTGCTGGAATGCTGGGGCTTGCCACCGCTTAGCCAATTCATCAATGACTTGAAAACCAATATTATGACGCGTGTTTTCGTAGTTTTTCCCGGGGTTTCCGAGACCAATTAGTAATTTCATGTTCTTCTCTTCCTTTTCTAAACGATATATATACATAGAAAAGGAGCGCACGGTTCAAACTCGTGCGCCCATTTTGTAACTTATTTCTCTTCTTTATCTTCACCGATTACTTCCGGCTCAGCTTCAGTGCTTTCAGTTGCTTCATCTAATGCTTCCATTTCTTCTTCAGTACGTGGAGCAGAAATAGTTACTAACCCTACTTCGTCCTCAGTCAAGATTTCAAACTTCACTTTGTCGCGGATATCGCTAACAAGAATTGTTTCACCAATTTCAAGTTCTGAAACATCTACGTCGATATGATCAGGAATGTCAGATGGCTTTACGCGAATTGTAACTTCCCATACTGGTTGTTGAATTGTTCCGCCTGCTTTTTCACCTGGCGCGTTCCCAACAAGGTTGATCGCTACGTCTACTTCAAGCTCTTCTGTCATATTGATCGCCAAGAAGTCAGCATGTGTAAGGAAACCAGTCAAAACGTCAGATTGATAATCGTTTAATACGACGTTTACATCGTTGCCGTCAACAGTCAATTTGATTACGCCGTTTCTTCCTGTTTCACGAAGTGTATCTAGAAGATCACGCTCTTTTACTGCGATTGGCGTGCTTTCTGTTTTATAACCGTATACTACTGAAGGAATCCATCCGCTTTTTCTTAATTCGCTTACTGTCTTCTTGTCAGTTTCTCTTAAGTTCGACTTAATTGTGCTCATTTGTATAGTCACCTATCCCATCAAAAAGTTTTTTATACATCTTTGGATATTCAATATCAGAAGATATCAGTTAACTTATTATCACTCAAATAATGTACTTACAGACTTGTTCTCAAACACACGAATGATAGCAGATGCCAACAATGGCGCAATCGATAGTTGTTTGATTTTTGGAGATTGTTTACTTTCCGGCAATTTAATAGAATTCGTAATCACTAATTGCTTGATTTGAGAATTATTAATACGCTCAATCGCTGGTCCGGATAAAACAGGGTGTGAACAACAAGCATACACTTCTTTTGCTCCACTTTCAATTAGAGCGCTCGCAGCAATTGTTATAGTTCCGGCTGTATCGATAATATCATCAATTAAAATAGCCGTTTTTCCTTCTACATTGCCAACAATATTCATCACTTCCGCTACATTCGGACGCGGACGACGCTTATCGATTATTGCAATTGGCGCTTTCATACGATCTGCCATTTTACGCGCACGCGTTACTCCGCCATGGTCAGGTGAAACGATAACAAGATCATCGCTTGCTAATCCTTGATCCTGGAAGTATTCCGTTAGGATGGGTTCTGCAATCAAGTGATCGATTGGAATATCGAAGAAACCTTGAATTTGTGGTGCATGCAAGTCTACTGCGATTACACGATCAGCGCCTGCCTTTTCTAGTAAGTTTGCCACTAATTTAGCCGTTATAGGTTCACGTGAACTCGCTTTACGGTCTTGACGTGCATACCCGTAATATGGCATGACCACGTTAATCGTACGCGCAGATGCACGCATTAAGGCATCCAACATAATTAGAAGCTCCATTAAGTTATCGTTGACCGGATTAGAAGTTGATTGAATAACAAATACTTCACAGCCACGGATGCTTTCGTCGATATTGATTTGAATTTCCCCGTCACTAAAACGCTTGACTGAGAGCTTGCCGAGCGGAAGCCCGACTTGATCTGCTACTTCTTTTGCAAGTGGTTCGTTCGCAGTTAAAGAAAAGATTTTCAGTTTGTCGTTTGGATATTGATTTGCCATGATGGCCCTCCTGTTGGTTGGGTAAGATTAGTTTTTTACGTATCCTTCTTTATTCTCTTGCCGAACACGTGCAATTGCAAGTGAATTTTCTGGAACATTTTTCGTAACTGTGGATCCCGCTGCCACAATCGCATTCTTTCCTATCGTGACCGGTGCGACCAAATTGGCATTGCAGCCAATAAATGCATTGTCTTCTATCTCTGTTTTGTGCTTGTTTTTCCCATCGTAATTCACTGTAATCGTACCACAGCCAACATTAACATTCTTACCTATTTCTGTATCCCCTATATAACTGAGGTGGGAAACTTTACTATCGTCACCAAGCTGAGATTTTTTCACCTCAACAAAGTTGCCTACTTTCACATGATCACCAAGCTGTGTTTCGGGTCGTAAGTGCGCAAATGGACCGACAGCAGTCTGATTTCCAACTTTACTATCACGAACGACTGATGAGTGAATCGTCGTGTTGTCGCCCACTGTACTGTTTTGGATATGACTGTTCGGACCAATGACACATTGTGACCCGATTTTTGTAGCGCCCTCAATGAGTACACCAGGTTGGATGACAGTATCACGTCCAATTTCAGCTTCCGCACTAATCACTGTCTGATCAGGGCTAATAATTGTAACGCCATTGCGCATATGCTTCTCCGCAATCAATTGACGCATATTTTTTTCTGCTTGTGCCAGCGCTACACGATCATTGACACCCAGCGTTTCATGGAAATTCGGCGTCGTATAAGCTGAAATTCGCTGTCCCTCTGATTTTAAAATCCCCAATACATCCGGAAGATAATATTCGCCTTGCGCATTTTCGTTATTCACTTTTTTCAGTGTGTCGAATAACACGCGATTGTCGAAGCAGTATGTGCCTGTATTAATTTCCTTAACGAGACGCTCTTCGTCATTCGTGTCTTTATGTTCGACGTTTCGCATTACGTCACCGTTCTCCGCACGAATGATGCGGCCATAGCCAGTTGGATCATCTGCTATTGCAGTAAGTATGGTCGCCTTCGCTTCCGTTTCATGGTGGTGTGCAAGAAGTGCTGCCATTGTCTCAGTACTGATTAACGGTGTATCACCACAGACGACGAGCGTAGTACCTTCAAGATCCGCAAGTACCCTCTCAGCTTGTTGCACGGCATGTGCTGTGCCCAACTGTTGTGTCTGTAGCGCATATTCGCTTTTGTTGCCCAGCGTCTGCTCTACCATCTCGGCACCATGACCGACGATCGTGACAATCCGATCTGAGTGAAGATCGCGAATGTGGTCGATCACGTGCTCTACCATCGGTTTGCCACAGACTGGATGAAGCACTTTATAAAGATCCGACTTCATTCGCGTGCCCTGTCCCGCTGCTAGGACGATCGCATATGTATTTGTCATCTGTCAGCCTCCATCCTTGTTTGATAAATTCATAATTGACTATATCGGAAATGACTGTTTTTTTCAAGCATATCCCCTTGACAATTACATAACTTTATTTTATGATTGTTAATCTTTTTGCGAATATATTGGTATAGGAATAAGAGTGGTAGGTAAATATAGATGATGCGTTCAAATGCAAGTGATTAGGAGTGGTGAGCCTACTAGTCACTACGTTCCTTTAGTTGTCTCACCCTATCCCGCTGCCAGCTTCTCCACTTAAATTTCAAGACGATAAAAAGGCCATCGAATAGATGGCCTTTTTATGAATATGAAGTATGGAAACGCTTTCTCAAACGATATAAAATTATAGAACAGCCTCTTGCAATTCCCCTTGCTGTTCGTCTACTTGATGATAAGCTGCCAGGATGGACTCCTGTACTTTTGTTCGTGCATCTGAATTAATCGGATGCGCCACATCGCGGAACTCCCCATCCGGTGTGCGTTTGCTCGGCATTGCCACAAATAATCCGTCATTCCCCTCGATGACTCGGATATCATGGATGACAAATTGATCGTTAAGCGTAATGGAAGCAATTGCTCTCATCCTACCTTCAGTGTCTACCTTGCGTAATCTCACATCTGTGATTTCCATTTTCCCCACTCCCTTGTTGTCATTTTCACACTAAACGTATTCTAGGTTAGTTGGTATGATTACTTTTTTAACCATAATACTGGTGCTGATTCTATAATACTAGTTTTCACCTCGAATGAAAATAGAATCTTTTGTGAATTTTTAAAATTTGTGTACTCATTTACACATTTAGCTACTTTCTACCTATTCTTTTTCTACTAACGAGAAAAAACCGCCCTCATCTAGATTCTGTCAGGGCGGGCAACACATTCAATTACTTACAAATTGCAATCGCTTCGATTTCTACTCGTACATCTTTAGGAAGACGGGCCACTTCCACTGTCGAGCGTGCCGGTTTATGCTCTCCGAAGTGTTCTTCATAAATGGCATTTAGTGCTCCAAATTCATTCATATCTTGAATAAATACTGTGGTTTTAATGACTTGTTGTAAACTTGAACCCGCTTCCTCAAGTACTTTGCCCAAGTTTTGAAGAACTTGGTTTGTCTGTGCCTCTATTCCGCCACTAACTACTTCACCGGCAAGCGTCAGAGGAATCTGTCCTGACGTGTACACTACCCCGTTCACTTTTACAGCTTGTGAATAAGGTCCAATCGCTTGTGGTGCATTTTCTGTTTTTACATATTTCATAATTCATTCCCGCCTCTCGTGAAATAATTCCCTTCTTCCAACTCAATCTTACGGCGCTTTTCATCAACTGCATGTAGTTTCACTAATGAAAGATAATCATCTACTAGTACTTCCTCAAGATGTTCGGCTTCTACTAAGACTGCCACACCACCAAGTTCGCAGTTGAATTCTTCAAGTAAGCTTTTCATGCCTTGCATGGTGCCGCCCACTTTCATAAAATCATCTGTTAACAATACTTTTTGACCGCTCTGCATACTTCTCTTTGACAGCACCATTGTCTGGATCCGGCGAGCAGAACCAGATACGTAATTAATGCTGACGGTAGGACCTTCCGTCACTTTGCTGTCCCGTCTAACCACGATGACAGGCACGTTTAAATGACGTGCTATCGCATGAGCAATCGGAATACCTTTTGTTGCAACTGTCATGATTGCATCGATTTCTCTATCAAAGAAAGCTGTCGCAATTACCTTACCGATTCGATCAAGAAACCGGGGATTCCCCAATAAGTCAGTCATATACAAATAACCGCCAGGAAGTAATCGATCCGATTTCCTTAGTTCATTCATTAATGAATGAATAACTTCCTCTATCTCCTCACGGCCGGCTAACGGAATATATTTAATACCGCCAGCAGCACCTGAAATCGTCACTAAGCGACCCGTGCTACTCTCTTCAAATGTCTCTTTCAAAATACCAAGATCTTCACTAATTGAGGACTTGGCCGCTGAATACCGGTTCGAAAAAAACGTCAAAGAAATGAGTGTGTGCGGATTCTCCAGCAAATGACGTGTCATATCGACAAGCCTTTCACTTCTTTTCCATTTCATATAATACCGACTCCTAAACCCGAATGTTTTATAAGTAGGTTATCATAATCGTCCGGCATTAATCAACTACAATAGGTTCCCCAAGCATACGCACGGCATGTACGTCCTGACAAAACCCTTTCAACGCATTGACAATTTTCGGTACACGCGATTCATGTTTCACTAGTCCAAATACCGTTGGACCGCTACCGCTCATTAAAACAGCATCCGCACCAAAACGCTCCATTTGTTCCTTGAGTGTGACAACTTCCTCATGAATACCCATCGTTACAGGCTCCAATACATTCCCTAGTGATGCGCACATCTTGTCATAATCATTCTCTTGCAACGCTTCCATCATACGGTCCGTTTGCGGATGTACGATAGAAGATAAGTTCAACTGACCGTAGATATTTCCGGTCGATACACCGATTGTTGGTTTCGCCAGCACGACCCAGCAGTTAGGTGGAGCAGGTAGATGTGTAATGTCTTCTCCTCGCCCTCTCGCAATTGCAGTGCCGCCGTACACGCAAAATGATACATCTGATCCAATTTCCGCACCGAGGGTTGCTAACTCGTCTAAAGTTAAGCCTAGTTCCCATAGACGGTTTAATCCACGAAGTGTCGCGGCTGCATCTGAACTACCGCCAGCCAGCCCCGCTGCAATCGGAATGTTTTTATCCAGAGTAATTTCAACTCCGTAATCCAAGCGATAGCGTTTGCGTAATAAATCTGCTGCTTGGTACGCCAAGTTTTTGCGATCATTTGGCACAAATCGATGAGATGACTTAATCGTAATGGCATGATCCGTCGTAGGACATAGCCAGATACGATCAGCCAAATCAACCGTTGTCATAATCATCTCGACATCATGATAGCCATCCGGCCGTTTACTTAACACATCTAATGTTAAGTTGATTTTCGCAGGCGCCTTTTCGTAAATCATGATAAAAGCTCCCTCCCCACTGCATTGTTCTTGCTCATATATTACCACAGAATGGATAGAACATAAGAGGATTAAATAAAAAAGACCTGCAAAAGCTTTGCAGGTCTCTTTGTCACGTGAAATTCCGTACCACAGTTCTGTAGTAGATGATTCCTACAGTTACTTTTGCATGCCTAACATTTCATTCGTTATTTGCGCAAGATTTTATCCATCGCTTTTCCCTTTGCCAACTCATCAATCAGTTTATCCAAATAACGTATTTCTTTCATCGTTGATTCTTCCATTTCTTCCACTCTAGTCCCACATATAACACCTGTGATTAGCGTCCGTGAAGAATTCAATTTAGGAGCCTCCGCAAAAAACGTTTTGAAGTCTGTCTGTTTTTCCAACTGTACTTCCAGCTCTTCCTGGTTGTACCCTGTCAACCAACGAATGATTTCATCGACCTCCAGTTTCGTGCGCCCTTTTTTCTCCGCTTTGTTAATATAGAGCGGGTACACTTTGGCAAAACTCATTGTATACATTTTATGTGTAGTCATCGTTACTCTCCAATCATCTGTTACTTAGGATAGTTTCTACTTGAAAAACGATGTGCGACAGCAAATCCGCGGCATTTCGTCTCGCACTTAAGCGAGGTGACTGTCCGCTCCAAAGATGAATCCATTCGGGACGATTTTGCTTGGCGGCTTCACTACGAATCCCTGCCGTCAATGTATTCATTATAGGATAATCCGGTAGTTCTTCTTCGTAAGGTTTTAAGTCATGGATAAAGGCATTTTGAATACCTCTTGCTGGTTTACCGCTAAATACTGACGTGACGACGGTTTGGTCTTCTGTACTTTGGAGAATGGCATCAATATGTTGTATTTTTGCACCACTTTCGATGGCCGTCACAAAAGCGGTCCCCATTTGAACCGCTTGCGCTCCTAGTGTGAGAGCTGCTAAGACACCTCTTCCGTCCATAATTCCTCCTGCAGCAATAACTGGAATCTGCACATGGTCCACTGCTTGAGGAACAAGCGACATCGTTCCGATCATGGAATCACCGAAGCTTCCTGAAAATGTACCACGATGCCCGCCCGCCTCGCTTCCTTGCATCACGACCAGATCAACCCCATACTTCTCATTGATCATAGCTTCTTTCACAGTTGTGGCAGTCCCCATAACGACGATGTTCTCTTCTTTTAATCTTTGGATATTCTCTTTAGATGGCACGCCGAATGTGAAACTACAAACCGCTATCTTCTCCTCAATTATGACTTCCACTTGTTTATCAAAGTTCGCGCTAGATGCTTGCTTTACCTCAGGCTCGGCTACGTGTAACTCTTCACGATAAGGTCGTAATAATTCATTGGCCTTTTTAATCTTATCTGCGGATACCTCTGACGCCTCAGGAATAAACAAATTGACTCCAAAAGGCTGATCCGTTAATGCCTTTATCTTCTTTATCGCTTCTCTCATATCTTCCGCCTTCATATAGCCTGCCCCAAGCGTACCCAGGCCACCTGCATTGGATACAGCGGCTATTAACTCAGGTGTGGTCGTACCGCCAGCCATTCCTGCTTGAATGATTGGGTATGTAATTCCAAGCTTTTTTGTTACATCATTTTTATTCCACATCTTTACTACCCCCTCGAAAGATTATGTAGTAGTTTTACTGTTTCTCTTTTCCTCACGTCTCATCAATACTTTATTTCCCAACCAATAACCGATTAAAGCAGCTGCTACCATAAGTGCAATCGATAAAAACGAATTCAAAGCTGGAAAAACCAACTTCTTGATAAAGCTGATGACACCGACAAAGACACCAACGAATAGTGCACGACATATATTTCCTATCTTCACACTTTCTCCTCCTGCAATGGCCCCGTGAATCCTAGTACGTATAATGAATATTCACTCTATCATATCGTACATCATAGAAAAATGAAGTTTCTACTATCACTCTTAGTAATAAAAAAAAGTTGCAAAGCTAGTTCACTCTGCAACTCTACTAATTTGATTGTTACTTTATCATCGAATTCGGTAAGTACACTAAATTCGCCGCTGTACTTACATTATCATCGTTCACCGTCAATATCACGACATAGCCGGTCTTTTCCCATCCTGAATTAAACGTGGTTTCATAGTCAGTTTCAGAATAATGGTCCACTCCAAATTCACGTTGCGCGTGCTCGTTTAATTCATTGTACATCGCAAACATTTCATCCGAAGTATGATAGTGATCCTCGCCTCCCATAAAGTCATAGGTTATAAACTGCAACTTGTTGTTTTCGAAGTAGTAAATCAAATCTGTATAGTAATTATACTTTGTAGTTCGATAGATCAATAATCGTTTATTCCCCTCACGTAAATTAGAAAGCAATATTGCCGGTGACCTCGATTCAACATTCATCACTTGAGCCGGGTCCATTCCGAAGTGAATTCCTCTTGTCACCATGACTGGCGGTGCAGGTCGGAACGCGGGGTCCATGGCTCTTGCTACGAAAGCGGCAATATGAGAACGGGTTAGTGTTTCATTTGGTTTAAATGTACCGTCTGGATAGCCTGAGGTGATATTTTCAAAAGCCAGTTTACGCACCGCATTATAAGCAGTAGAACCCTTTGGTACGTCTTTAAATCGTATGTCTTTTTCTTTCGTCAGTTTGAACGCATTCGCAATGAAAGCAGCCATATGTCCACGCGTTACCTTTTGCGTAGGTTTGAAAGTACCGTCTGGATATCCATTAATAATTCCCGTATTCACCGCGGAATTGATATAGCCAGAGGAATATCTGCTAGAAGGAACATCTTTAAACTTCGTCTTCGTTTTCTTCCCGTCAAGGCCCGTAGCTTTAGCCACCATGACCGCTACTTCTTCACGTGACACTTTGTCATTCAATCCAAAGCGCGCGCTAGGTTCAATCACTTTGTTTTCTAACAAATACATAATTGCAGTATAATTCGGATGATTTTTCGGTACATCCGTAAATACTTTAGTGGAAGCCTGTGTTTTAGGAGCTACTGAAAACGTTAAAATAAGTAGTAGAATTACTGCAAAAACTTTCTTCATACGTGTTGATCTCCTTTTCGCCATAAGATGTAATGACTATATCACGTTCATTAAATGAAAAGTTGAATACGTTAAAAGACGTTGTTTTACTACACAAATGTACCAAATTCGCTAAGTGCAAAATCATAATTTGTCTATATACATTGACGCAGTTCTATTATCTAAAGACTTCAACAGTACACTGCTATCACATAAAAATTTAGTAGTCAGAATTAACCTTCTATAATGTGTTGTGCAACACAACGCTAAAAAAGTAGTCGAGCATAATATCCTATTTTCACTCAAATTGTAAATGAAATTTCTATATATATAGACTCCTAGTCGTAGGTATATAGTGTTGACTATTATCCATTTTTACTGTTAAAAATTTCTTTCACGTCACATTTACGTTAATTACTAAACAAGTCTCCTATACTAGTGCTGTTTTTCAAACATTGATTCTTAAAAGAAATGCTTCTATGATGAATCTATATTGAACCTAGTTATTCCAAACTACAAGGAGGAAGAAAGAAATGAAGTTACGAATGCCCCATATAACTATCGTGCCTATACTATTCGGTGTACTTTTTGTAATAGTATTCACTTTTCCATTTACAAATCAAGTCTCTGCACACGGCTATGTAAGCCAGCCAGAAAATCGAGCACTACTATGCAAGCAAGGCGATAATAGGAACTGCGGGAGAATCATCTATGAGCCACAGAGCCTAGAAGCGTCCGGGAACTTTCCAATTGGCGGACCAGCCGATGGTAAAATTGCCAGCGCAAATATTTTCTTTGAGTTAGATACACAAACCCGCCTTCGTTGGCACAAAGTCGCATTGAAAAGTGGTGACTATCAATTCAAATGGAAATTCACAGCACCACATGTTACAAGTTCATGGGAATATTACATAACACGTACAGGATGGGATACGAACCAACCGTTAAAACGTGCAGATTTTCAGAAGTTTTGTGCAGTAGATGGCAAGAAACAGAAACCCCCTTCAGAAGTAACGCATACTTGCAACTTACCTGAACGTACGGGTTATCACGTGATCCTCGCTGTATGGAATATAGGCGATACACAGAATGCATTCTATAACGTCATTGACGTAGATTTCGGTGGAAAGCAAGCATTACCAACCGAGTTGGACAAGACTTTGGAGATGTCTCCTATTCTACCTAGCAAACCAGTACCTGAAACGAAGCCAGAAAAATCTACTATAGAGAAGCCAATCCAACAAGTGGGCAAATGGGATAAAGGCATGGTTTATGTTGAAGGAAATCAAGCACGATTTGAAGGTTCTTTATATGAAGCGAAATGGTGGACCCGCGGAGACCTTCCCGGTGATTCGGCTGTATGGAAGCTAGTAGAACCTGCTAACTCAAACTTACGTGACTGGAGGATGAAAAACGTTTACACAGTTGGTGAGCAAGTGGTTCACGAGGGTATCGTATACGAAGCACAGTGGTGGACGAGCGGTGACACTCCAGAAAAGAAAGATGTTTGGAAATTCATTAAGATTATTAATGCCAATGTGAAGAACTGGGAAAAGAAACTTGTTTATTTAGTAGGAAATCAAGTATTGTATGAAAATAGTTTATATGAAGCAAAATGGTGGACTCGTGGTGATCTTCCAGGAGATTCGGCAGTATGGAAACTAGTAAAATCCGCCACTACCGGCGTACCGCAATGGCGCACTGCGAATGTATACGTTGCTGGCGATCAAGTAATCTATGACGGCAATCTATATGAAGCGAAATGGTGGACCCGCGCGAATGTTCCGAGTGATAGTAAACAGTGGAAACGTAAATAATTCCATATGATTGCAGGGCTATCTACCAGTTATAATGACTGGTAGATAGTCCACAATTTTATCGTAAAAAAGAACTGCAAAGTAATTTCTCCTTTGCAGTTCCATTTGTCAGCCTGTTTTGGATTCTACGGACATCGGTTGGATTATTTTCTTTCCTCCGCTTGTCTACTTGCCATTTCAATTGCATGTTTTACCATGTTCCCTGCATCACGAGAGCGGATACCGCCCCAGCCTTCTTTCTGTACTACATCATAAAAGCCAAGCTCTTTCGCGATTTCAATTTTCAATTGATCTGACATGACGCCTTTTCTCGCCATTTTAGTTTCCTCCTTTTCGGCTGACATCTATAGTGTGCGCCAAACAGAGAAAATTACACTCCAATTAGTTAACGTAATAAAAAATCCGCCTGAACGTTCTGGGCGGATTCACTAGGAAATAAATTAAAATAGCATGATAAATTATTTGATGATAAAGGCCGTTTGGTCCGAACCATCAAGGACTGTTATTTCAACCGCTTCGGTTAAAATATCAGCATAGCTGTAAGAAACTCTTTCAAACGCATTGTCATCCTGGTCCAACTCTACTACGAAAACGGCACGATACGTATCGCGCAAGACTCCAGCATGTTCGATCGTCTTCTTACGACCACCATTTGCTTTCAAGTGGAGACGTTTCCCTAAATGAGCGTCCAGTGACTTTTTAATGTCTGCTAATGTTTTTGGCATGTTACTTACACCTCACTAAATACAAGCATAACATTTTCCCAAGCGTTTGTCAACAAAATTTTTATTTTAACAGTTTGTATATGTCTTTGTCAATCACTTTATGATGAAATTCACTATTTTTTCGTATGAAATTGTCATTAATTTTATTCCAGTTTTGTCTTGCCAAAGTAAGGGTATAGTGCATTGGCCAGTTTGATGAATTCCGGTATCGATAATGTTTCCCCTCTTCTGACTGGATCTATTCCAGATTGTTCAAACGCTTGCTGAATCAATTCCTTTTTTTCCTTACCTTCAGGAAGTGAGGACTGGAGATTGTTCCACAGCGTCTTACGACGATGCAAGAACGAACCTTGTGTCACAGTGAATAAGAAGTCTTCATCCACTACAGGAGCGTGTGCCACTTCTCTGCGCGTCAGACTAAGTACGGCAGATTCTACATTCGGTTGAGGAATAAACACCGTCTTAGGCACAATCATAGATATTTCTGCATCCATATAGTACTGAACAGCGATTGACAATGACCCATATGCCTTTGTACTTGGTACTGCTGTGATTCGATCTGCTACTTCTTTTTGCATCATGATGACAAGCTGACTTACGCGGGCTTTTTCCATCAGGAACTTCATGATGATTGGTGTTGTTATATAATACGGTAAATTGGCGACAACCACGATATCCTCATAGTCTGCAAATTGCTCTTCAATCACTTGATGAATATCCGCTTTTAGTACATCTTGGTGAATCACAGTGACATTCGAATAAGGAGACATCGTATCTTCGAGTACAGGTAACAGTCGACCGTCTATTTCAAATGCCACAACTTTCCCTGCTTGTCGTGCGAGATGTTCAGTTAATGCACCGATTCCCGGTCCCACTTCAATGACACCTGTGTCTTTCGTGATCGCTGCGTGAGAAACGATATTATGCAATACGTTCGAATCTACTAAGAAGTTCTGGCCTAAACTCTTCTTGAAGGAAAACCCGTGTTTCTGTAAAATTTCTTTCGTTCTCACTGGCGTTGCTATATCTTTATACATCTGTTTTCATTTCCTCCTCATCAAGAACTTGTATCGCTTCATTCAGCTTTACGATAGAAATTCGGAACATCTCCAGTCGTTTCTTCAATCCTTTGCCGTTTACCTGCCCAATATTTAATAACTCCGACAGACATTCTCTTCGCTTTCTTGAGTCGGTGTGACCGATTAATTTAGCTTCCAATAATACTGCCATCGGGATCTCTTCTATTGTATGCTCACTCACCGTATAAACAGAAGCCAACGCTTGACGAATCGCTTCATCGTTCGCATGTTCAATTCCTACTCCCCGTCCATTTCTTGCTATAGTTTCTTTCTTTGGTAAAAATGCATGCTTCACATCGGGAATCTGTTCTTCGATAATTGCCCGAATACGTCGGCCCGGAAAGTCGGGGTCAGTAAATACAATGACTCCACGCGTCTGCTGTGCATGGCGTATGCGCTGGATCGTCTTATCTGAAATCGCTGAACCGTTTGTTTCAATCGTATCTGCTCCTGTCGCTCGTTTGACAGCAATAGTGTCGGATTTCCCTTCCACCACGACTACTTCTTCTATATTCACACTATTCCTCTTTTCTTACGATATCATTCTTCCCATTTTACTGTGTTTTTTCAATTCTGTACATCCATACCGGTAGGAAACAGAAAAAACCGACAAGAGAGAGAGTTTTTCTCTTCTTATCGGTACATTGCTATTAGTTAATAACTTTAATTTTCACTTGACGACGACCAAATGAGTAAGCTGCTTCTTTGGTAGGCATGTGTAAATCGATACGGTTTCCTTTGATAGCGCCACCTGTATCTCCAGCGATGGCATAACCATAGCCTTCCACCCACACTTTAGATCCTAATGGAATCACTCGTGGATCGACTGCGATTAATTTCATATTCGGGTTCGCACGCAAGTTAATACCTGTCGCTGTAATACCCGAACATCCATTACAATAAGCCGTATACGCACTTGCATTGGCGTAGAATTCTTTACCGCCGCTTGGTTCACCATCGTTACCACGTGATACTGCAACTTGCGCCCGTGCTGGTGTACTTGAAGATTTTGCTGTTGTATTGGCAGATGCTTTTACTATAGCCGGCGTTGCAGTTGCAACTTCTACTTTCGGCGCTTTAGCTCCTACGTGAACTACTTTATGTGTAGGTTCTTCTACCATTGTCTTACCAATCAATTCACGAGAAACTACTTTTCCATTCTTTTTCGTAATTTGGAATTTCTTTTGTAGTTTACCCTTTTTACCATTCGTGACAACTTTCTCTTTACCTTTGAGCATAGTCATATCTGTTTTTCTTTTTGTTTTGAAGTCCGCTGTTTCTTCAATTACATCTGTGATCTTTTCAACACGTGCAATGTTAACCACTGCATTAGATGCCGTCAATTTTGCATTTGTGTCGCCTTCTACTTTATCCAAGTTTGAAAGACGGATTTTTTGATCTGTCAAAAACTTTCTGACGGTTGTTTGTGTTGACCATACAGTATGCTCTTTACCGCCGTCTTTAACAATCACAGGGAATGCTTTAGCAATCGTAATTGGTTGATTTTCCGTAATCTTCGTCTCTAGAGCGGGTTCAATTTCGTCATGTGTAGAGACTTCAATTTTTGCTGTTTTAAGTACATCATTCACTGTAGCTTCTGTTGTCCAAAGTTCTTGAGTTTTGCCATCTACGTCTATTACTACTTTGTTTGCTTTTTGCCATTTGATCTCTGTATCATTTTCAATGGGTGTGTTCACTGTTGGTTCTACTAGATCATGCTTTTGTACGTTTACATCATTTGCTGCTAGTACTTCTCCGACTGTAGCCGCTGCTGTACGTAATTCTATTTGCTTGCCATTAAGATCCATTGAGATATTCTTCTTTTTTCCGTCAATCAGTACGAGTGACGTTGTGGTTACGAATAATGCTATCGCCATAAATAAAAGCGCAATGCGCATAACCTTTGTATTCTTCTGAGACATGTTAAAAAATTCCCCTTTCATTACACGGCTGAGTATAAAGCGTTTGTTTTACACTGTCAAACTTCTAAACTACTAATCATTCTTAACTTGAGGCATTCCAGATTTATTAAATAAATAATTGCCGTAAGTCGTTCACTGAATCTTAAACAGTTGTAATGCATTCGCAGTCGTTTGTTTTGCTACTTCTTCAACCGACACTTCTTTCAACCGCGCGATTTCCTCCGCCACTAATGTGACATAGGAAGGTTCATTGCGCTTCCCTCTATAAGGATGTGGTGCCAAATACGGTGCATCCGTTTCGATCAGCAACTTGTCTAGTGGTATCTTTGTTGCTACTTCTTTTGGCATTCTAGCATTCTTAAACGTTACAGGTCCGCCTAGCGAAATAAGAAAGTTCATTTCTATACATTGTGCAGCTGTTTCAACACTACCGCTGTAACAATGCATAATCCCACCGACCTCTGCCGCATTTTCTTCTTGCAAAATCCGAACTACGTCTCCTGTCGCATCGCGATTGTGAATGATGATTGGCAAATCTACTTCTTTTGCTAGTTGGATCTGTTTACGAAACAACTCTTGCTGTATATCTTTCGGTGATTTATCCCAGTAGTAATCGAGACCGGTTTCTCCAATGCCGACGACTTTCGGATGGGCCGACAACTCTTTGATCCATTGTAGATCACTTTCTGTGCAATCTACTGCATCAACAGGATGCCAACCAATAACACCATAGATGAATGGGTATTGTTCTACTAATTCCATGGCCTTGTTGATAGTCTTTGTATCAAACCCAACTACGACCATTTTTTCTACGTTTGCATCAATTGCACGTTGAATGACTTCTTCCACGTCTTCTTCGTATTGATCTGCATTTAAATGAACATGTGTATCAATAAACATAGTATCTCTCCTAACACTGTTTTCTATTCTATTGTCTTTGATTGTGTCTTTCATCTCATTTGTATTACAGTTGTGTAACAAATAGTTTGTTTATTCCGTCTACTGTTTTCGAAACGCTTTACTACTAGACGTGCAAAAGTATTAGGGGGTATATGGAAGAATTTCGACATTTATAAGTTTGTTGTAACATTTACGACATAAAATCAAGCAAAGTGGGTATATCGCTTTCTAGGTTAAGTGAAATTGTTTTTTTCTAGACCAAGAAAGTGCGATTGAAAAGGTAAACACTTCTTCCATTTCTTCAACTAGACACATCGCATAAGTCTCCCGGCAGAACCAGTATCCTTGTAAAATAACTATTCTGAGGATTCATCCGACAACTGTCTCCTACTTGCCAAGTCTCCAAACCATTACAGGACAGGCATAATCACTCATGCGCAACAACATAACTCCGCATTCTACTCTCCAATGACCTAATTGATACCTAAACGCAAAAAACTGCCACCAGAAGTCGTGGATTCCGACCTCTAATGACAGCTTTATTACGTGATCAATTATTTTACTTGTGCGCCATTCTCTAATGCTGGATCAACTGTCGCAAGTTTTAGCACGCCATCTTTTTCGCCTGCCAAAATCATGCCTTGTGATAATTCACCACGTAGTTTAACCGGCTTCAAATTCGCAACGACAATGACTTTCATGCCTACTACATCCTCAGCATTGTAATATTGTGCAATGCCAGATACTACTTGACGCTGCTCATAGCCTAAGTCTACTTGTAACTTTAACAGCTTGTCGGCTTTTGGTATTTTTTCACACGCCGTGACAGTCGCTACACGCATGTCTACGTTCATGAATTCTTCAAACGTGATTTCATTTGTTTCTTCTTCCAGTTTCTCTTCCATTTCAGCAGGTGCAGTAATGGCCATTTGCTGGCGAATGTACTCAACTTCTACTTCTGTCTCCAGACGCGGGAAGATAGGAACGCCTTTCTTGATGACTGTTGTGCCCGCTTCGATTGCATAGCCCTCATCTAAAGTATTCCATCCTAATGAATCTTCGGACAGACCTAGTTGTTCGATCATCTGTTTCGGTGCGTTTGTCATGAATGGCTGTAAGAGAACCGCTGTATGATGAAGGGATAGCGCTAAGTGATACATAACTGAAGCCAATTTCATGCGATCTTCTTCTGACTTCGCCAATATCCACGGAGACGTTTCATCAATATATTTATTTGTACGGGAAATTAATGCCCATACATCAGAAAGTACGACGCTAAATTGCATCTTTTCCATAGAAACCTCATATTTCTTCACTGTATGCTGAATCATATCGCGTAATGGTGCATCAAATTCAGTTGGTACAAGACCTTCAGTCAGAACCTCGCCATCGAAGTATTTATTGATCATTGAGATGGTTCGGTTCAATAAGTTTCCTAAGTCATTCGCTAAGTCATAGTTAATACGCTCGACAAATGCTTCCGGTGAAAATACACCGTCTTGACCAAATGGTAATTCACGAAGCAAGAAATAACGTGTAGCATCAAGGCCATAGCGTTCAACAAGCATTTCTGGATAAACTACATTGCCTTTAGATTTCGACATCTTGCCATCTTTCATCATGATGAAACCATGTGCGAATACTTTCTTCGGCAATGGCAAGTCAAGTGCCATCAGGAAGATTGGCCAATAAATCGTATGGAAACGAACGATATCCTTACCTACCACATGAACATCCGCAGGCCAGTACTTATCGAATAAAGACTCGTCATCGGACATATAACCAAGTGCTGTAATGTAGTTCGTCAATGCATCGACCCAGACGTAAATAACATGTTTTGGATCTCCAGGCACTTTAATTCCCCAGTCAAATGACATACGGGAAACAGATAAATCTTCAAGACCTGGTTTAATAAAGTTATTGATCATTTCATTTTTGCGTGATTCCGGCTCAATGAATGTAGGATTCTCTTCATAATACGCAAGCAGACGATCTGCATACTTTTTCATATTAAAGAAGTATGACTCTTCTTCTACTCGGTGAACTGGACGACCACAGTCTGGACAGTTTCCATCTACTAGTTGCGATTCGGTGAAATATGATTCACATGGAACGCATTTCCATCCTTCATACTTTCCTTTATAAATATCTCCATTATCAAGAAACTTCTTAAATATCTTTTCAACGATTGTCTTGTGACGATCTTCCGTCGTACGGATTAAGTCATCATAAGAAATATCCATCAGTTTCCACAAATCTTTCGCAATATCTGCAATGCCATCGACGTATTTAATTGGTGACAGACCTTCTTCTTCTGCCTTTTCTTGAATCTTCTGGCCATGCTCGTCCATTCCAGTTAGAAATCTGACATCGTAGCCACGTAAACGCTTATATCGCGCCATTGCATCCGATGCAATTGTCGTGTATGCCGTTCCTATATGAAATTTCCCACTTGGATAATAAATAGGTGTTGTGATATAAAATGTTTTTGATTGATTCTCCACGCGTAATTCCTCCAAATAATTAATGTATATTTTCATTTTATAGGATGTTGCACGAAAGTGCCATGTTCTCCTCCGAACCTTATATTTTTATAACTTCTTTCAGCTTGCTCATTGGCTACGATCCCCATACCTTCAGCATCTCTCATTTTTTACCTATCAAATAATTAATAAATATTAATAGTGTTTATTTGAGTTATGATGATTGACGGTTATTGGAAGAGTTGGTATGATATTTAACAGGCAAGAGAATCCTGTCGAATTTTGACGAATGTTAAATCTGGAGTGTAGGAGGAATTTTTTCCATGAAGTCTACTGGAATTGTGAGAAAAGTTGATGAGCTAGGTCGTGTTGTGATCCCGATTGAACTTCGTCGTACGCTCGGTATTGAGCAAAAAGATGCGTTAGAAATATACGTGGATGACGACAAAATCATCTTAAAAAAGTACATGCCTAATATGACATGTTCGATTACAGGAGAAGTGTCGGATGATAATCTTCGTTTGATCGATGGTAAGTTAATTTTGAGTCCTGAAGGTGCAAAGCAATTGATGGATGAAATTCAAAATAAAATCAATTAATTTGTAAAAATCCTGAACGTGGACACGTTCAGGATTTTTTCTTACCCTACATGATAGGCTTGATAAACATCTCGTTTACTCAACTCACGGACATCTGCCACTTCTTTGATCGCATCTTTCGAACGAATTTCCTTTTCTTCTATTATACGTTCTACATGTTCCTTAATGGATAGGTCTGTCCACCAAGCAATTGCGGCTTCGTGTTGCACGTTCTGATTACCTTCCACAATCAAACAGAACTCCCCTCTGATTTCATTGGATTCTGCCCACTCTATTGCTTCTGCAATCGTTCCTCTTAAGAACTCTTCAAATCGCTTCGTTAATTCACGGGCCATCACGATTTTTCGTTTATCTCCAAATTGTTCTACTAAACCGCGCAATGTCTGTTTTAAGCGATGTGGAGCCTCGTAAAATATTATTGTTTCCTCATAGTGCTGTAACTTCTCAAGCTGTGTTTTTAATTCCTTTTTTTGACGCGATAGAAATCCAAAAAACAAAAACGGTTGCGCTGTAATACCTGAAGCTACTAATGCTGTAATAGCTGCGTTCGGTCCCGGAACGGGAACGACAGCGAATCCCTGTTCAATCGCTAATTCCACAAGATCTGCGCCGGGGTCTGAAATACATGGCATCCCTGCGTCACTGACAATAGCAATGTTATTCCCATCTTGAAGGAGTTCTATTATTTTTTCTCCTGCCACACGTGTATTATGTTCGTGATAACTGATCATTTGTGTAGTAATCTCAAAATGATTACATAATTTAATCGTATTACGCGTATCCTCCGCCGCAATATAATCTGCTTCCTGTAAGATCCGAACTGCACGGAATGTCATATCTTCGAGGTTGCCGATTGGTGTGCCTACGATGAACAACTTCCCGAACTCTGTTGCTTCAGCACTCTTTTGTGACGTAATCATGTGGACCGCTCCTTTTTTATATATTGTTCTTTTTGTTTTCGGGTTAATTGCTTAAACTGATACTCTGCTTGCATCGCTTGCCGTTGAGTTTCAAATAATTCTTGATAAATATACTTTACAGGTAGACGCCCTCTCGTATACTTTGCGCCTTTTCCTTCATTATGTATACGTAAGCGGCGTTCTAAATCATTCGTATATCCAGCGTAATATGATCCGTCATTGCATACTAGTACATAGAAGAAGTGCTCAATTTTCCCCATACAATAGCCGCCTTACTTCATCCGTATATTCTCCATTTTCACGGTAGACATATAAAGGAGGTAGAATTTTAAGATCAGGTTTTCCATCCTTAATTGCTTCGATTAATAGTGTATTTGCTTCTTTCCCTTCTTTCGGATAGACGAAACGAATACGCTTTGGTTCTAAACGATACTGCCTCATGGATGTGATGATGTCAAGAAGTCTACCGGGACGGTGAACAAATGCTGCTTTCCCACCTTGTTTCAATAATTCACTTGCAGATTTCACTGCTTGATCTAGTGTTAGCTCTACTTCATGCCTAGCGATCGTGTAATACTCACTTTTGTTTCTAGCACTTTTTTCATTTGCCGGGAAATAAGGAGGATTGCATGTAACCGTATCATATAACTCATAACCAATTTTTTTTGCAATATTTATGACGTTTCCATTTTCAATCGTGATCTGTTGTTCTAGACCGTTAAGCACTACACTTCTATGCGCCATATCCGCTAGGCGTTCTTGCAATTCAATACCTATGATTTCGCCTTTCGTCCGGGCACTCATGAACAAAGGGATTACACCGTTACCTGTGCATAAATCAACAATCTTTCCTCCTCGGATCGGCATATAGGCAAAACGTGCCAACAGCACTGCATCTAGTGAAAAGGAAAAAACAGAAGAGCTTTGAATGATGCGCAAGTCCTCTGCCAATAAATAGTCCATTCGTTCATCATTTTCTAGGTTCACAATCTACACTCCTTCAATCAAAAGAAAAAGCCAATACCTAAAAATAGGAATTGACCTCTCAACCGTTCTGTTTATTTAAGAATGACAGGCAGAATAGACAATCTTCGCCTTTACGGCTGCTGCCGTAGTGCACATTGCACACATGAAAACCTTCATTGTACAAACGAGCTAGATTGTCTACGCCTTCGCCCACGTCAAGCTTCTTTGGACGTTCATCACGCGCGGCCTCTTCTATTTCTTGTGTAATCTTATCGATTTCATCAAGTCGCGTTCGCAGATGATGGTTTTCCAGACGAAGCGAGTGGTTTTCTTCAGTCATCTTTGCAACAAATCCAATGAGTTCCCGGAATTGTTTTTGCATAGAATCCAACTGTTGTTCAAAATCCATTACCCTGTCAAGAAAGTTCACTTCTTTCAACTGTTCCACCTCATCATTTAGTCAATTGAGCTGTTTCTTTCTGTAAATCCTCAATCTCACTCCACGCATATTCCACTACTCGTTCAAATGCCGGCATATTCACTTGAAGTACACGCTCCAATAAGTTCAGTCCGACTACTTTTCCTACTCCATCTTGTGTAACTACTTGTTTACCTAGATCGGGCATTAGCGTTTTCGCTTCTTCATATGCATCATTTTCATACTTCAAACAACACATCAAACGACCACATAGACCCGAAATTTTTGATGGGTTCAATGAAAGGTTCTGATCTTTCGCCATCTTGATAGATACCGGCTCAAAATCACCTAAAAATGTTGAACAGCAAAGCATTCTACCACATGGACCGATACCGCCTAGCATTTTCGCTTCATCACGTACACCGATTTGGCGCAATTCAATTCTCGTCCGGAAAATCGCAGCGAGATCCTTTACTAGGTTGCGGAAGTCCACTCGGCCTTCAGCGGTGAAGTAAAAAACAATTTTATTACGATCAAATGTATATTCCACATCTACTAAACGCATATCTAATTGATGTTCTGTAATTTTTTCAACGCAGACATCAAATGCTTCCTTTGCCTCTTGCTCATTCTCTTTGACTCGTTCACGATCACCCTCATCTGCAAGACGAATGATCTTTTTCAGTGGCAAGACGACATCTTCATCATCTATTTCATTACTTCGACTGGCTACCTTACCGTACTCTACACCTCGTGCTGTTTCCACAATGACATAGTCGCCAATTTCAATCGGCATATCCAATGGGTCAAAATAATATAACTTTCCCGCTTTTTTAAAGCGGACGCCTACGACTTTATACAAACGATAACCCCTCCTGCATAGTAAGCACCAATTGTTCTAGTAAAAGCGTACGATTCATATTTTGATGCAATCGTTTTTTCGCCTGCAAGGCGGCATCTATTTTAACAGTTAAACTGCTATAAGTATTTTTGACAGAATGTCCCGTGAAGACTTCTAATTGATCGGGATACGATATAGTTGATTGCAAACCTGCTTTCACCGCCACAATATCACGGTACGCGAAGAGAAGCAAATCAAGGCCTTGTTCACAATCACTTTTTTCCTTCATGACAGGCATCCAATCTGTCTGAATGAACAGCAACGCCTCACCTGGGGATCGCTGTTCGATTGCCTCTACTAATTTTAACACTAATTTCCGTCTCTGTACAAAGGAATCTTCTTGAGCCATCCTATAAGCCGCTTCAACATTTGCTGTCATCATCGTTACAGTAGATGCCATAGAAGCTGTAACTCCTTTTTCCACGAGACTTTCAATACTATTTTGGCGATTCATCGGCTGAAGCGAAATTCGCTGGCACCGTGATTGAATTGTTGACAAAATGGATGGATAGGAATCCGTAAGTAAAATAGCTGTGACATTTCCTTCAGGTTCTTCAAGGAACTTCAGCAATGTATTGGCTGCTGAGGCATTCATTCTCTCCGCATGAACAATCACATATACTTTCCGTCCCTCTTCATACCCTTTTTTCGTCATTTTTATAATTAATTCAGACATTTGATCCTTTTTGATGTCCTGTCCATCAGGTCTGATCCAGACTACGTTCGGATGATTACCTGATTCTATACGTTTACACGAGTGACATGTTTCACATGGAACATTTTCTTTCGGATTCATGCATAATAGCAGTTTCGTGAAATATTGTGCAACTGCCTCTTTGCCTGCACCATTCGAACCTTCAAATAAATAGGCATGTCCAATACGTTGTCTTTTATGAATCATAGTTAATTTGTCGATAACTTGCTTCTGAGACTGCAATGCATGGTCGTGCAACGTCTGTGACATGCAAGCTCCTCCTTAGTTAGTAAAGATGTTGCAAAAAACCCCGTGCTACATGTGAGTGCGGCACGGGATCACGTATATAAATTGATCAGAAGACCTTTGATTTCACCAATTTTGGCGAGTAAATCAATGGATGATTCTTCTTCATCCAACAGTGCTTCCGTCAACGCGATTAGTTTTTCATCTATTGTTTGCACCAAATTCAACCGGCGACCTTCACCGAACTGGTTCCATGTATGAGATTGTGTTAACTCAATACCTGAATCTACTGCCTCTTTCAAAAAACGTTTGATCAGCATCTTGTATTTCGCCATGTCACGTAAATTTCGAGACCTTGCGAGACGATCTCCAGCACTTGAGATATCCCCAAACAACCGGGCAATCTGTTCTCCTTGCAGACGTGATCCTTGTTTTTCTACCATTTGTCCAAACTTGGGATTACCCTGTGCATGCCGAAGAGGATCAGGCGATAATTTATCCATCCCTGTACGGTATTCACCATTGACTTTCATCAGCATTCACCTCTAAATCAAAAATGGTGGAACTGCTCAATTGGCAAGACAAATACAGTAGCTCCGCCTACTTCTACTTCAATTGGATACGGAATATATGAGTCCGCATTACCACCCATTGGTGAAACCGGTGCAACCATTTGATCACGAGAACGGCAATTATCACGAATTAAATCTAGTGCTTTGGAGACTAACTCATCTTCCACACCCATTAGAAATGTTGTGTTACCTGCGCGAAGGAATCCACCAGTACTGGCTAATTTTGTATTCCGAAAATCACTTTTAGTCAATGCGGAAGATAATCGGTTACTATCTTGGTCCTGTACGACTGCTACAATCAGTTTCAATGTACTCTCCCCTTTTCCGATTTCTCATAAAACGTATTTCTTCTTTATTATATCATGAATTCTTATGTAAGTTGACTTCCGTACTTACAATTTGCCAAACATTTTCAATTACTTGTGCTGGTAATTGTTGTGCGTCAACTATCTGTATTCGCCCTTCATCCCGTAACATCACTTCTTGATAGCCTTTGTACACTTGCTCATGAAACTCCATTTTTTCTAAATCTAGACGATTCTGTTCACGTTCCTTATCTCTCCATATCCGGGCTAGTCCAACTTCGGGCGGCACATCGAAGAAAATAGTACAATCCGGCATATACTCTTCAATCGCGAATAAGTTGATTGCCAGTACTTCGTCGATGCCTAATTTACGTGCGAACCCTTGATATGCCAATGAACTATCAATAAAACGGTCGCATAGAACAATTTTATTCTGTTGTAGTGCAGGTATGATTTTTTCTACTAAATGTTGTCTACGTGCAGCTGCATACAACAGCGCTTCCGTCTTACCGTCCATTGTACTGTGATTTGAATCCAAGATGACTTCACGAATTTTTTCTGCAATAGGAATTCCACCCGGTTCTCGTGTCATGATTACATCTTGTCCTTGTGCCAATAAACGTTCCGCAATTGCTTGCAATACAGTCGTCTTGCCGGCCCCTTCCGGCCCTTCAAAACTAATGAATAATCCAGCCATCTTTTTATCCCCTATCTATTCCAAAACTACTTTAACTTGTTTCGTCTTACCATTGATTGCTCCTTGAAATCTACAGCCGGACGTCAATAGATCCTGCATTTGTTTCATGTGCTCTTGACAAATACGCTCTCCCGCACATACTAGTGGAATGCCCGGTGGATACGGAATAATCGCGTCCGCTGCCACTCTTCCAGTTGCGTCTTGCATACTCACCCATTCCATATCCATCCTATGAAGCTGAGTTGCTGTGTATACTACCGTTGACGTAAAATTAATTGATGAAAAGCTGTTAAACCGTACTGAAGTAGCTTCTTTCCCTTCTATCCACTCCATCGCTATCTTAAATTTGTCCACTAGGTCAATGCCATGTTCCGCGTCCCTCGCTTTCACTAAGGGCAGTACTAGCAACACTTGGTATAGATCAGCCAACTCGGGATAAATACCCTGTTGCTCCAATGCTTCCTGCAAGACGTATCCGGTATGACCTGTTGCGCGAATGAGCAACTTCAGTTGATCATCAGTCTCTACTACTTCGATACGCGCTATGTTGCATAGATCACGGACTACATTACTTCTGTATAGTCGAAAACTCTCATAGTCCTTTTCGTCATACGTTTCTGCATAATACCTTGCATCATCCAAGGATGCCATCAATAAATAAGACGGACTACTGGACTGTAACATCTGAAGATAATGTGCAACTCTTTCCACTTTTACAAATTGCGAATGTATATGTAAAAAAGAGGCCATTGTCATCGCGGGTAATGTTTTATGCGCCGACTGAACGACCAGATCGGCTCCGAGTTCGAGTGCGCTTGTTGGAAATGCATCATTCACTATAAAATGCGCACCATGCGCTTCATCAACGAGAACCGGTAAACTACAGCTATGACATACTTCTATAATTTGTTCTAGATCTCTATTTATTATTCCATAATAAGTAGGTGTGGTGAGAACGACCGCTTTCACATTCGGATACTTCTTGAGTGCTTCTTTTACGGTCTTCAATGATACTGTTCCAGCTGTTTGCGTTGGATCATCCCATTCTGGAGATAGAAAAACCGGAATCGCACCTGTCAGTTCCAGTGCATTGAATATCGATTTATGTGCATTACGTTGCACCATTACACAGTCTCCCGGCTGAACTGTTGCATACAGCATAGCCAGGTTTCCCACAGTCGAACCATTCACCAGAAAGAAACTCCGTTCACTGCCATAAAGATTTGCCAACTTATCTTCTGCTTCCTTAATTACCTCTGCCGGTTCATGCAAGTCATCTAGTCCTGTCAGCTCCGTCAGATCATAAGCAAGTGCTTGACGCACAGCGGACGGCAAATCAGATAATGTGCCCCCTTTATGTCCCGGCACGTGGAATGAAACAGGTTTTCGGTTATGAAAATTCTGCAATGCTTGCACAAGTGGACGATCTTGATATTTCATTTATTACGCACTCCTTTACCTTTACTCAGTATAGCAAAAAGCGACACTCCTGACTAAAGGAGTATCGCTTTCAAGTCACACTCTATTGTTTATACGCTGTTAACCTAACTAGTATTTTTTATTTTCACTTTTTTTCGCGTAGTGTCAGCAACACTATGATAGAATTCTGTTATTTGTTGCCTGTACTAGTCGATCTACATAGAAATACGGAACGTGCGTCCAGTTCACATCATGTTGTTGTTTACGAACTCTGACATATTCCTTCAACAGTGAACCTATTGTCTCTTCTTTGATAAATAACTGCGCATATTCATATTCTTTACTATAAACCATGGCTTCATGTAAAGAATGTGCCATTTCCAACCAGTACTCTTGATAGGCGTAACACAAGCTTTCTAAAATTGTTGCTTCGATAAATGTCTCAATTTGCCCTTCCTGTAACGCTTCAATTTTCACATGTACTACTTTCTTTAACGCTTCCCTCCATTGGCCTTTTTGCAAAAGTAGTCTTACATCTACGAGTGTGACAAATGGATGTTGAATATTATCCACGAAATCCTCCTTCAATTTCAAAAAGGAGATTTCTGCTTCTTCTAGACGACTTTGCTTCAAGTAAATAAATGCTTCAAATGCATATAAAAAGTCTTTCCAGTAGCTATCTTCTGTATAAAACAGGGCACTCTGCAACGTTCCATGCGCATTTTCCATTTCGCCATTTGCCATATGTAGCTTACAACTCAATACATACATAGGAATTAGTAGACCTGGATCTTGGAAGTGATGGGCTGACAGAAGTGCTTCTACTTGGTGTTCTCTAGATTCTTTCATTAAGCCTTTCATATACAATGTTTCCGCTTGAATTCCGTGATAGTAACCGATTATAGAAAGTTTATTTGCTTGGCAAGATTGCTTTTCCAATAGGTATTTCTGTTGTTCAGGGGTTGCTGACATTTTACGTGAACCCAATGGTGTACGTGATAACGTAGGCTCGGTTTTATTGAACTGAAGTGGCAGTAAATATAGCTTAGAGCGTTTTTCTACGTTAAAATCAAATCCTTTTTGCAGCCACTCCCCTACTTCTGTCACACCGCCCATTCGGATGATCGTAATGTAGGACTTGATTAAGAAATAGTCGTAGGGAGCGGATGGGCTTCTACTGGTAAAAGCATTCCATTCTTTTCGATTCTCTTGTGTTGTCATTTTACTTGTGACGAGATCCGCTGCATCTATTTGGTGCTCGGAAAGAAGAGAAAAAGCATACAGTAACTGAAGATCCAAAGTTAATGGAATATGAGCTTCTTCAAATTCACGGCACCAAGATATGAAAGTAGAGGTTTCTCGACTTTTGATAATGTCCACGCCGTGATTCATCATCCAAGTAGTTGCAAGTGGATACGCCTTTCCTATCAATGCGTGTGTGATTGCACATACAATATCACCTTGCTGGAAGTATACACCTGCTGCTTTTTTATGAAGCTCTAATACAAACTCCTTTGAATAGGTTTGTTGCAACTTTTGCTGTAAGGCTATAGAAAAAAGGGGATGATAACGATAATATGCGTTTTTTTGCGTGTCCATTTCTATGAAAAAGCCTTTTTCCTCTAAATTTTGTAAATGGACCAGACTTTCATTATTCCCGAGTAATGCGTCGCATATTCTTTGATCCATTGTATTCAAGATGGATGTTGTTAAAAGGAAATGCTGTGCCGAGCTTGAAAATTCACCCCATAGATCATTCATTAACACATTCATAGTGTACCTTCCAGAATGCTGCAGATCATACGTATTTTGTGACTGCACAACATTTCGTAGTGCCGCAGGCCAACCTTCTGTCTGCACGAATTCTTGCCATACTGATTGTTGCTGTTCGGGTTGGTTTTTCAAATATTTTTTCATATCTACGACCGTAAAACGCAGATGCTGCATTTTCACTTCAGTAACAGTGAATAAGGATTGCCAGAGTGCAAGTGTAAAAGGAGGGAGGTGGCGACTAGCAAAGCATATCTTCAAGGATTCGGGTAAATCCATTACAAAATACTGAATCATTTCCAACAGTTCTGGAGCAGTAATATGATGAAAATCGTCAATAATTAATCGAACCCGCTTTGTCATTACATTACCTAGTTCTTTGTAGAAATTCCACATCGTGTTCAAATCGTTGCGGTCTGCATCGACAAGTTTTAGCTGTAATTTTTCTTGCGGAAGCAAATTGCACGCCGAGTAGACTGTATAGAGGATATATCGAAAAAATTGCTCTGCATCATTATCAGTTTCATCGACTGTCAACCATGCGACGTTTTCATTCAAATTACCTGACCAACTAGTCAAAAATGTTGTCTTTCCATAACCTGTTGGAGCAGTAATGAACAGTACCTTTGATTGCACTGCTTCATGTTGGACAGCAATCATATTCTCTCCGCTAATCCACTCATCACGTACGGTAGGTTTTTGTAATTTTGAGGCTAGTAATGTGGTCATGACCGTCACCTCCTAATCAATAGTAGTATATTTTGTTCTACTGCCAATCCATGACTTGCAGTATTGCTTGAGTCCGTGAGCTAACATTGAGTTTTTTATAGACTTTCGATAAGTACACTCTAACGGTTCCTTCCGAAAGAAAAAGCTGTTCCGCAATCTCCCTGTTGGATGAGCCGGTTGCGAGTGCCTTAATCAACTCTTCCTCGCGGGGAGTTAAATTGGGTTTACTACTTTGATGAGCAGCCGCACGATGAGCGATATGATCCGTCCGTAGCGACTCTGCAAAGACAAGCGGAACTGTCTTCCAATGCGGTTGTTCAAAGTTCATTCGACATTTTATATAACTCATTAGCACTGGATTCAATGCTTTTTCGTCCAAAAACATGCGTTTAAAGCCCGACTTTACCGCTAATTCCAATGCTTCATGAAGTATATCGATTGCTATCCTTTTTTTGTTGTTATTCCACATACAGATGGACCGCAATATCTTTGCCTCGATGGTAGTTGCTATATGCAATGCTTCTTTAGCTTCTTGCGTAACTTGATCAATACAATAAAGGGCTTTTCGCGTATTGCCTTTGGCCATATGCAGTCGCGCTTGTACAAGCACCCTGAACTCCATATCAAATTTCGCTTGCCGATGTGTTAAATTATATGATCTGTTCAATTCAATCTCTGCCTGGTCGAAGGATCCTTCACGAATATAGCCTAGTGCTTTCATTATAATTAAAATACATTGCCAGTTAGTATTAACCGTTGATTCCATCGCGTGGTTTAATATGGCCTGAGCTTTAACGAACTGCTGATTAGCCAGATACATTTTAGCCTGTAGAATGTACATGGGTATAGACAAGCCTGCATCACTATGACGATCAGTATATTCTATAGCCTTTTTCATATAATACGTGGATTCGGATAATAGATTCATTTCATAGAAGGCTTCCGCTTGTAGACCATGACTGTATCCTGCCAAATTATGAGCAAGGAATTTATCAGTACGTAAGACGTCATTCAGTGTAGACAGTCGTTTGACAGAGTGTAGTCCACCTCTATTGCCTAAACAAGTTCTCAGCAATTGAGGTTGAAAGTGGTTATACGTCATCGATACGTTTTTCCATCGTAAATCAGCGGAAAATGAATGATTGTTAATTCGCTCTTGCGAACCTAAGTCTTTTTTCTCTGTCGGACCACCCTGTGTAAACAACATAAACACTTTTACAATGTCTAAAATTAGTGTGGCATCTTCTAACGAGTCTTCCTTTTTCCAACCTGTTTTTTGATCCCTACGGTCAAGCTCTCGAATAATCAATCCCGCTTTTTCCATTTCAAACTGAATGGCTAGATTGAACGCATATACTGCAAGCGTTTCCGCATGGAGTTCGAAAGAGCTTTTACGTAGTATCAACATCCATCGCATGAATGTCTCGGTCTGTTTGGATAAAATGATGTTTACCAGATTCTCTTTAATCCAACGATCAGCTACATCAAATAACTCCCCTTTAATCGCCAACTCAATTCCTGTTGCATAATCGCCTTGTCCATAGCGGATATGTGCTGCTTTAACATACACCTCATTTATACAGTCATTCGAAAAATGTCGACGTCTTTCATTCTGTAAGGCAATTGAAAATAGACTATGGTACGTGTACGTCAGTTGACTGTCGGTTAACTGATTAAGAAACAAACCTCTCTTTTCTATTTCTCTCAGGACTTCTTCACTATCATTACGATTCAATAACTGATTACAACTTTCGGGTGTTACATATTGTAATACCGATGTACGCATGAGAAAGTCTTGCATGAAGGGAGTGAGACTGCACAATACTTCATACACTAAGTAATTTGCTACGACAGGTGATAGGACGGAAGATTCCTCCACATTCCATTGGGGATCTTCTGCTGATCCGTTGAGACTTATCAATTGAATACCTAAAGGCCAACCTTCTGTAATACGTAATACTTGCTCGTAGAAAAATATTGAATATCTCGATAGTGAAGAACGCTTGTCGTAAAACTCTCGGATTTCATTCAATTGGAATTGCAGTTGTTGGATACCGATTTCGTACACCCAGCCCTTTGTCCGCCACTTGGAAACGGATAACGGCACTTCATTTCGGCTTGTTATGAGAACCTTTATATGACGCAATAAAGAATCGATGAATTGGTTCATCATGTTATGAATGACAGGATTCGTGATTATATGATAATCATCTAGAATCAGTGTAACTCTTCTTCGTTGGGCATTTAGTTCATTCAACAGCATATCGACAATCATGTAATAGGGCGGACTTGTTTTGATGAAAGACAATAACTTTTCTGCATCAATCATATTGCCGCTTTTCTCTAATGACGTAATCATGTAGGACCAAAAACGAATGGGGTCGTTATCCATTTCGTCTAATGTGAGCCAAGCCGTCGAATCTGTTATGTGGGAAAATGATTTACTTAGCAACATGGTCTTTCCATATCCCTCCGGTGCGCGAACAATGGTAAGTCGCACCAACTTCGAGTGAATAGGAATTTCTATATCTTTTCTACTGATTACTTCTTCGTTTGCTATAGGCATTTTAATCTTTTCATTAGCTATATATACTTTCACAAATCTTCACTCCCTTCGATTGCATTACGACTCCCACTAGAACTCAACTATACGTACTAGTTTTACGCACCTTTACGAAATGTCAGTGTTGAAAAATATTTCGCCTATTGGCTTATTGAGCACATCCGATATTTTCTTCATGGTCTTAGCACTTGGATAGTAAGCACCATTCTCTATTTTGGATAAAGCTGTACGACCGATGCCCACCCGCTCAGCCAATTCAGCTTGCGTCAGGTTCATTTGTTTCCTGAGTTCTTTTATATGATTGGCAAACATCTCGTTTTCTCCTTTCACTTTCGCTTTATAATTGACTGCGTTATTTAGGAATTTCAATGTGGAGTCTTCCATTCCACCCATTCGCCATAGGGAAACTCTCATTTGTCCCTCTTCAGCCGCAACTTTCATCCATTGATACAAGGTTTGCTGATCTCCGTACCAAACTGTGTACGTATCACCGTGTTCATCTTGATAATCAAAGTACATACCGCCACTAGATGGATCTCGTATGGGCTTCACCTCACTTTTTCTAGCAAGTTCTTCTGCCTCTTTTTCAGTGAGGGTTTTCGTTTCATCTTTTCCATGTTGCCAACTAAAACCGCCAGCCGACAATGCGATAACTGGTTGCCCAGGAAGGGTATTCATTTTACCCACTACTTTGCGGATGAATTCATCGTCTGCTTTTGGCCCTGGACCTGAATGGCCGCCAAATAAGTTATAGGCCATCATGACGTAGACTGGCCCTACAGGAAAATTGTATTGTTCGACGTCTAAGTTGGGTTCCAATACAATACGCAATGGCTTTCCTTGTGCTAACAGAACATCATATAATTCTTTATAAAATTGAAGCAAGTTTGACAGATCTTCCCCATCTACATTTTCATAATCTAGTTCTAACCCTTCGAATTGATAGGCGTTGATGTATTCCAAAATATTATCAATATGCCGTTTACGACTTTCCGGCGTTTCTACCAAGCGTCCAATTAGTTCGGAGTCTTTGTGAACGACCGTTCCATCAGGCAGAAACTGATCATTAACAATGGTTAAATCGAGTGGGATATTACGTTCCTTTGATAGTATTTTCATAGCACCAATGGCATCGTCCATTTTGTCCCGTAAATATATGTGATCCTCCCCGTCAAAATAGGCTGCAAAAACCTGTGCCCTATCTAGAACTTGAACTTGTCGGAGGTCTCCCACTCCACTTTGCCACTGCCACTCAGTCACCCAAGCCGAAAGTTCCAATTCATCTAGAATGGATAAATCTACGGTTTGCTGTTTTTTATCCTGACATCCACTAAAAAAGAGGCAGGAAATCATCATGAATAGTATTTTTTTATTAGTAAGCATTGAAATCCCGCCTTTTCAACTGATGCCGGTTATTAGAAGTTATCGACTACCCAGTTCATTGCTGACTTGATAGAACCAACAAATGTATACATCAGTTGCTGTGGCTTTTGTATTTCATTTGTGAACAAGGTCGTCTGCTCAACACCACTGTCCGCTAATGAAGCAATCGTCACTTCACTAAACTGTGCATCATGAATTGGATCATTGAAGTCTCCCGGTACCCAGGTAGAACCCAGTGCTAGCTTTCCAGCTTGAATGTCTTGATTGACTTCTAGATTACTTACAATTTTTTTGTTATTTAACCTGATGTTTAATATATTATTCTGAAGTTTGATGTCTATGCTTTTTTCATTAGGCAGTCCATCGCTCCGTGCTTTATCTTCTTTTCGTGAAATGGGGTTTTCATTATTTGTTGTTTGGACGATTTCAACTTTTGGTATGGACTGTTTTACAAGTAGTTCTTTCAATTGTCCCTCTACCTTTTCCTCGATTACTAAATAATTATTTTCAACTGTAATTTTCACGTAAGAGTCGCCATTATCGCTATGTCGTAAGAAAATGGATTGTTGGCCCTCGATACTCCCCCCTACTTTTCCTGTAAACTGTATATCTTTTGCGGTATTCTCCTTCAGTACCAGTTTTCCAACCTTTTTTGATTTTGAAGTAAGGGTAATCAGACTATCACGAAATTCCGCTGCGCTTTCAATTGCTTTCCATTGGTTGGCTTGTTTTTCGTTACCCTTTACGAAATCTACTTTTTGATTTGTATCATTTTGTATTTTCATGAGTAAATGATTCGTAGACCAAGAAGGTTTTGGCTGAACGCGGGTTAGGTTATATAATTCTCTTCCTTTAGTGTTAAGTGCATTTCCTTCTTGATTAAAGTGCATGTCAAATGTTTTTCTAATCTCTTTGTCATTGACGTCTGTAACCAATTTGTTTGCTGTATTATACAAACCATTTGCATGCATAATCATGTAGACCCCAGGAATAGCACCCAATTTTTCTTGATAGATTTTGCGCATCGCTTTGTAATCATTTGTGATGCGCTTCTCCATTTCCAATCGATTCTCACTTGGAATCAAATATTGATCGCGGATGAAGTCCATCGAAAAGTGATTGTACGATTCGATTTTATCTTTACTTAGCACTTCTTCATCATCACGAATATTCAAGAACGTGCCTTCCTTATTAAAGATATTGATGTATGTTAAGCGGTTACCGTTACTACCTAATTCCCAAAACCCACTTTTTTGCATTTGCTTTAGGTGTGAAGGTTGAAGAAAACGTTTATCGTTCTCATCTAACTTGTTGGCGAAAGAGAGCAATGTCGCTTTGTAGTTATACTTCTTCAACAGTGGATTGACGTAAACGCTCGTGTCTGTACGTCCATCTTCAAATGCAAGAAATAATGCTTTCTCAGGTAATGGTTTCTTGTTTTTGTAGAAATTCAGAATATCTTGTTGAGAGATCGTCTCATATCCTTGTTCTCTCAACGCTTCCAACTGCCGTTGCAATTGCTTATTTGCAAACAGAGAATCTGATCCATCCCTTGATACACCTGGATATGAAAGGGCTATAAAACCTTGCCTGTTCTTCCACTTTTCATTATTCAATGCATCATAACGATTCATTTCAACAAACGCTTGGAACACAAGAAATACAATGACCAATAAAATACCTAATTGAAGAATTGATCGTCTGACTTTCCGTCGGTTTTTCTTTTCATAATCTAATATTTCATCACTTTTTCGTTTCATACGTCATTCTCCTTATCTACAAACTCATATAGTTATGATTTAATAGTTAGAGGATCTTTTTTCAACTTCTTGCCCAACTTCTTATCGCGCGCTTCAATATCTTGTGGCGTATCGCGTGTTCCCCAAGTAGATTTCCAGAATGTCACCCATGCAATAGGCATCTGCCATAATAGAACGGCTTCATACATCAAAACGAAGACAAATCCGAAGACCCACAGACTGCTTTTCTTAAAGAACAAGTAGGCGGCACTCATCATGAAGGCCATGAGAAATAGTCCCAGCAAGAAGGTGGTGGGGAATATACCGTAAAACAGCGGCACATAGAGTAAGTTGTACAATACGACGACTGGTGCAGCAATTGGTACAATCAGTCCTACGTAAAAGAACAAAGCCATAAATACTTCTTTCCTCCAAATAAATGTTCCTGCTCGTAGTGATTCACGTAACCAAGAGCGTTTCCAGCGCATTTGTTGCTTTAAAAACACGCCAAATTTATCTGGGACAACTGTTGAACAGATGGCCCTATCTTGGTATGCGGTGCGGTGTGTTTGTAAAATATAGTTGGTCATACTGCGATCGTCTCCGAAAGTCGCTGGATGACCTAAGAAAGTTTGATTAAGCCAATCCTCTTGGTGGTCGAGAATTAGAGACTTTCTATAACAAGATAATGGACCCGATAAACAAGTGACACAATCGAAGTAAGATTCTGCTGCTTTCATGACGCGAAAAGCGATATAGTAACGGACAACTTGTAATTTTGTAATACTATTTACATATTTATTTTCCACATCTGTGCGTCCTGCAACGCCACCCATTTTAGGATCTTGAAATGGTTGGACTAAATTCAAAATGGCATTTGGTTCTAAGAAACTATCTGAATCGACAAAAACAACAAGATCATGTTTGGCCATTGCCACGCCATCTACTAATGCTTTGCGTTTCCCGCCGTTTTGCGACATTACGTATACTTGTAAACGTTCTTTGATTTTGTATACTTCATCTTCTTGTTCTAACCTTTCTACTGCTTTCCAGATATTTTCGACTGTGAGATCTGTAGACTGGTCATCTACGACGATTACTTCCAACTTATCGATTGGATAGTTTTGATTCAGGCAACCATATATCGTTTTATGAATCCACTCTTCTTCATTAAAAACCGGAATAATAATGGATACACCTGGACGATAATTAGAATTGATTGGTACATTCCTATAGAAAGCTCCAAATATATATCGAGTGAGCAAAAATGTAGCTGCAATCAAACTATAGAAGTAAATAAACTTATTAAATTTAAAATAGACTAGACTTTCAATTCGCATCAATACAATAAAGAATGCAACAAGTAAGAGACTGGCAAGGGTGAAGGTTGTGATAAACTTCCACTTCGTTCTCCGGAAGTAGGAATCTAGTGACTCGACGAATGTAAAGACCATCTTCCAAGTGATTTCGTCATTTGGCATTTTCACTTCCTGCCAACTAACTGTTCCACGAATCCTCACTGTCGACTCGTATCCTTCTTCCATCGTTCCTTTAGGAATTTTAAAACGTAGGTTTACTACATCGCCGGCTTTCAGTGAATTCATAGATGGGTCGAAGTCGACAAGTAGGTCTGTCTTGGATAATTCAATCGCTTTTGTTTTCATTTTTTTACCAACATTTTTATTTTTCATTGTGATAGTAAAATTACATGAGTAGGAATTCTTCAACAGGCGATTTGTTTCGACCATTTTACCTTCGTCATCTCTTTGCAGTATTGGGACGTTTGGAAGAAGGACCGATTCACTAGTGTGTCTAATTACTGTTTTAGCATTTAATTTTTCTTTCACCATAATTTCACACCTTTCTTATAGACTCCAATACCGGATATTCTGATCTTCAAATTCTTTTTTCTCGTAGATTCCTTTAACATCCACCAGTAGTTGAGTAGTATCCGTTTCGAACATTTGCTGGAAGTCCTCCAACGTGAGTCCTCTATATGCTTCATGTGGCACCGCTACAATGACTGCATGCAATCCTTTGAATTCCTCTGTGGAGACAAGCGTGATACCACACTCTTCTTTAACGGCTTTGGGATCCGCCAATGCATCTGCGACAATTGGCTCGATTCCGTACTCTTTTAATTCCTTGATAATATCGAGTACTTTTGTGTTACGAAAGTCAGGACAATCTTCTTTAAAAGTAAGACCTAATACGCCTACTTTGATATTGTTCAGATTCACTTTCTGCTGTACAAGAATCTTAAGGATTTGCTGGGAAATATATGCCGCCATCGAATCATTGATATGGCGACCCGCAAGTAATATTTTAGATCGGTATCCGCAATCTTCTGCTTTAAACGTTAAATAGTAGGGATCGATCCCTATACAGTGACCACCTACTAATCCCGGAGAAAAGGGTAGGAAGTTCCACTTTGTTTTTGCTGCACGCAATACCGCTTGTGTGTCAATTTTCATTTGATTGAACAACATGGAGAGTTCATTCATGAATGCGATGTTAATATCCCGCTGCGCATTCTCGATAACCTTTGCCGCTTCTGCTACCTTTATGCATTCCGCTCGGTATACACCAGCTTCGATAATCATTTCATAGACACTTGCGATAGTATTTAGTGTTTCCTCATCACTGCCAGAAACAATTTTTACAATGTTCTCTAGTCGGTGGACTTGATCACCTGGATTAATACGCTCTGGCGAATAACCTACTGTAAAGTCCGTACCGAATTTCAGGTTAGATGCTGCCTCTAGTTCAAGAATGCACACTTCCTCTGTAACTCCGGGATATACAGTTGACTCATAGACTACGACTGACCCCTTCTTCATATTTCGACCTACCACTTGGCTGGCCAACTGTAGGGCTTTCAAGTCGGGAAGGTTTCCAGACTGAATAGGTGTTGGGACGGCGACAATGAAAAACTTTGCGTCCTGCAAATCCGTTTCATTTGATGTAAAGAGCATACTCGTATTGCGGACTCGTTCATCCCCAACATCACCTGTTACGTCTATACCAGCAAATAACTGATCAATCTTTTTTTCACTAACATCAAAGCCCATGACATCAGCTACTTCAGAAAAAGCTATAGCTACCGGTAGTCCGACGTAACCTAATCCAACTACTGCAATCTTTTCTTGTCTATACATGATTCGCTCGTATAATGAATTCACCATTCATACCACCTCTGTCATTTAGTTATTCTTCATTCGCATTAACTCCGTCATATGTTTAAATGTATAGCCTTCTTCGCGTAATGTATGGATAACTTTGGGGAGGGCTTCGATAGTGTGCGTGCCGTCTAGGATGTGAAGTACAATGACACTTCCATCTCCGCGTTTGTTGATGATACGTTTAACGATTTCATCGGCATCATTTTCTATATCCCAGTCAAATGGCGTGACATCGTACAATGCAATGCTTTTGTAACCCGTTGCCATAGCTATTTTTGCTGTCTTTTCATCTATTTCACCTGTAGCTGGACGGAATAGCATGGTCGGTTTTGCTTGAATCGCTTCAGTAATGACTTTATGCGCTTTAACCAAATCCTCTTGCAGTTCTTCAGGTGTGATTTTTGTCACTACTTCATGACCGTATGAGTGACTAGCCACTTCATGACCTTGCTCATAAATTGCTCTAGCTAAGTTTGGATTTTTCTCTACCCCTTTACCAATCAAGAAGAATGTGGAGGGAACTTTCTCTTCTTTCAAGATCTCAAGAATCTTTGTAACTGTGTAATCACTTGCCCAGTCATCAAATGTCAGTGCGATCACTTTTTCTTCTGTAGGTGCATCGTAAAAGATATTTGGTTTAATATCGCTATAGTTTGGATTGATTTTAATTCGATCATAGCCGGCTATTTGTTCTAATGGTTTACGCTTGGTACCTTTATTAACTAGTTCATTTAACGGGATTAATTTATAACCTGTATTTTCAACAGCCTTCGCGATATACGGTATAGCTCCAACCACGTCGGGATTAATATCCGTATGCATGGAGATAATTGATCCACGCGTTATATACCTTTCAATATATTTGCCGATTGTCTTAGCTCCTTGCATCTCCCCTTCTCGTGGGTTGATTGTGTAATTAATAACGGCATCCATACCAAGTTGTGCAGTAACGGCTTGAAGATCCTCATTGTATTCACCCGATCGTGTTCTGACATAACGGGGCGTTATACCAGTTTCTTTTCGAATTACTTCATTGCTGAGTTTGACTTCTTTATATAATTCCTCATAACTCATATTCTGAAGATCCAATTGATTTAGTGTGTTGTTTTCTATTTCATGACCGCGATCCAAAATCATTTTGGCAATTTCGGGCTCTTCTGCTACTCGTATACCTGGTAAAAAGAATGTAGCTGGAATATTGTTTTCCTCTAGTGCATCCAAAAGCTCCACCATTGTCTTTTTGTCAGCCATTCCATTAAACGTAAGGGATAACTCCTTCCTAGTAGTCCATACATAAGAAAGAACTTCACTTTTCCCTTCCACGTATGGGGCGACCTTTTCACTAGCTAGAGCAACGGCTGCTGAATCACCACTCTTTTTACCTCCAAACAATGGAGAACATCCACCTACTACCAATAAAGAACATAGAAGTAATAAAAGAGAGGTAGATTTCAATTTGTTAAGATTATGAGATTCCCGATATTCATAACGCATTCTCAACACCTACACTTTCCGTATCATCATAAATTTTTATACTTTTATGCGTAATTCTTGAAAACAAACGCATTCCTTGTATGTGTATTTTGATCAACCAATGTTAATAGAGAATCTAGAGCAGCTGTTATGCTAATTTATTAGTACATTTTCTTTACTTAACAACTTTTACACTATCTTTTTATCGTAATAATGTACTTTATGTCTTTCACCACTGGCGCTGTTGGAAGTAAGTAAAAAGCCTTGTAAATACGGATAAAAGTCAGGGCAGACATTTGCATATTACAAGAGCGTTTTCAATTATAATCAAGTTACTTACCACCTCCTTTTTACCATTAACTTTCGTGTTGTTTTTCTAAACAAATAGGTTAAAAAAACCATTTGTTTAGCCTTACAACACATATTAAATTGATTTGTTCTTTTTGTCAACACATTTATTAGTTAATTCTGCCAATTACTTTTGGAATACCACGAACATCTATTTTTTTAGTCCTAGTTTATTCTCAATGCACTGAACATTACACTAAAGGTTATTAAACTTGGGGATATGGAGGATAGTAGCACTTAAAAAAGTTGTAAAATGATAATGCCGCTCACAATATAATGTGTTAGTGATAAAATATACAACTTTTTCCTCAGATTCTATCCACTAGTAATATAGACTTTTAAATTAAATTCAAAAATTACTTTATGATTTTTCATTTAAAGTCTTTCTACCTAAAAGCGTTAGGCAAGTATTTCCTGCTTTTTATAAGTAAATAGGTTATGATAGGAATACATACTTTGCAATATTAGTCATCAAGAAGTTAAGGAGGGAATATGTTTGAACAAATTTGGAATTCGCCTACGAAAATTGCGTGAACAAAGACAAATGACTTTACGTTATTTAGCTGATCTAGCTAATCTGAGTTACTCCTTCATCGCTTCATTGGAAAAAGGTAGATACAACCCTTCTCGTGAAACGATTTGTGCACTAGCAGCTGCCTTGGAGGCAGATAAGAATGAGTTACTAATATTGGCAGGTTACCTACCGAATGAAACAGTAGATCAAGCCATTTCATCTTCAAAAAGTGATGAGCCGTCCAAAGAAATTGAGCTAGAGAAATTATTGCAAAAACCAGTATCCTTTAATGGTATAAAGTTATCCAACGCTGATAAAAATGCTTTGTTGGCATTCATGCAAACTATGTATAATTTTAAAAATTAATCTTTTTTACCCTTTTGATTTTTTTGACAATACTCAATAGTATTTTATAACATTTTACTATATAATAACTGTACAATGATTCTTCTATTCGCAAGTATAATTTCAGCTTTATATTTTCAGCTTTATATTTGAAGCCTATTCTGAAATACTTGCTGAATAGGCAATCGTTTACTCTCCTTCTCCCGTCGCTCAAGTCTTCATTCTATTTGTTTAGGAGATGAGCAGTATGCCGGCTTATATGGTCAATGAGTATTACGTTTTTACGTCGTACGAGGAAATGTCTTCGCTTATTCATGATATTATCCACTATTCTCTTTTGCCTCCACAACAAGATCGCCATTCATTTTCTATTCTAACTGGTTATCTGGACACAACTACACTTAAATTCAAGTCAGACAATGGACTATCCATTGCATTACGCTATGAAAGCGAAGACGATATTTACTACCCCGTATGATTAGTTAGCCAGCTTCAATCATCTCGAATAGAAACATTCGCTGTCTAATCCATGGGCTTTCCGACATGGATTTTTTTATCGTCTCGCTACGGGGGATGATTGATTGGTGCTTGGTTCGCAAGGTTTATAGTGGGTAAGTGGCAAGGCGATAGTGTGCCTGGTGTGCTTCATTGAGCGGATAAGCGGGATAGACCGCTTGGGATGTTTCATTGAGCGGTTAGGCAGGGGGATAGAGCGCTTAGCGCGACTCATTGAGCAGATAAGCGGGACAATAGAGCGCATACCATGCCTCATTGAGCGAGTAAGCGAGACGATAGAGCGCTTAACATGATTTATTGAGCAACTAACTAAAATCTACAATCACTCAACTCTAAATTTAGCTCATATATATAATTAAACACAA
>NZ_PDYO01000012.1:0-71857 GCF_002743065.1 Sporosarcina sp. P16b | reverse complement strand
TATTATTTTCTTCTATTTTTATAGATAAAAAACGCCATACATCGACATGGAAATCGAGTTATGGCGTGGTTGATCTATACATGTACTTTTGCTTGAATCAAAGCTTCCGGTTCCTCGATAACTTTCGTCGGCTTCTTCGACCAGATTGTCGCAAGAATTGGACCGGAAATATTATGCCAGATAGCACCCCATACGCTTGGAAGTGCAGCAAGTGGTCCGAAGTGGGCAGTGGCGAGCGTTACACCTAGTCCGGAGTTTTGCATGCCGACTTCGAGTGAAATGGCCCGTCTGTCGTTTTCGTTCAATCCGAGTCCAAGTGCAATCAAATAACCGAGAAGTAATCCGATACCGTTATGCAAGAACACGGCGATAAATACGAGTAGACCTGAGCTTGCGACGTTGCCTGCATTTGCGGAAGTAACCGCAGCGACAATGATGAGAATCGCAACGACTGAAATGATGGGTACGACGGATACACTTTTCGCAACCGCCCGAGGGAAAAATCGTTGAATGAGTAATCCTAGCGCAATCGGAATGATGATGACTTGTACGATCGATTTAAACATCGACAACGCATCCACGGGTAGCCATTGTCCAGCTAATAATAGTAATAATAGCGGCGTGACAAGTGGTGCCAATAGAGTAGAAAGGGATGTCATCGCAACAGATAATGCGAGATTTCCTTTTGCTAGATAGACCATAACGTTTGAAGCAGTACCTCCTGGAACAGATCCTAGCAATACTAGACCAGCTGCTAGTTCTGGTGGTAGCTTCAATAAATAAGCAAGACCGAAAGCAGTGAGTGGCATCACAATAAATTGTGCGGCTACGCCAATGATTACAGGTAGTGGATTGGTCAAAATAATTTTGAAGTCCACTGCACGTAACGTCAGTCCCATTCCGAACATGACAACACCGAGTAAAATCGTGATGTATGCACCCAATCCGAGGAAAGGATTCGGAAACAGGAACGCGATCACAGCGACCAGGATGACCCAAAATGCAAAGTACTTTCCGGCGATAGAGCCGATTGTTTCGAGTGCTCTCATGGTTTCGTCACCTCAGAATCCAGGTGAAAAATTTTATTTGGATTGAGTAAGTTATCCGGATCGAGAGCTCGTTTGATTTTCTGCATGACAAGAAGTGCAGCGCCGTGTTCTTGTTGCTGGTATTTCTGTTTGCCGATTCCGACACCGTGCTCTCCGGTACACGTACCGCCACGTTCCAGTGCATAGTGAACGATTTTTTCGTTTAGTTCGTCGGCTTTCGCTAGTTCTGCCGGATCATTCATATCCATCATTAGCAATACGTGGAAGTTACCATCGCCTACGTGGCCAACGATTCCCCCTGGCATTTCAAGTGACTCGACTACTTCACGTGCATGATTGACCGCATCCGCCAGTTCGGAAATCGGTAGGCAGACGTCTGTGACCATGAGTTTTTTGCCGGGATTTCCATGAATATAGGCATAGGCCAGATTGTGACGAGCTTCCCATAGTCGATTGCGTTCTGCATTGTCGGTTTCAAATTCGATAGTTGTGCACTGATGATCTACAACAATTTCTTTTGTAAATTCGACATCTTGTTGTAACCCGGCTTCATTGCCATGGAATTCCAGGAACAATGTGGGCTTTTCTTGATAATGAGTTTCACTGAAGATATTAGCTTGTTTAATAGAAGGCTCATCCACCAATTCTACCCGCGCAATCGGAATACCTGCTTGCAAGATCGAAACGACTGCTTCCACTGCGTCATGAACGGTAGGGAATGATGCACGGGCGGCTGTTGTAAATTCAGGAATACCATAGACGCTTAATGTCAGCTCAGTGAAGCAACCGAGTGTTCCTTCTGAGCCAACAAATAATCCGTTTAAATGAAGTCCAGATGCAGATTTAGCCGCTTTATTACCAGTATGGATGACCGTGCCATCTGCCAGGACCACTTCGAGATCGCGAACTTGATCGCGCATGACACCGTATTTGACGGAAGTCGTGCCGCTAGCATTCGTTGCCGCCATGCCCCCAAGTGTCGCATCTGCCCCCGGATCGACAGAGAAAAACAATCCATGTTTCTTCAGTTCTTTATTTAATTGAGTTCGTGTGACGCCTGGTTGGACGGTAACGAGGAAATCTTCTGCACGTACGTCTAGAATCGCATTCATGTTTGAAAAGTCTATTGTGATGCCACCATTATCCGGAATGACACTACCTTCTAAGCTCGAGCCGAGTCCGAATGGTATGACCGCTACGTTAAGCTCTTTCGATACGCGCATAATTTTGATTACATCGTCTGTGCAAGAAGGGAACACAACAATATCCGGTAATTTCATTGTATGGTAGGATTCGTCCTTTCCGTGAAGTTCACGCACGGTTTCATTGATGGTCACTTGTTGTTCGGTTAATACCCCTTGTAAAGCCTGGACGATTGTTTCAGTAGTCGCTGTCATAGTTGTTCTCTCCTTAAAGGTGAATAAGTGATGGTGAAGGTAATTCTACTGATTAGAATTTTGTAACTATTTTATCGGACATTATACTATTATACTTATTAATCTGAATAATTCAACGATAGTTCACTAATCTTCCTCCTTTTATTCAATGTTTCATAAGCATAAAAACTATATCCATGCATGTTCGAAGGCCTATCTGACTAGCAGCACCCTTTCATATGAATAAAAGAACACAAAAATAACTGACTGTTTTATTTGTATTTTTATTAACCTATACAAATGACAGGCTTTGGCTGAGGAGTGTGTGAAATGAATACGATTTTGTTTGTGGAAACCACGAAGAGTGGTTCGAGCAGGGAAGCTATAAAGGCGGCAGAAAGGTTAGGCTACGCCACGGTGTTGTTAACCGAGAATGCGAGGTTTATCGAGCAAAGAGAGGAGTTTCCGGAAGTCACACAAATGATTCATATTGATCGCATAACGGAAGCAACGATCCGTGAACATATTTATGCAATACAGAAGTTGGGTTTGAAGCTGAAAGGAATTTTTAGTTTCGTGGATCCATTTGTATCGATGACCGCGCATCTCGCAAATGAATTTTGCCTTGCAGGAATTTCTGCTGATGCCTATTTGAAAATGGAGGATAAAGTGTTAACTAGAACTGCATTGGCTAAAAACGCAGCGACACCGAAATTTATGATTTTTGAGCCGTCGTTAGATTTGAAGAAGTTCATCAGCGAGCAAGAGACATTTCCCCTTATCATCAAATCGCCACTGTCAAAGGCGTCAAGAGATGTGTACCTCGTAGAAGATCGAAAAGAAATGACGCGTGTTATGAAAAGTATGTTGAAAAACTATCCATCCCAGCAGATTGTCATTGAAGAATATCTGGACGGACCACAATACTTGGTTGAACTAGTAGTGGTGGAAGGAGAGCTCCATCTAGTTGCGGTCATTAAACAGGATATTCAAAAAGACTTGAAGTTCATCATTACCGGTTATGATATTCAACTTTCACTAGAGAGTAAACTATATGCCAAGCTTGTTAGCGCAGTGGAATCGATTTGTAACGACCTCGGGGCAAAAAATGTCGCCTGTCATCTCGAGTTACGATATGTCAGAGATACCTGGAAGTTGATTGAGTTGAATCCACGAATATCGGGTGGCGCCATGAATCGCATGATCGAAGAGGCCTTTGGTATTAATTTGATGGAAGAGACATTGAAGCTCTTTATGGGTGAAGAAATCAATTTAAAAAGAAGACACGAACATCATATCTATACGCATTATATTACCGTGAACACGTATGGCACGCTGTTGAAAGTGACAGGTAAAAATTATGCAATGAAGCGTGAAGGCGTGCGGGAAGTCTACGTGAAACCACGTAAAGGTACATTCATGACACCGCCCATTTCAATGGGCAGTCGGTACGGCTATGTCATAGCTTCCGGCGAGACCGCATCAAAAGCGAAACGAAATGCCATGCATGCCGCGAGGAATATCAAGTTTTATATAGAATCTAATGAGGAGTGAGAGCAGATGGTTACAGTGGGGATGTTGCATTCAAGGAAACACCCGGGCAGAGTAGATAAAGCTTTTGCCTGGGCAGCTGTCGCTAAAATGGAAGGAGTGAATTTTTACTACTTTTCGCCACAAGGCGTTAATTTTAAAACGAAGGTAATCTCGGGTTATGTATATGAAAAAGGCGAGTGGATAGAACGAGACATGAAGTTTCCCGATGTCATTTACAATGCATGCGGGATGAAGACCGATGAGGACATTGAAGTCTATACTAAATTAAGTAAGATTGTTCCTTTCACTTCACACTCAGTCGGCAATAAAATGAGTGTCTATAGAAGGATCAGTAAAATGCCCGAATTTGTGGATTATTTGATCCCGTCGATACGGATCGATCAACCTGAAGATGTGTTGGATGCTATGAAGAAATATAAAAAAGTGATTATGAAACCAGTATCCGGCAGTCAAGGAAGGGGGATTTGGTTCATCGAGCAAGATGGAGAGCATTACCATAAGATAGTTGATACAGAGAAGACAACCACAAATCGAAAACAACTTATTTCCGATCTTCAAGATTTAATCAGTGGGCAAGATTATTTGGTCCAGCCGTATATATCCTGCCGAACTAAAGACGGGAATCCATATGATTTCAGACTACATGTTCAGAAAGACGGGGAAGGGAAATGGATGATTTCAATTATTTATCCTCGGATCGGTACGATGGACAGAGTGACTAGTAATCTTTCTCGTGGTGGCAGTATGGGGATGTTTAGATCGTTTTTAGAAAGAGAATTTGGCGATGAACGAAGGAATATGAGACAGACTTTAGAGAAGTTTGCTGATCGCTTTACCAATGAATTCGAAAGCACTTTCGATATAGAATTTGATGAGCTTGGAATTGATATAGGTGTCGATGAAAATAATAAGCTTTGGATATTCGAAGTGAATTGGAGACCGGGAAATGAGGAACTGGCATTTAATATAGCAAAGGATCTGGTTCCTTATGCTGTATATGTTGCCAATCAACATAAATCGACCTGATGTGTATTCCTAGCACAATCCATTAATGTCTGTCCGTGCCTAACCTTTCTTAGGGCTCTGTCATATATATAGTAGAACCGTATACTATGAAGGGATGGAAGAAAAACGATGACTACCCCTAGTGCAATTTGTGTTGCGATGAAGAGATTACTGGAAGAACAAGAGTTGATTGCTACATTCAGTCAAGGATTTCAATATGTCTGTTCGTTCCCTGTCTATGATACGATCCCCTTTACACTTCATGACTGCGAATTACACACACCATTCAGCGCCCATTATAAATGTATAAAGACTCCTTATTTCAGATTGGAAAAATTCGATATAGATACATGCTGTGCAACCTTAACTTTACTGGAGCCAGTCGATATGGAAGGCAACCCAGTAGACATTTGCGAAGAATTTTACTCCCTCAGGAAGACGAAAAGCTGTATTATAGTCAATATCAATTGTTTTTGTACCATCACACCACTTCCCCCTAAGCTAGTCGATAAAAAATTACCTACTATTGAACCGAAAAAATAAATACAAACTAACAGGTGAACTTATATGCACAATACAATTAGAAAACAAATTTTTGAACAAATAGATACGGACTATCAGAAGTTTTCATCCGCACTCATACCGACGAACGAAAATATTCTTGGCGTGCGAATGCCGGCACTACGTAAACTTGCAAAAGGCATTGCAAAAGATGATTGGCGGACGTATCTACAGACAGCGAATGATGAGTATTTTGAAGAAGTGATGTTACAAGGTTTAGTAATTGGTTACGTAAAAGCGGACATTGAAGAGCTTTTGACGTACGTAGAGAAATTTGTTCCGAAAATAGATAACTGGTCCGTTTGCGACAGTTTTTGTTCAGGATTGAAAATGACCAAACAACATAAGGAACGTGTTTGGTCATTCCTCCAACCGTATGTAGTTTCGGAGAACGAATATGAACTTCGCTTCGGAATTGTCATGTTGCTCGTTTATTATATTGAGTCCGACTATATCGACAGAGTACTTGGTTTGCTAAATCATGTGCAACATGAAGGATATTACGTCAAAATGGCGGTGGCTTGGGCGTTGTCTAGTTGTTTTGTAAAGTTGCCTGACCCCACACTGGATTATTTGGCTGGGGGAAATTCATTGGATGTATTTACGTATAATAAAGCGTTACAGAAAATTACCGAGTTGACGCGTGTGGATCAAGAGACGAAGCAAGTACTTCGCAGTATGAAAAGGCGCTGACAATAACCTAGTCTTGTGACTAGGTTTTTAGTTATGAATACGGCTTTTCAAAAAGCCGTTATTCAGATCGTAAAGTAGTGGGGGCGATAAAAAATAAGAGAAACCTGACAAATAGTCAGGCATCTCTTAAAATTATTTTGAAAGCAATATTTCAATTCACATACATCTGAATGAATCGATTTTTTGCAAATCTAACCCATAATATTCCCAGCGGTACCGTCGTGGATCCCATCGATACCCAGCAATTGAAGTTCTGCCAACGAATGTCGGGTAGTACCAGAATCCTTTGTTTCGCGAAGTCCATACATACGTATAACGGTACAAGCAGCCTGCTATGCCGCCCGGATCAACTGCGCGTAGTTGAGCGTCCGGATAGCTCGGTATTTGATTTGGAGGAGCGGAAGTCGGTGCACTTTGCTGTGGATGACCTCCTGGCTGTCCATGGTGATGAGGGTCTTGGTGATGACCGTGGTTGTCATGCTGTTGATGATGTCCTGGATATCCATGCTGACCAGGATACCCTGAGTGCCCCGGATAGGCGGGTTGATGAGGATAACTTGGATAACCGGGTTGATGTTGCGGTGGATACCCCGAGTGTCCTGGATAACCAGGCGGCCATTGCGGATTTTGTTGATTGGGTGGTGGATATCCTGGATAACCACCTGGCCACCCCTGCTGTTGTTGACCATATTGCGGGTGATACTGTTGGTGGTGTGCTTCATTCTGCTGACTTGGATATCCGTCAGGCAGCTTCGGATACCACATGCCTTCATCCTGATGATTCAAACAATCACTCCTTCATTTAGACTAATTTCACACACAACGAAACTGCTCAATACGTTGCAAATCAATGCCTATATACTCCCAGCGGAATCTGCGTGAATTCCACTGAAACCCTGCAACGGATTGTCGACCGACAAATGTTGGATAAAACCAGAATCCATTACGTCGAGAAGTCCATACATACGTAAAGCGATACAAACAACCTGCGATCGCACCTGGGTCTACCGCGAACATCTGAAATTCTGGATAGCTCGGTATTTGATTTGGTGGCGCGGAAGTGGGAGCAACCGCCTGACCGCCTTGATTTGGCGATTCTGGATTCCCTGGCCGACCTGGTTGCTGTCCAGGGAAATTCGGTTGCTGTGGAAAACTCGGTGATCCAGGGAAGCCGGGCATACTTGGAAACCATTGCATACCTGGGAACCAAGGTTGCCATGAAGAATACGATTGTGCTGTGGAGAAGCCTTGCGGGTCAGCACCTTGCCAATATGGATTTGTATATTGCGGATACCCCATAAATTCATCTTGTGGATTCAACTTTTTACGCCTCCTTTTCTATTCGTTTTATCATATGCAGTCTGTTGGTTATTTGACCTTATTATCTCTTCGTTCGACAGCTGTGCTAAACTAAGACAAAGGAAGTGGAATAGAATGAATGAAAATAAACCGCATATTTTAGTAGTGGATGGAATGGCATTGTTGTTCCGTTCATTTTTTGCGACGGCACATAGCGGACAGTTTTTCCGAAATGCATTGGATGTACCGACGAATGGTGTACAAGGATTTGCTAGACATACGATGAGTGCCATTTCGATTTTCCAACCGACACATTTGGCGGTGTGTTGGGATATGGGATCCAAAACATTCCGTAATGAATTATTCGCAGACTATAAAGCGCATCGCCCTGCACCTGCACCGGAATTAATTCCCCAGTTCGATATGGCACGGGAAGTATCGGAAACACTAGGATGGAAGAGTTACGGAATTAAGAATATGGAAGCGGATGATTTGATTGGTTCGCTAATTGAAACGTGGAAAGACGAAGCGAAATTGACAGTGGTTTCGGGAGATAAAGATCTACTTCAGTTACTACAGCCCGATGTGTCAATTGCGCTAACGAAAAAAGGCTTCACGCAGTATGATGAATACACGGAAGCTCGTTTTATAGAAGAGTATGGAATTACTCCAAAGCAATTTATTGATATGAAAGCATTCACTGGGGATTCTAGTGACGGCTACCCTGGGGTGAAGGGGATTGGGCCGAAGACGGCGTTGAAGCTCATACAGGAGTATGGTTCGGTTGATGGTGTGCTCGCGGCGAGAGAAAAATTAACAGCCGGTGTACAGAAGAAGCTGAATGCAGAAGAAGAAATGCTCATGATTTCGAAGGAGCTCGCAACGATTCATTGTGAAATCAAACTCGAAGATCCTTTAGAAGAATTGATCATTCCCGAGTTCACTGCAGAAACAGCTAACGTGATGGAAGAACTAGGATATTCCATGATCGCTAAACAAGGATTACCTGTTTCACCGTTTTAACGGTTCGATCTTAACAAACGTCAAAATCTTTTTATTCGGTTCATAAGGGATGGAACGTACACGGCTCGGGCAATTTCTGCCACCGTGGTCATGAACGAGTACATGCAGTTGATTTTCTACATATTCATACCCGACCATCACGACCCAGTGATAATCGAATGAAAAACGACCGCGCCATTTGAACTTGAACCACTTATCAAATTTTAACGCAACGGGCCGGTCTTCATCAATTTGCTCAATTGCCTGCTGTACATGACAAACTTTCACATGCCAGTGCGAGCCGAGTATTCGGTTCAGCCTATGAACAAAGCGCCAAGTAGGCAAACCAATCTTCGTACTACCTAATGTTCGATACAACTCATTAATAGAAGGAATCGGTTCAGACGGAAAGAAGTGGCGTAACAAAACATACGCTGTAACAGGTCCACAAGCCGATGGACGGTAGCTTGGTTCAATGTCGTTGTCATATTGGGATTTGCCTTTCACTTCTATGTAGTTGGACATGAAGAACGTCTCCTTTCTAGGGAAAGTTGTTGTTTGTGAAGGGGGATTGATGTGTGGCGCTCATAGTTGTTGCTTAAGCGCTCTATCAATCCAGTTATGCGCTCAATGCAGCAGGCTAAGCGCTCATACAAGTTGCGTACCCGCTCAATGCAGCCAAGCAACCGCCCATACATGTTATACAACCGCTCTATAAAGCAAATGCTGAGAACCTATTGGCTCTCAGCATTTTCACCTATCAACTTCAAATCTTCACTTCGTCTAAAAACTCCGTAACTTGTTCAGGTGACTTCGCAAACGCACTATGTAGATGTGCATGCTTCTCGCCATTTTGGAAGACTAATAGACTTGGAATTCCCATTACTTCATACTTTTCAGCAATTTCAGGAATAACGTCGCGATCCGCTTCATACCATGTGTATGTATCGTATTTTTCAACGATTGGATCAATGAACATATCCATACGCTTACAGTCTGGGCACCAGTCTGCTTCAAACTTCACAAGTACTGGTTGGTCACTCGCAATGATTTCTTCAAACTCCGTAGCTGTTTTAATTTCTTTCAACAAAATCGCCTCCATTCAGTAAATAGTGTACAATGAATAGAGAAGGTTTGGTATTAAATTGCTTATTTTAAAAAGTCTGATTAAATACAAAATAAATATTGCGAAATAGTTTCAAATGATTTATACTAGCAATTATAGGCAACGCGTATTTTTTTTACACGATAAATGAATGAGCGTTCATTCAAGAAACATAAGGGGAGGATTGCACGTGACTTATCAAATTAGAAAAGCGGCAGTTTTAGGATCTGGAGTTATGGGTTCTGGTATCGCAGCACACTTAGCAAATATAGGCATTCCCGTACTTTTACTAGATATCGTACCACCGAAATTAGGTGCAGATGACGAGGCAAAAGGCTTAACGTATGATAATCCGCAATTCCGCAATAAATTCGCGGCTACAGCGTTAGAGAAGTTACAAAAACAAAAACCAGCTCCTCTGACAACGAAGAAAAGCTTGTCATTACTTACACCAGGAAACTTCGAAGACCATTTGGATCAATTAAAAGACGTAGATTGGATCATTGAAGTCGTTGTAGAAAACTTGGATATTAAAAAGAGTTTATATGAAAAGATTGAAAATGTGCGAAAGCCAGGCACCATTATTTCATCCAATACATCGGGGATCAGTATTGAAGCGATGACGGAAGGACGTTCGGAAGATTTCCAGAAACACTTCCTAGGAACACACTTCTTCAATCCTCCAAGATACTTAAAATTACTTGAGATTATTCCTACTCAAGCGACATCGCCTGAAGTTGTAGAGTTCATGACGGTGTTCGGTGAGGATCGTTTAGGTAAGGGAGTCGTAATTGCGAAGGATACTCCAAACTTTATCGCTAACCGAATTGGTACGTATGGTTTACAAGTGACAGTGCATGAAATGCTTGAACGCGGTTATACAATCGGAGAAATCGACTCGATTACAGGTACATTGATCGGCCGTCCGACATCCGCCACATTCCGTACATTAGATGTCGTGGGATTGGATACGTATATGCACGTTGCGAAAAACGTCTACGATCAAACAACGGGTGAAGAGCAAAAAATATTTGAACTACCTGATGTCGTAACGAAAATGATCGATAATGGCTGGATCGGCGCAAAAGCCAAACAAGGCTTCTATGTGAAAAAAGGCCGAGACATTATGGAATTGGATATGAAGACATTTGAATATGTACCTACACAGAAAATGAAAGCGCCTTCAATAGAAATGGCGAAACAGCAAAAAGGACTAGCTAATAAAGTGAAGACGTTACTGTATGCAAAAGATCGTGCAGGCGAGATTTTGTGGAATACGTTAACACCGACGATGCTATATGCTGCACAACTTCATGGCGAAATTGCAGATGATATCGTTTCGATCGACAACGCAATGAAATGGGGCTTCGGCTGGACACAAGGGCCGTTTGAAATTTGGGACGCGATCGGCGTGAAGAAGTCTGTTGACATGCTGAAAGAAGAAGGCAAGGAAATTCCTGAACTCGTTCAGTCATTGCTCGATAAAGGCTATGAAACTTTTTATAAAGAAGAAGATGGCGATACGTACTACTTCGACGGCACGGACTATCAGATGGTGCAAGTGAATGAGAAAGCTATTAACTTGAAGCAGTATAAGAAAAAGCACGGAGTCATCAAGAAAAATTCTGGCGCAAGCTTGATCGACCTTGGAGACGGCATCGCATTACTTGAATTCCATTCACCATCGAATGCGATTGGCTTGGACATTATTCAGATGATCAACTTCGCAGTAGACGAAGTGGATCGGAATTTCAAAGGGCTTGTAATCGGCAATCAAGGGAAAAACTTCTGTGTCGGTGCAAACCTTGGCATGATTTTAATGGAAGCACAAGATGATAATATCTTTGAACTCGACTTTGTCATCCGTTCATTCCAGAATGCGATGTTGAAGATCAAATATAGCGGGAAGCCGGTTGTTGCGGCGCCATTCCAAATGACGCTAGGTGGCGGGGCAGAAGTTTGTCTCCCGGCTGCACATATTCAGGCATCTATGGAAACGTATATAGGACTAGTTGAAGTAGGGGTAGGCCTGATTCCAGGAGGTGGCGGAAACGTCAACTTGTATCAGAAGCACTTAAAAGGTTTACCGAACGGTGTCCCTATTGATTATCAATATATTGCGAATAAAGTATTTGAATCCATTGCGATGGCGAAAACGTCGACCTCTGCTGAAGAGGCAAGAGAGAACAACTTCCTCGACTTTGCAGACGGCATAAGTGTCAATCCGGATCATCTAATCTACGACGCGAAGCAAGCGGCTTTGTCATTATTCGAAGCGGGCTATGTAGCGCCGAAGAGAGCGAAAGTTCCTGTAACAGGCGATTCTGGCTATGCGACACTATTGCTGGCAGCTGAAGGGATGTTCATTTCTGGATTCATTAGCGAACATGATTTAAAGATTGCGAAGAAACTCGCTTACGTACTGTCAGGCGGAAAAGTTCCCTATGGTACACGTGTCGATGAGCAGTACTTACTTGATTTAGAACGCGAAGCATTTTTAAGTTTAGTGGCAGAACCGAAATCACAGCAGCGTATGCAGCATATGCTGGTCAAGGGGAAACCGTTACGTAACTGATGAGGATAGCTAAAGGAGGAAACAGAATGCGCGAAGCAGTAATTGTAGCCGGTGCTCGAACACCGATTGGAAAAGCAGGAAAAGGTTCGTTGGCAACTGTCCGTCCGGATGATCTTGGGGCGTTGACTATAAAGGAAACATTGAAGCGTGCAGGGAATTATGATGGACCAATTGACGATTTAATCATCGGTTGTGCGATGCCAGAAGCAGAGCAAGGAATGAATGTCGCGCGTAATATCGGTGCGTTGGCAGGTTTACCCGACACGACACCAGCTGTAACAGTCAACCGTTTTTGTTCATCCGGTTTGCAGTCAATCGCGTATGCGGCAGAACGCATCATGCTGGGTCACTCCGAAGCAGTGTTAGCAGGTGGCGTTGAATCGATGAGCATGGTCCCAATGATGGGCAATACGATTCGTCCGAACTATAAACTGGCGGAAGACGCACCGGAATACTATATGGGAATGGGGCATACAGCGGAGCAAGTGGCGCAGAAATACGGTATCTCCCGTGAAGATCAGGATGCGTTCGCAGTTGAATCACATAAACGTACGGAAGCCGCAATCAGAGAAGATAAATTTGTCGATGAGATTGTACCCGTCGAAGTAACGAAGCGTTTTGTCGACGCGGACGGCAAGTACCAGGAAAAAACCATTTTATTCGAAATGGATGAAGGTGTACGTCCAGGGACAACGACTGAAATACTCGGGAAATTACGTCCGGCATTCGCAGCGCAAGGTTCCGTAACGGCAGGTAACGCATCACAAACTTCTGACGGGGCAGGAATGGTTTTATTAATGGATAGAGAAGTGGCTGAAGGGCGTGGACTACAGCCGTTAGCAAAATTTCTTTCATTCGCAGTAGGCGGCGTTCCACCAGAAGTGATGGGGATCGGACCGATAGTAGCCGTGCCGAAAGCGTTGAAACTAGCCGGTCTATCTATTGAAGACATCGACCTTTTCGAGCTCAATGAAGCGTTCGCATCCCAGTCAATCGCTGTGATTCGCGAACTTGGATTGGATATGGATAAAGTGAACGTCAATGGTGGAGCGATTTCATCAGGTCACCCATTAGGTGCAACAGGAACGATTTTGACTTTGAAATTAATTAATGAATTGAAACGCCAAGGCAAAAAGTACGGTGTCGTCACGATGTGTATCGGTGGCGGAATGGGAGCAGCTGGAGTATTCGAAGTTCTATAAAAAACAGACAAACAAATAGGGGGAAATTACATGACTAAAGCTATGGAGGGAACTACTATGACTGAATTCGTAAAAGGTGGAGCATTTTTAACTGAGGACATGGACGCTAGTCGCGTTTTCACACCGGAGGATTTTACAGATGAGCAAAAGATGATCGCCAAAACAACGGAAGAGTACGTAAAAAACGACATCATGCCGTTAATTGAAAAGCTAGAGAACCATGAGTTTGAAAACTCCGTAACATTGCTGAAGAAAGCTGGAGATCTAGGACTTCTAGCTGCGGATATTCCAGAAGAGTATGAAGGTCTTGCGTTGGACAAGATTTCATCCGCATTGATCGCGGAGAGGCTATCCGTAGCAGGCGGCTTTTCGATTACCCACGGTGCACACGTAGGAATCGGTACTTTGCCGATCGTGTTATTCGGTAACCATGAACAAAAAATGAAATACTTGCCGAACTCTGCAAGTGGAGCGAAAATTTCGGCTTATGCATTGACAGAGCCGAGCTCAGGGTCAGACGCACTAGGCGCGAAGACCACTGCTAAATTAAACGCTGCGGGTACACACTATGTACTAAACGGTGAAAAACAGTGGATCACGAACTCTGCATTTGCCGATGTCTTCGTAGTATACGCAAAAGTAGATGGCGACAAATTCACAGCATTTATTTTGGAAAGAGAGTACCCAGGCGTTTCCGTAGGACCAGAAGAGAAGAAAATGGGGATCAAATCCTCTTCTACACGTACATTGATCTTAGAAGACGCGGAAGTACCTGTTGAAAACTTATTAGGGGAAATTGGTCGCGGTCACGTCATCGCGTTCAACATTTTGAACATCGGCCGTTACAAGCTTGGAGTAGGTACAATTGGCGGATCCAAACGTGCACTTGAATTGGCTATCAAATATGCTAACCAGCGTAAACAATTCGACACACCGATTTCTTCATTCAACTTAACGAAGGAAAAGTTCGGTACGATGGCTTCTAAGTTGTACGCAACAGAAAGTTTGATCTATCGTACGGTTGGGTACTTCGAAGAGCGGAACGCGGCGATGACCCCTGAAGAGCAAAAGGACGGCGCAAAAGTGGCGGCTTCGATTGCTGAATACGCAATTGAATGTTCTATTAACAAAGTAGTAGGTTCAGAAGTTTTGGATTATATATCTGATGAGGCAGTACAAATTCACGGCGGGTACGGTTTCATGGCAGAGTATGAAGTAGAGCGCATCTACCGTGACTCCCGTATTAACCGTATCTTCGAAGGAACGAATGAAATCAACCGTATGATCGTTCCAGGCACGTTCTTGAAGAAAGCAATGAAAGGCGAATTGCCATTGCTTCAACAAGCACAAGCATTGCAAGAAGAGTTGTTAATGCTGATGCCGGAAGAAGTGGGCGACGAAGCGTTGGCTCAAGAGAAAATGCTTGTGAAGAATGCGAAGAAGATCGGTATCTTGGTTGCGGGACTTGCAGCACAGCGTTACGGTGCGAAGCTCGATCAGGAGCAAGAGATTCTTGTGAACATCGCAGATATTGCGAATGATTTATTCGGTATGGAGTCTGCAGTGCTTCGTACGGAGAAGGCCATCAACAAGAATGGTGAAGAGAAAGAGAAGCAAAAGCTTCTATATACACAGATTTTCTGTCAGGAAGCGTTCGGACGTATCGAAGCGGCAGCAAAAGAGACATTGCTGGCAGCGGTCGACGGCGACAACCAGCGTATGATGATTTCGGCTTTGCGCAAGTTGACTCGTAATAATCCGTATAATTTGATTGCGAAGAAGCGTGAGGCTTCAGTGAAGCTGATCGAAGCAGAGAAGTATGTCGTTTGAGTATAGTTTAGACAGAACGCCTCCTATGTGGGGCGTTTTTTGGTTTGGTTGGTATTTGTTTAAGTTCAAGTTCAGTGAGTGAAGAGTGATGTCATGGGATTTCCACTGCAGCTGGGGGACGCTTTCCCGAGGGCCCGCGGTGAGCCAACTGTTCGCTTCGCTCTCTTAGTTGTCTCACCTGATCGGGCTGATCCTCCGGGAGTCGCCCCCAGCTTCCGTTACAATCCTTACGTTGAAAGTGGACAGACTTAGATCACTTACTGTCGTTTGTATGTGAAGTATTATTATGTCTTTACTTATTTAAATTCAAATGTTGAAATTAAAGTTCAAAATTGTTTACAACCCTAACTTCGATGCGCAATAAAGAGTATCACCCGCACACATTGCAAGGGATTGGAGCGGCAGGCGGCGACTCGGGGAGGATCAGTGGGACAGGTGAAACACCCAGCGAGCGAAGCGAAGGGGTGTGGTTCACCGCCCACCCTCCCGAACGCGTCCGCCTAGAGCGCAAATCCCCACCCCTATCCTCATGCAAGCTTCTCCCTGCACTTAGCTAGTACCCAACCCCCTTTATTTGCTATACTGAAAAAAAGGAAGGATTGATTATTATGACTATGACATACTACGGCTATCCAAAATGTACCACGTGCCGCAAAGCGAAGAAATGGCTTACGGACGAGGGGATTACATTCGAAGAAAAGAACATCGCCGAACAACCTCCAAGCGAAGACGAACTGCGCAACATGATCGCGAATTCCGGACTTGAAATGAAAAAGTTCTTCAACACGAGCGGCATGAAATATCGTGAGCTCAATTTGAAAGACAAACTGCCAACTATGACGGATGATGAAAAGATCGCGCTCCTCGCTTCAGACGGAATGCTTATCAAACGCCCAATCGTTTCCGACGACCAAAAAGTGACCGTTGGATTTAATGAAACCACGTTCACGGAAACATGGAAGAAGTGATCTAGGTTCTTGTCTTTACAGGGGAACTATGGCAAACTAAAGGAAGTTAAACTATTATATTTTTGGAGGTAACGACATGAGCACACCAAAAGATTTGCGTTATTCAGAAGAGCATGAGTGGGTAAAAGAAGAAGACGGTAAATACCGTATCGGCATCACACATTTCGCACAGTCTGAACTAGGGGATATCGTATTCGTTGAACTGCCACAGGTTGGCGATCAATTGAAATCAGACGAGCCTTTCGGAAGCGTTGAATCAGTGAAGACGGTTTCTGAATTGTACGCTCCATTAACTGGTAAAGTTGTAGAAGTGAACGAAAACCTTGAAGATAGCCCTGAATTGGTTAACGAATCTCCATATGAAGACGCATGGATGGTAGTAGTTGAAATCGATAACAAAGCTGAACTGGATGAGTTAATGACAGCTGAGCAGTACGAAGAAATGACAGCTGAATAATATTCCAATAGAAAAAGCGCTGGAACTTCTCAGCGCTTTTTTACACGCTAGGAGGAAACTGGATGGACCCGAAAGTTCTCATTGTAGAAGGCGGTTCGGATCGTAAGCGGCTAGTACCGATCCTTGCAGAGCCTGTAGAGATTCTTTGTACGAATGGCACAATCAGTGCGTATCATATTGAAGAACTGCTTGAACCGTACGAGCAGCAAGATCTGTTCGTCTTTATGGATGCGGACGTCTCCGGTGAGTCCATTCGTAAGCTGTTCAAACAACTGTATCCAGAAGCGAGACATTTATACACGGATCGTCTCTACCGTCAAGTGGAAACGACTCCCGTTAAGCTATTGGCAAGCATTTTAGCTGCTGCTAATTTTAAAGTACATTCCAAGTATTTGGCAGGTGGACCACATGAATCATTGGACAATTGAAGACTGGCAACGCACACAGGCGACAGAGCAAGTAGCCGCTTTTTATTTATATACACCAATGTGTGGAACGTGTGCAGTCGCTTCAAAAATGCTTACGGTGATCGAGACAATGCGCCCGAAACTACCGATTGGAAAGGCGGACTTAAACTATGTCCAAGAAATCGCAATAGAATATGAGGTGGAAAGCGTTCCTTGTTTACTCATTCAGCGCAAAGGACAACCTTTAGAAAAGATTTATGCCTTTCACTCCGTCCCGTATCTGCTAGAGAAGCTCAGTTGACAATCGAAATCAAAGTATGGTATAAGTAGTTAATCAATTGAATATGTAACTCTTATAAAGAGCGGCGGAGGGAAGTGCCCTATGAAGCCCGGCAACCGTCACATATGTGAAATGGTGCCAAATCACTCAATGCGTAATGCTTTGGTAGATGAGAGAAGTGGTAACGTACATAACTACATACGTTCGGCCTTTCTGCTTATCTGCAGGAAGGCTTTTTTTATTAACAAAAGCGGAAACGACCCGAGAGCCTGGCGCTTGTAGCTGGATGATACAAAAGCGGAAAGCGCCGTGTAGGCTCGACAGGCGTTGGAGGACTTACCACAAAGGCGCTCTTTGCCTTTTTGGTACGTCTGAAACGACCCGGGGGCCTAGTGCTTGTAGTTTTCTAAAAAACAGATTAAAAAGACTTAATAAGGTGGTGCGGAAAATGATTCAACTAACAAACGTTCATAAAAAGTTCCAATTGAACCGTTCAGAAATTGTCGCGGTAGATGACGTGACATTAGCCATCAAAGAGGGAGAAATTTTCGGCGTCATCGGGTACAGTGGGGCAGGAAAAAGTACATTAATTCGACTATTGAACGGTCTTGAAACGCCTACGTCCGGCAGTATCATGATTCACGGACAAGAAATGACTTCATTACAAGGTGCTGGCCTTCGGAATGCGCGTCAGAAAATCAGCATGATCTTCCAGCACTTTAACTTACTGTGGTCTAGAACAGTAGAAGAGAATATCATGTTTCCTCTCGAAATTGCTGGCGTAAAGAAATCGGCACGAAAGCAAAAAGTGAAGGAATTGATCGATCTCGTTGGATTGACAGGTCGAGAACAGGCGTATCCATCGCAATTATCAGGTGGTCAGAAGCAACGTGTCGGCATTGCGCGCGCGCTTGCAAATGATCCTGAAGTCCTGCTCTGTGATGAAGCGACATCCGCACTAGATCCAGAGACGACGAATGCGATTCTTGATTTACTAACAGATATTAATGAGCGTCTTGGACTAACGATTGTGTTGATTACGCATGAAATGCACGTCATCCGGAAGATCTGTCATCGTGTAGCGGTCATGGAGGCGGGGAAAGTCGTGGAAATGGGCAATGTACTGGATGTCTTCCAATCCCCACAAGCGGATATTACAAAGCGTTTCATTTCACAAGTAACCGATACCGGCGATACGGACGCAGCGATGGCACATTTACAGCAAGAGTCGCCTCATGGCAAGTTGATCAAGCTAGCTTTCATTGGCGAACGTACTGAGCAGCCGGTGCTTGCTGAATTAATCCGCAAATTCCCAATTGATGTCAACATCGTGCAAGGAAATATTTCGACAACACGTGACGGCGCATACGGCACACTCGTCTTGCAACTAGTAGGGGACGTGGCGGTTATAGAGGAAGCAATTGCTTTCCTAGATGCCAATGAAGTGAAGACGGAGGTGCTGATTCATGATTGAGCAATGGTTCCCGAACGTGAATTGGGATAAAATGTGGGAAGCAACAGGTGAGACGCTTTATATGTCGGCTTACTCCACGTTCTTTACATTTGTCTTGGGTATCGCACTTGGTTTGTTGTTGTTTTTAACAAGTCCAGGGCAGTTATGGGCGAATAAAATCACCAATGTCTTTACAGGCGCCTTCGTGAATATTTTCCGATCGATTCCGTTTATCATTTTGATTATTTTATTGATTCCATTTACAAAATTATTATTCGACAGTATGCGTGGACCGAATGCCGCGTTACCCGCATTAATTATCGGTGCCGCTCCATTTTATGGCCGAATGGTGTTGATTGCATTGCAGGAAATCGATAAAGGGGTTATCGAAGCAGCGCGTTCCATGGGGGCTAAAACGTCCACAATCATTTTCAAAGTTTTGTTGCCAGAATCCATGCCAGCACTAGTCTCCGGAATTACGGTAACTTCGATTGCGCTCGTCGGATATACCGCGATGGCGGGAGTGATCGGCGCAGGCGGTCTAGGTACGCTTGCGTATTTGGAAGGGTTCCAGCGTAGTCGCGAAGATGTCACGTTAATGGCAACGATTCTAGTATTGATTATCGTATTTATCATTCAATTTATTGGTGATTTCATTACAAAACGTTTGGACAAGCGATAATAGGATTTTCAGGGAAACCTGTTAACCATAGAAATATTCTATAATAGAAAGGGAGAAATGTGGATATGAAGAAATTTTTATTCGGTCTATTCGCAGCAGTACTAGTGCTTGCATTGGCTGCTTGCGGATCGAAAGACGAAGGTAGCAAAGATAATGCAGCGCCAGATGTAGATGAAGCAGGGAAAGGCGAGAAAACGTCTTTGGTAGTCGGTGCATCTAACACACCACACGCAATCATTTTGGAAGAAGCTAAGCCATTATTAGCTGAAAAAGGCTATGATTTAACAATCGAGACTTACACAGATTATGTACTGCCAAACAAAGATTTGGACGAAGGTACACTGGATGCGAACTATTTCCAACACATCCCTTATCTTGAGAGCCAAATTGCCGATTTCGGTTATGACTTCGTCAATGCAGGCGCCATTCACATCGAGCCGATCGGTGTATATTCTAAGAAATATAAGTCGTTGGAAGAACTTCCCGACGGAGCGACAATCTTAATCAGTAACTCCGTTGCGGATCACGGTCGAGTACTTTCTATGCTTGAAGAAAAAGGATTGATCAAGCTAGCGGATGACGTGGAAAAAGTAAAAGCTGAAGTAGGCGATATCGTAGAAAATCCAAAGAACTTGGAGTTTGATGCGAACTACGAAGCAGCGTTAATGCCTCAGTTGTATAATAACGATGAAGGCGACGCATTATTAATCAACTCCAACTTCGCTATCGATGCGGGGTTGAATCCAATGGAAGATGCGATCGCATTGGAAGACAAAGAGTCTCCATATGTTAACGTAATTGCTGTGAAGAGCGGCAACGAAGACAGCGATGCTATCAAAGCATTGGTAGAAGTATTGACTTCAGAGCAAATTCAAGATTTCATTTTGAATGAGTGGTCTGGATCAGTTGTTCCTGTAAAATAATACAATGAATGCCGGTAGCTATCGTAGCTGCCGGTTTTTTTAATTGTATGCTTGGTGGGTGTGTTGGTGTGGTGGTTGCATGTTGGCGGAAATTCGCTCAATGTGTTGGTCTATCCGCTCTATCTGGCGCGTGACCCGCTCAATGCGCTGGTCTATCTGCTCTATCCGGCCTGAGACTCGCTCAATGTTCTGGTCTATCCGCTCTATCCCGCCCAGGCCCCGCTCAATAGTCAGTCTAATCTATCTGCCCAACCCCACGCGCTACCCGCTCAATGAGCTCTCGTGTTCACACAATCCACCCTATCCAACTTCCAAACTACACCACCAAATCCACTTCCTAACAACCCACAAGAAAAACATCACATAAATCTAAATAAAATCTTCTTTATTCAATCGACTTGTGATAAAGTTGATTTTGTTTGAGTAATACATATGTGTATTTGAGGAGGACGTATTGTGAAGTTTAAATTAGGGCTCATTTGGCGAATTCTCATCGCCATTGGGCTGGCGATCGGACTGGGTTTAGTATTGCCGTTGATCCATGAAGGATTTGCGCATTGGTTCGTTCGTTTAGCAGCTACTTTTAATATGTTATTCGGTGGATTCTTGAACTTTATCGTTCCGCTGATTATCATTGCGTTTATCGCACCAAGTATTGCAAAGCTTGGCGCAGGTTCCGGAAAATTACTTGGTATGTCTGCTGCATTTGCGTATGGATCTACGGTAATTGCGGGATTGCTTGCGTATGTTGTAGCAATAAATATTTTGCCGAACTTTATTCGGCCAGCGACGAAGACGGACGTTGCAGAAGGCGCACGTGAAGCGGGAGTAGCGTTCTTCGAGATGGAAATGGATCCGGTGATGGGGATCATGACTGCTTTGCTATTGGCATTCGTGCTTGGTATTGGAATGGCGGCGATTAAAGGGAAGACGATGATGTCATTCTTCGATGAATTTAATTTGATTATCGATAAAGTCATATCTGTCGTCATCATTCCATTATTACCTTTCCATATTTTCGGGATTTTCCTGAATATGACGTATACAGGTGAAGTGGCAAATGTACTTTCAGTCTTTGTATTTGTTTTCGTTATGATTATTATTCTTCATTTGACCATGCTGACATTCCAGTACACAGTGGCGGGTACGTTAAACAAACGGAATCCTTTCGTGTTAATGAAAACGATGCTACCAGCGTATTTGACAGCGATCGGAACGCAGTCTTCTGCTGCAACGATTCCGGTTACGCTGCGTCAAGCGAAAAAAACAGGTGCTTCCGAGCGTGTAACGGACTTCGCGGTTCCGTTGTTCGCAACTATCCACTTGTCAGGTAGTACGATTACGATTGTTTCATGTTCGATCGGTGTTATGCTGATGAACGGTTTTGATGTAAGTTTTGGTTCGTATTTACAATTTATCTTTATGTTAGGTGTTACGATGATCGCCGCTCCAGGAGTACCGGGTGGCGCAGTTGTCGCGGCAACTGGACTTCTAACGACTATGCTTGGATTCAGTGATGGCATGGTAGCATTGATGATTGCGCTCTATTTAGCGCAAGATAGTTTCGGAACAGCAACGAACGTTACAGGTGACGGCGCGCTTGCGATGATCGTCGACCGTTTCACTAAAAAAGTATAGAGTAGTAGAAAAGTCGGTTACTTGACCGGCTTTTTTTCTTTCTAATTCTTATGTACTAAGAACTGGGTGATTCTCATTCACTAGTTGTCAAATGAAAAATACATATCGTGAAAAATATAGCCATCCGCGTAGTTGTAATGAAATTAGCCAATATGTGTAATGTTTCTTAAAGATTTGCAACCCAATCGAATATGGGTTAAGATTAGAATGATACTAAATAGAGAATGGATCATAACCATTCAACGCGATCATACTGGAGGTATTGGAATGGCAATTTTGGAAATTAAAGATCTTCATGTCCGAATTGAGGACAAAGAAATCTTAAAAGGTGTTACCTTAACAATAAATACAAATGAGATCCATGCAATCATGGGTCCAAATGGTACGGGGAAATCCACGCTTGCATCAGCAATCATGGGTCACCCGAAATATGAAGTTACTTCCGGATCCATTATGCTTGATGGTGAAGACGTATTAGCAATGGAAGTAGATGAGCGTGCGAGAGCCGGTCTATTCCTAGCTATGCAATATCCAAGTGAAATTACTGGCGTAACGAATGCAGATTTCCTCCGTTCTGGAGTGAACGCACGTCGTGAAGAAGGCGATGAGATTTCTTTGATGAAATTTATTCGTGAAATGGATAGCAAGATGGAAGTTCTTGAAATGGAAGAAGATATGGCCACTCGTTATTTGAATGAAGGTTTCTCAGGCGGAGAGAAAAAGCGTAATGAAATTCTCCAACTTATGATGTTGAAGCCAAAGTTCGCAGTACTTGACGAGATTGACTCAGGTCTGGATATCGACGCATTGAAAATTGTTTCTAACGGAATCAACCAAATGCGCGGCGAAGGTTTCGGTTGCTTAATTATCACTCACTACCAACGTTTGTTGGATTACATCGAGCCAGATAAAGTGCATATCATTATGCAAGGTAAAATCGTTAAAACGGGTGGTTCAGAACTAGCTAAGAAACTTGAAGTTGAAGGATACGACTGGATTAAAGAAGAACTAGGTATCGAAGACGAAACTGTTGGACAAGAAGCATAAGAAAGGGGACGACTCAAAATGACGGTTGAAACAACATTGGCATTGACCGAACAAGACGTCCGCTCTTATTCCGCAAAAGTGGAGGAAGCTGCTTGGATGGCAGATTTTCGTTCGAACGCTCTAGCGAAAGCTGAAGTGCTCGAAATGCCAAAACCAGATAAAACTAAAATTACCAATTGGAATTTCACGGAATTCCCTTCACATACAGTTGAGAGCTCGATCTTCGCAGGATTGGAAGAATTACCAACTGAAGCGAAAGCATTGATCGATGACAAACAACAACAAAATATTTACGTGCAACACAATAACACACCTGCATATCTTTCACTGTCTGAAGATTTAAAATCACAAGGCGTTATTATGACGGATATCTTTACGGCTTCACGCGAACACAGTGAGTTGTTACAGAAATACTTGATGACTGACGGTGTCAAAGTGGATGAGCATAAGTTAACGGCTCTTCACGCGGCATTGATCAACGGTGGAGTATTTGTCTACGTACCTAAAAACGTAGTAATCGAAGATCCACTGCAAGTACTCTTCATTCACGATAACGAAAAAGCCTCACTGTTCAACCACGTAGTCATCGTTGCAGAAGAAAACAGTCAAGTAACCTATGTAGAAAGCTATCTTTCTACTATGGAGCATGCGGCAACACAAGCGAACATTGTAGCGGAAGTATTTGCTATGGCCAATGCGAAAATTGTCTACGGATCAGTCGACGTATTAGCGGAAGGGATGACAACGTATGTCAACCGTCGCGGTGTTACTGGGCCACGTGCACGCATTGAGTGGGCACTTGGATTAATGAACGACGGCAATACGATTTCTGAAAACATCACGCATCTAGTCGGTGACGGCTCATCTAGTGATATGAAATCCGTTGTAGTTGGACGCGGTAGCCAGAAACAAAACTTCACATCTGAAATCGTACACTGGGGACTTGATACAGATGCTTTCATCTTGAAGCACGGTGTAATGAAAGAAAACTCATCCGCTATCTTTAACGGAATTGGACGTATCGCTAAAGGCGCAACTCGCTCGAACGCAGTGCAAGAGTCCCGTATTCTTATGTTAGGTGAAAGAGGACGTGGAGACGCGAACCCGATTTTGCTTATCGATGAAAATGATGTAACAGCAGGTCACGCCGCTTCAGTAGGACGCGTGGACCCACTGCAAATGTTCTATCTAATGAGCCGTGGTATTACACAAGAAGAAGCAGAACGCCTCATCATTCATGGTTTCTTAGCTCCAGTTGTTAGCAAATTGCCGATCGCGGGAGTTAGAAAACAATTGACGGAGGTTATTGAAAGGAAAGTGCGCTAATGCTCAGCAAAGACATCCGCAATCATTTCCCTATATTAGACCAAGAAATCAATGGACATCCACTTGTTTACTTGGATAGCGCTGCGACTTCACAAAAGCCTGTGCAAGTAATTGAGGCACTGGATCGCTATTATCGCTTCGATAACTCCAATGTTCACCGTGGAGTGCATACACTTGGAAATCGCGCGACAGATGGTTATGAAGGCGCTCGTGAGAAAGTCCGTAAATTCATTAATGCTAAATCCACGCAAGAAGTCATCTTTATGCGCGGTACAACAACAGCGATTAACACAGTTGCGCAAAGCTATGGCCGTGCCAATGTCTCGGAAGGTGACGAAATCGTCATTACACATATGGAGCACCACTCCAATATCATTCCGTGGCAGCAGCTCGCCAAAGAAACTGGCGCAGTGTTAAAATATATTGATTTAGAAGAAGACGGTACGTTATCACTTGATAAAGTACGGGAAACCATTACAGATAAAACGAAAATTGTTTCCATCATGTATGTTTCCAACGTTCTCGGCACGATGAATCCGATTGAAGAAATCACGAAAATTGCCCATCAACACGGTGCGGTGATGTGTGTGGATGCTGCGCAAGCAGCTCCACATGTTAAAATTGATGTACAGAAACTAGATTGCGACTTCCTTGCATTTTCCGGACACAAAATGTGTGGACCTACCGGCATCGGTGTCCTCTACGGTAAAAAGGATTTACTCAATAATATGGAACCCATCGAATTCGGCGGCGAGATGATTGATTTTGTCGGACTATACGAATCTACGTGGAAAGAATTACCTTGGAAGTTTGAAGGTGGTACGCCTATTATTGCAGGAGCTATTGGACTCGGTGCAGCTATCGACTTCTTGGAAGAAATCGGTTTGGACGCTATCGAACAGCATGAACACGAATTAGCTGGTTATGCTATGGATAAAATGTCTGAAATCGACGGCTTGACCATTTATGGACCAAGAGATCCCGATCAGCGTGCAGGATTGGTCACATTCAACTTGGATGACGTCCATCCTCATGATGTCGCAACTGTACTCGATATGAATGGTATAGCTGTTCGTGCAGGTCATCACTGTGCACAACCATTGATGAAATGGTTGGATGTTTCTTCAACAGCACGTGCCAGCTTCTATCTTTATAACACCACTGATGACGTAGATCGCCTCGTGGAAGGACTTCGCACAACAAAGGAGTATTTTAACGATGTCTACTAATAAACTAGATCAACTTTATCGATCTGTAATCATGGAGCATTATAAACATCCGAAAAACAAAGGCGTTCTAGAGAACGGTAATGTCACAATTGACATGAATAATCCGACTTGTGGCGACGTCATCCGTTTAACAATGAACGTGGAAGATGACATCGTCAAAGACGTCAAGTTTGAAGGGGAAGGATGTTCCATTTCAATGGCATCCGCATCTATGATGACACAGATGATCAAAGGTAAAACGACTGAAGAAGCAGTTAAGTTAGCACATACTTTTTCAGATATGATGTTAGGCAAAGAGTTGGACGAGTCGATTGATCTTGACGACCTAGAAGCATTATCGGGTGTCGCGCAGTTCCCTGCCCGCATTAAATGTGCAACATTGAGCTGGAAGGCGATGGAAGAGGGAGTCTCTGGCGAGTCGCAATGACCTTGGCCATAGTACGAGCAATTATGGAACGGAGGAATAATAATGGCAAAACAAATGCCGGAAATCGGCGATTACAAATACGGTTTCCATGACAAAGACGTTTCTGTGTTCCGTTCAGAGCGTGGATTGACACGTGAGATAGTGGAAGAAATTTCGGCAATGAAAGAAGAACCACAGTGGATGTTGGATTACCGTTTGAAATCTCTTGAGATTTTTTACAATAAGCCAATGCCACAATGGGGCGGAGACTTGAATTCATTGAAGTTTGATGAAATCACGTACTACGTAAAACCATCTGAAGGTGCAGAAACTTCTTGGGATGAAGTACCTGAAGAAATCAAGCGTACGTTTGATAAACTAGGTATTCCTGAAGCAGAACAAAAATACTTGGCAGGTGTCTCTGCACAGTATGAATCTGAAGTTGTTTACCACAATATGAAAGAAGAACTAACAGATCTAGGAATTGTCTTTAAAGACACGGATTCTGCACTTCGTGAAAACGAAGAGTTGTTCAAACAATATTGGGGTACGGTTATACCAAACTCAGATAATAAATTCTCAGCGTTAAACTCTGCTGTATGGTCTGGTGGATCATTTATCTATGTACCACCTGGCGTAAAAGTAGAAACACCGCTACAAGCTTATTTCCGTATTAACTCGGAAAACATGGGTCAGTTCGAGCGTACGATGATCATCGTAGACGAAGGCGCAAGCGTTCACTACGTAGAAGGTTGTACAGCACCTGTTTACACAACAAACTCACTACACAGTGCGGTTGTTGAAATCATCATCAAAAAAGATGCATATTGCCGTTATACAACAATCCAAAACTGGGCGAACAACGTCTACAACTTGGTAACGAAGCGTGCAGTATGTGAAGAGAATGCGACAATGGAATGGATTGATGGCAACATTGGTTCTAAATTGACGATGAAATACCCAGCAGTCATCCTAAAGGGTGAAGGCTCACGCGGTTTGACACTATCTATCGCATTAGCAGGTAAAGGACAGCACCAGGATGCCGGCGCGAAAATGATGCACTTGGCACCTAACACGTCTTCTACTATTGTTTCGAAATCTATCTCTCAACACGGCGGAAAAGTAACGTATCGCGGAGTTGTCCACTTCGGACGCAATGCGGACGGAGCTCGTGCCAACATTGAGTGTGATACGTTGATCATGGATAAACTATCTACTTCAGATACGATTCCATACAATGAAATCTTGAATAACAATATTTCATTGGAACACGAAGCAAAAGTTTCAAAAGTTTCCGAAGAGCAGCTCTTCTATTTGATGAGCCGTGGTATTCCTGAATTGGAAGCAACAGAAATGATCGTTATGGGCTTCATCGAGCCATTTACAAAAGAACTACCGATGGAATATGCGGTAGAGATGAACCGTTTGATCAAGTTCGAGATGGAAGGTAGTATTGGGTAAGCGTTGAAATATCAGCGTTTATGCGATATTCCTGACAGTTGAATAAAGCAACGTGCCGATTTCATGCCGATTCAATTCGGATGGTCGGCACGTTTTGTTTATTTAGCGAACCTTTTTTTCCACAACCGCAATCGTGCATCTCGAAACACTTATTAATTTACCTATCTCATCCGTGATTTGGATATCCCAGACCATCGATGTGCGCCCTTTATGGAATGGAACGGCAGTAGCAGTGACCACACCATCTTTTTTACCCCGTATATGATTCGCATTGATTTCTAGTCCTACTGGATAATGCGTCTCGGGATTTAGGTTTAAAGCGGCTGCAATGCTGGCCGCAGTTTCAGCGAGTGCTACTGAAGCGCCTCCATGTAACAACCCCATAGGTTGAACAGTTTTCGGTCCAACTGGCATTTCACAGACGACTTTGTCAGGATCGAGTTGTGTAAAGGTAATTCCTAAAGCACCTATCAATGTCTGTTCCAGATCAATACTATCCAATAAATTAAGTTCTTTCATCCTTTTCTTTACCTCCATTTCACTGATATGCTTCTATTACATGTATATACATGTAATAGAAGCATACTACTAAGTGTAGCGGGAAATCCAGCTTTAAAATTTATCCCGGTACATGTACAATAGAATGAATTATCGAAGCGGCTGTAACAGTACGATCATCATTTTAAGGAAAGAGTGGACATCATGAGAAAAAAATTGGATCAAGAGCAAGCAAATTATATTATTGACGTGTGTGCCAGTGCGAATCTCCGTACGGTATCCGGATCACTTACACAACTGTACAATCATCTCTTGAAACCTACTGGATTAAAAATCACCCAATATTATATGCTCGGCAATATTTATACGTCGCCGGATATTTCGATTAGTAAATTAGGTGAGATGATGTTGCTCGATCAAACGACCGTTACGCGTAATTTGAACATTCTAAACGATTCCGGATATGTACAGATCAAGAGAGCAAAACAGGACTCGCGAACCAAAGTGGTCACGATCACAGAATTAGGGTACGACAAATTAAATGAGGCTACACCGATCTGGGCACAAGTACAGGAACAAATTGAAGGATCTATCGGCAAAGCAGAATACATGGACTTACTGAAGAAGTTGAAGGCATTACAGAAAGCGATTAATGAATTCAAAAGTTAAATAACATAAAAATGAATATCCATTCATAAATTGATTGACAACTCGAAAAAATCTAGTAAAATACATGTATATACATGTATCGAAAATGTAAAGTTTTTGAAACGTCTTAGTGTATGTTCGTTACAGGAATACATTTATACGCTTTGAAAGCGCTTACGCTAAAAGGAGAGTGTTTCTAATGAGTTTAGTAGAATGGAAAAAGAGTATGAGTCTTCCAGTGATCGCAGCCCCGATGTTCATTATTAGTAATCCTAAGACTGTGATTGAGCAATGTAAAGCAGGAGTAATCGGTTCTATGCCTTCTCTAAATGCAAGGCCCGTTGCACAATTCGAAGAGTGGTTGATCGAGATTACAGAAGAATTAGCCGACTATAATGCGAAAAATCCCAATAAACCAGCCGCGCCATTTGCGATCAACCAAATTGTCCACCGATCCAATGAAAGATTGCAAGAAGATATGGAGCTGTGTGTAAAGTATAAAGTTCCGATCATTATTACATCGCTAGGCGCCAGAGAAGATGTCTATGAGGCTGCACACAGTTACGGCGGAATTGTATTGCATGATGTGATCAATAATATGTTCGCGAAGAAAGCAATTGAAAAAGGTGCAGATGGTTTAATTGCGGTAGCTGCAGGAGCGGGAGGGCACGCGGGTCCGAAAAGCCCGTTCGCGCTCGTTCAAGAAATTCGGGAATGGTTTGATGGACCACTGGCACTTGGCGGATCTATCGCAACCGGCAGAAGCGTATTGGCAGCCGAAGCCATGGGGGCGGACTTTGCCTACATCGGATCGCCATTCATCGCTACTGAAGAAGCGAGAGCCGTTGAAGAGTATAAACAAGCCATCATAGACGCCACTTCCGATGATATCGTGTACAGTAATTATTTCACAGGGGTACACGGAAATTATTTAGCTACGTCCATCCGGGCTTCAGGTTTAGATCCTGATAACTTACCAGAAAGTGATCCAAGTAAAATGAATTTCGGCGGAGAAGCAGGTCAAAAAGCTTGGAAAGATATTTGGGGCTGTGGTCAAGGAATTGGCATCATCGATAAAGTTCAACCTACGAAAGAATACGTCGCACAATTAGCACAGCAGTACCATGAGGCAAAGGATAAGTTGGTAGGAGATAGAGTGAATACAGCGAGCACATAATAAAGAAAAAGAATCACGTTAAAAACAAGTATGTCCATCCAGACACGCTTGTTTTTTTATTTGCCTGCTTAGTGTTTGTGAGTGGAGTTTGTTTCAATACGGTTGATTTTTAAATCATTCATTGCGGTCTTTTGATAGGTGAATTCTACATCAGTTTGGAGTTGTTCGAGTAAGGAGAGGGTTTTAGTTTGTATTTCAGTTAAAGAAACATAGTTCATGTAAATTGTATCCTGTTTAGTTTCAATAGAAGACAACCGTTTATTTGTCAGTTGCCGTTCTATTTTCACTTCTGACATGTCTGTATTGAGAACTTCGACATGTAATTTTAGTGCACTAACATCTGACTTAATCAAAGAGATGTCAGTTTTAATGCCTTTCATTTCACTTAAAATTTGTTGTAAAAGTACGTCGCTCATGTTCATCCATCTTTTCTTATTTATTTGGTTACCTCTATATAATAGAATGCTTTGCACTAAAGAAAATTCCTTCATACATACAAATCAATTCATTGATTATATACCGTGCGGGGTATATAATAGATACAAATACAAATGAAAAGGAGTTTTTCACATGTCTGAAAAAGCAACCGTATATGTATCATCTACTTGTCCTTATTGTACGATGATGACGAATTATCTGGATGAAATCCATGTGCCTTATGAGACGATCAATGTCTCTACAAATCCTGCAGAAGGGGAGCGTCTGATGGAACTAACCGGACAGATGGGCGTTCCACAAACACAGTTGAATGGAAAATGGATTATCGGCTTTGATCCAGCAAGTATTCACGCTGCACTAGACGCATGAATACATGTAAACGGTTTTTATTCAATCGAAACTGTACAATTCAATCGGCCGAAGAAATGGAAAAGAACGTATTTCCGCGCTTTTGTCTTGGCCATATAGCATTTGCGGTGATGGGAGTCATTCTCGTCATCATCGAATGGACTCACTAATAGGAGGCATTAATTATGGAATGGATCATCATAGCACTCTTCGTCGGCTTCGTAGTTTGGCGTATGAAGCCTGCAAAAGGCGTGCGTTCAATCTCGACTGCACAATTAAAAGATAGAGTGAACGATCAAAACGTCCAATGTATCGATGTGCGGACACCAGCTGAATATTCAGGACGCCATATAAAGAAATTTAAAAATATTCCTTTGAATTTGCTTTCAAAACAGATGGGAACATTGAAGAAAGATCAAGAAGTCATCGTCATCTGTCAAAGCGGCATGCGTAGTGCCAATGCAGCAAGCCAACTGAAAAAAGCAGGATTCGTGAATGTAACGAATGTACGCGGGGGAATGAGCGCGTGGCAAGATTAATACTAAAGAAGTGTCTCGGAGATCCTATCTCGGGACGCTTTTTTGCGTGAAAGTAAAATCGGTTGACTAGGCGAATTATAGAAAATCATACTACCAAATCAGGAAGTATGATTTTTCCGAAAATACATGAGATATGATACACTAAGCTAAAGATCATAAGAGGAGGGCTTTCCATGATACATGTTGGTCTGACAGGGTGGGGAGACCATCCAAGTCTATACAATGAGAATACAGTCGCGAATAAAAAACTACTAGATTATAGTAAACACTTTCCAATCGTTGAGCTAGATTCGACGTTTTATGCTATACAATCGAAGAAAGTTATGGATAAATGGACAGAGGAAACGCCCGCTAATTTTCAATTTGTCGTGAAGGCGTATCAGGGTATTACAGGTCATCAGCGCGGAAAGTTACCATATGAATCTGAAGAGGAGATGTTCTCGCTGTTTAAGCTGTCCCTGACGTCATTTGTTGAAGCGGGGAAGCTTGCGATGGTACTGGTACAGTTTCCACCTTGGTTCGATTGTAAGAAGGAAAATGTGGATCGCATTCGCTATGTGCATGAACAATTACAGCCGTTGCCGATTGCTGTAGAGTTTCGCAATCAAACGTGGTATTCTCCAGCTTATCGAGAGAAAACACTCGACTTTCTGAAAGACTTGAACATCATCCATGTCGTTTGTGATGAGCCGCAAGTAGGGGACGGAAGTGTGCCGCTAGTCCCAGTTGCAACGGATCCGAAAGTTTTGTTACGTCTTCACGGTCGCAATGATAAAGGGTGGGTAAATACTACGGGAGATAGTAAAGCATGGCGTAAAGTCCGCTATCTTTATGATTATAATGAAAAAGAGTTAGAGAGTATGCGTGACATCGTGAAACATCTTCAGAAGCAGACTGAAGACGTATTTGTCATCTTTAATAATAACTCCGGCCAGCATGCAGCGAAGAACGCCAAACAATTTGCACGATTACTTAACATAGAATACGGTCAGCCTCTCACCAAGCAACTGGATTTATTTGAGGGGGATCACTGATGGAATTTGTAGTACTCGCCTTAATAGGTTTAGCATCGGGTATTATCGGTTCGATTGCGGGCCTCGGTGGAGGAACCATCTTGGTTCCTGTCACATTGTTTGTCGGATTAAATTTAGGAATGATTCCTGATATTACACCGCAAAGTGTAGTGGGCTTATCGGTCATCATGATGATTGCGAATGGACTTGGATCGACACTGTCTTATATGAAAGTAAAGACGATTGATTATCGCAGTGCATGGTTATTTTTCGCCGCGAGTATACCGGGTATCATCCTCGGAGCGCTAGTCAATAAAAGCGTAAGTTTGTCCTCATTTAATTTATATTTTGGCATATTGCTCATCATTTTATCTACACTGTTAGTAACGAGAAAATATTTGAAACCGATTAGATGGTTTGTAGACAATGGAAAAAAGATTAAGTTTACTGATCCTCAAGGTAAAACACATATCTATGGCTACCCCATTTGGTTTGCCATCTTATTGGCATTGTTCATTGGATTTACGTCGGGCTTATTCGGAATAGGTGGCGGTACGATGATTGTGCCGGCAATGATTTTACTATTCTTGTTCCCGCCACACGTCGCTGTTGCGACATCTATGCTTATGGTGTTTTTATCAGCAATCGTTAACTCGGTATCTCATATTTCACTCGGTCATGTGCCATGGCTGTATACGATACCTGTCGTGCCGGGCGCTTATTTTGGTGGCATGCTCGGCGCCTATTTAAACAGCAAAATGAAATCAGATACATTGGTTTTAGTCATACGCATCATTTTACTCGTCTTTGGACTTCGTTCCATCTATGAGGGGATTTGGGGTTGACACATATGAAGGAGACGGTAGCAACGATCCATATTTACCACACAAATGACGTCCATAGTCATTTCGAGAATTGGCCGCAAATTCATCACTTTCTTACTAAGCGGAAGCAACAAGCTGAAGAGAATGGGGAGCATTGTTTTCTATTTGATATTGGAGACCATATTGATCGGTCTCATCCGTTTACCGAAGGAACAGAAGGGAAAGGAAATATTGAATTATTAAACAAAGCAGGATACGACGCAGTAACGATAGGCAATAATGAAGGAATCACCATGTCAAAGGAAGCCTTAAATAGATTATATGAAGATGCGCACTTTGATGTAGTGCTCTGCAACTTGACTGAACAGGGTGGTAAGTTACCATACTGGGCGAAGACGTCCACAATACTCGAGACCTCTGAAGGTGTGCGCGTCGGTGTCATCGGTGCCACAGCGCCATACTATGATTTTTATGAACAACTAGGCTGGTGCGTAAGCGAACCGCACGCGGCGTTGCGGGAAATGGCCCGCAACTTGCGCCCTAAATGCGATGTCATCGTCTGTCTCTCGCATTTAGGAATCAATGAAGATCGTATTTTAGCTGCGCAATGCCCCGAGATCGATGTGATTTTAGGAGCACACACGCACCATTTATTACAAAATGGTGAATGGATTGACGACACGCTACTTGCGGCAGCAGAAAAATTCGGTCAGTATGTCGGTCACGTCCAGATCAATATAGACCGTATGACAGGTCAAGTCGTTCATATGAAAGCAGAGGTTTTTCCAACACAGATGATGGAAATGTCAGAAGAGGATATGGAACAGGTGAATACCTTATTTGCTAAAGGGGAAGAGACACTAGAAGTGCCCGTGTTTTATAATCCATCTCCATTATCACAGCGTCTTACAGGAGACAGTCCATTATCCTCGCTGTTTGGTCGCGCGTTACTTACGTATCTTGATGCCGACTGTGCGCTTTTCAACGCGGGTATTTTCCTTGGTAGTTTAGATAAAGGCTGGGTGACAAAAGGGGATTTGCACTCTTTATTGCCACACCCTATCAATCCTTGCCTCATTCATTTAGATGGCATGGATTTGCTGACAGTCTATGAGCAATCACTTGATCCGAAGTGGACGGAACTTCCGATAAAAGGTTTAGGATTTCGTGGGACGCTGATGGGTAGTATGATACATGAACACTTATACCGTAACACGGACGGACAATTATTTGCAGGCAACCGTTTGGTAGAACCCGGTAAAATGTACACGTTGGCAACACTTGATATGTTCACGTTTGGCTTTTTCTATCCAGTATTAAAAGAAGCGAAGAAAGAATATATCATGCCGGAAATGCTTCGCGATATCCTCGGTTGGTATGGAAGGAAATATTTCAATGAGCGTTAGTTATGTCCGCCTCCTATTTCGCATAATGTGAAGTAGGAGGCGTTTTCATGCGGTTTTATACGAATCAAAAACGACCAAAGAAGTTTAATTATGGAAAAACCATACTGCGCTTTGTCATCCCGACCATCATGGTGGGAGTGGCGATATTTTTCTATACGGTCAATAAACAGCTAACGCCAATCTATACACAATATGCCGAAGTGCAAACGCAGAAAATAGCCAGTTACGTGATCAGTCAAGCCATTAACAATCGATCCACCAGCGTCTACGATGTCAATGAAATTATAGAAAATGTTCCCGATGATACAACAGATACGGTGACAACGAAGTTTAACGCTGAAATCATCAGCCAGGTCATGTCAGAAATTCATCAGCTTGTTGAAAATCATCTGGAGCGCGCAGAAGGCGGAGATCTCGATATGCTACCGCCACTCGGAGATCTTGAGTACAATCCTGATCGTATGGAAAAAGAACAAGGTATTGTATTTTTCGTTCCGATTGGGCAAGCCGCGAATATTCCATTGCTCGGTAATTTGGGGCCGAAAATCCCGATCCGCTTCCACGTCATTGGAGATGTACATGCAACAGTAGAAACCGATATTCGTGAATTTGGTATTAATAATGCCTATGTGGAAGTGTATCTGATGTTACAAGTCAATGTGCAGATTATCGTTCCGCTAGCAACTAGCAGAAGTGTAGTGGAGCAGAAAATACCGATTGCAATTGGCTTGATCAGAGGAAAGGTACCACAAATTTATTCAAAAGGAGAGCAAACGCCAGCACAAATCGAAGTTCCGCTAGAGAAGACGGAGTAAAAGGCTATTGTGAACAAAGTCGATTATTGCTACACTAAGAACAGAAGAATATCGAGACTTACGTAGAGGCTGCATTGTTTATAAGTACCTGGCGAGAGAGTGACATCTATGACCGCGAGCGAAAGGAGACAATGCCGAAGTTTGAGAAGAGTCAACTTCTCAAGTTGGGGTCATTTCAAAGAGGAATGACACTGTCATACAGCGATAAATGTATGGAGAGCTACAGTTGCCAATTGTACTGCGATTTATGAATGTATTGCTTGATCAATTGACTGGCCGACTCCTACACGTATGCTATTGCCTGTGGGGTTGGCTTTTTTTATCGGTAAATTAAGGAATTACAGGATAGTATTTGCTTTCCACTCTTCGATAGATCTTCTGCATTTCGATATCATCTAGCAACTAGAAAGAGGGGAATTACAATGATCGGAACATGGGTCTCTATTTTGCCTCCTATTATCGCCATCGTGATGGTGTTGGCGACGAGGAGAGTATTATTATCATTAGGAGCGGGAATTGTTACAGCGGCTTTACTTTTAGCGAACTTTGCTCCGTTTGAGACACTAAAAGGTGTATGGAGGGCCATGACAGTTTCGTTTTGGGATGGCGGGCTCAATACATACAATATATTTATTATGTTATTTCTATTATTACTAGGTGTCATTACGGCATTCGTCAGTTTATCAGGAGGGAGCGCCGCATTTGCACGCTGGGCAGTTAAACGCATCCGTACAAAACGTGGTGCGAAGCTGTTGACGATGGGGCTAGGGATTGCAATTTTTGTGGATGACTACTTCAATGCCTTGGCAGTTGGACAGATTGCAAGACCCATTACAGATCAGCACAAAATCTCTCGTGCGAAATTGGCATACTTCATTGACTCAACGTCAGCACCTATTTGTGTCGTGTCACCCATCTCGAGTTGGGGCGCATTCTTGATTGGACAACTTGCACTTATTTTAGGTACGACAGCAGCGGTGAGCTATTCGCCATTAACGGCATTTATTTTGATGGCGCCGATGAACTTCTATGTCATTGCGACATTGTCCATGGTCTTCTTCTTTGCTTGGACGAATAATGACTTCTTTGAAATGAAGAAACATGAAGACCGTGCCATGAATGAAGGCGAACTTTATGATCAAGATAAAGAAATTCCAGGTCAGCTAAAGGAAGAATTCCCTGAGCATACGCACGGCAAAGTTCGCGATTTGGTTGCCCCGATCGTGACGTTGATTGTGGTAACGCTCGGCATGATGATTGTTACTGGCTATAAAGAAGCGGGCGTTTTCGATATCTGGGCAATATTTGAAAACACTGATGTACCGTTCTCTTTGGTAATTGGTGGTGTTACGGCTACTTTGCTAGCTATGTTGTTATATATTCTACAAATGAAAAAGAACGAAACAGCAAGTGTATCATGGATGTGGCGTGCATTGATTAGCGGAGTGAAAGCGATGATGCCTGCCATTCTCATCTTAATTTTCGCTTGGGGATTGACTGAGCTAATCGCTTCCTTAGATACAGGTCTATTCCTTTCTACCATGGTAGAGCAATTGAATATTCCTGTCACGTTCCTTCCGGTATTGATCTTCATATTAGCGGGATTAATGGCATTCTCGACAGGTACCTCATGGGGTTCTTTCGGTATCTTAATGCCAATTGCGGGTACTATTATGGTCAATGCAGCACCTGATTTATTATTACCGGCATTGGCGGCAGTACTTGCAGGCGCAGTATTTGGAGATCACTGTTCACCGATTTCTGATACGACTATTCTTTCCTCTACTGGAGCAGGTTGTAACCATATGGATCACGTGTCCACACAATTACCTTACGCGCTTGTCGCAGCTGCTGTAGCAGCAATTGGGTATGTTGTGCTCGGGCTGACGGGTTCTGTGTGGATCGGTTTAGCGGCTGTTATTATTACTCTAATAGTTTTATTCGCGTATTTAAGCGCCAAAGGTAAGAAACACCCAGAACAAATAGCATAGTTTACCGTTTAGACTAAGAGTGATAATTACTTCATTCTTAGTCTAAATTTGTTTTGACATCTCTAATTAGGCTGTTTATACTAAATATACAGAACTAGAGTTGTCAGAATAAATCAAATGGTAAAAGTTTTGTAAAATAACAAAAAAGAGGTGAAGTTGTATGGAAAATCGTTCACAGTGGGGAACGAGAGCTGGTTTTATACTGGCTGCAGTGGGTTCGGCTGTAGGACTCGGAAACATTTGGCGCTTTCCTTATGTTGCCTATGAAAATGGCGGCGGCGCATTTTTTATCCCGTACTTATTTGCACTATTAACAGCAGGTATTCCGATCCTGATCATGGAATTCACGATTGGACATAAATATCGTGGATCAGCCCCTCTTTCATTCTTCCGATTGAATGGAAAAAAAGCCGAGTTTCTAGGCTGGTGGGGGATCTTTGTATCCTTCGTTATTTCTACCTATTATGCCGTAATCATTGCATGGGCTATGAAATATACCGTCTACTCATTTAGTTTATCGTGGGGGAAAGATCCGGAAGCATTCTTCTTCGGAGATGTTCTGAGCCTAGCGGATAAACCAGGAGAAGTCGGAGGACTCGTTGGAGGTGTAGTATTACCCTTATTACTTGTCTGGGTGATTTGTTACATCATCCTAATCGGTGGTGTCAAGAAAGGGATTGAATTAGCGAATCGGATATTTATTCCTGTTCTTTTCTTACTCTTCTTATTTGTCGTCATCCGCGCCATCACACTTGATGGGGCTATGGTTGGGCTGGATGCGTTCTTTAAACCGGATGTCGATAAGTTACTGAACCCTCGTGTATGGGTTGCAGCGTATGGACATATCTTCTTCAGTTTATCGATCGCATTTGCCATTATGATCACGTATTCTAGTTATTTACCAAAGAAATCCGATATTACAAATAACGCCTTTATTACAGGTTTTGCAAACTCTTCTGTCGAGTTACTGGCAGGTATCGGAGTATTCGCGGTACTAGGATTCATGGCAACGAATCAAGGTGTAGACGTAGCAGACGTAGCTACGGCAGGTGTAGGGCTTGCGTTCGTCGTATTCCCTGAAATCATTAATCAAATGCCTGGATTAAATGGCCTGTTCGGTGCATTCTTCTTCCTGTCGCTGACACTTGCTGGTATCACATCACTCATCTCGATTTGTGAAACGTACATCGCAGGTATGGCAGATAAATTCAACATTTCAAGAAGTCGTTCGGTGACGATCGGTGTCGGATTATCAGCCGTCATCTCCCTGCTGTATGCAACGAACGGTGGTTTATACTTCTTAGACGTAGCGGATTACTTTATCAACCAATTTGGTATCGCAGTCATCGGTCTAATTGAAGTGGTCTTACTGGCTTGGGTGTTCAGAAAACTTGGCCTGTTCGAACAGCATGCTAACGCAGTATCAGATATTCGTCTTGGCTGGTGGTGGAAAGTATCTTTATCATTCATCACACCAATAGTATTGGGTACGATGTTATTCTTCCTCATCAAAGATAACATTGCAGAAAACTATGAAGGATATCCTACATCGTTCTTATGGACGATTGGCTGGCCGGTAGCAATTGGCGCATTTGTGATGTCGATCGTTTTCACGTCATTAAAGTGGAAAGACAACACACGAATTACAACAGATTATGAAGAAGATAAAGGGGGGCTATAAATGGATACAGGAATGAGCGGCTCTGCAATTCTCATGATGCTACTTGGTGTGACAATCATCTGGGGCGGTCTATTTATTAGCATCTTTTACGCTACAATCCTCAGTAAGTTTCGAAAGAAATTCAAAATCGAATAGTAAACGATGGACACCTGTAACCGGAAATATGGTTGCAGGTGTTTTTTTGTAAGTTGGTGAGTGCACCGTTGATCGACGCTGCAGGAGGATGCTTAAGTAATGGAAGGGGTCAAAGCCACGCGTATAAGAAATCATCCACCACAACAGCGGAAATCCAAAATCAGTCATCCTATTCCAAATTTCTACTCGCTTACCTTATTGCTTGCAATTTGTGTCATCTATAATTGAAGGTTATCTGAATTTATGTTACATTGACATGAGAAGAATCTATCAACAGAATGGAGTCGGTAGTGTTGTCATGCAAACCTGAAACTGGAAGAAAATCTGAGCATGTTAGAAAGCCGGATTGGCTGAAAATTAAGCTGAACACCAATGAGAACTATACAGGTTTAAAGAAATTAATGCGCGAAAAAAACTTGAATACCGTTTGTGAAGAAGCGCGTTGTCCGAACATTCATGAGTGTTGGGGAGAGCGACGTACAGCTACCTTTATGATCTTAGGGGCTGTGTGTACACGGGCATGTCGTTTCTGTGCAGTTAAAACAGGTTTACCTAATGAACTTGACACCGCTGAACCGGAACGCGTAGCGGAATCAGTTGAATTGATGAATTTGAAACATGCCGTTGTTACTGCCGTAGCACGCGATGATCTAAAAGATGGAGGCTCTGCAATTTTCGCGGAAACCATTCGTGCGATACGCAGGAAGAATCCATTTACGTCTATTGAAGTATTACCATCGGATATGGGTGGAGATATAGAGAACTTGCAACGTTTGATGGATGCAAAACCAGATATCCTCAATCATAATATTGAAACAGTACGCCGTTTAACACCGAGAATTCGTGCGCGTGCAACATATGATCGTTCACTTGAATTACTTCAACGTGCCAAAAACATGTATCCCGAGATCCCGACAAAGTCTTCACTAATGGTAGGACTTGGAGAAACAATGGAAGAAATTATTGAGACAATGGATGATCTGCGTGCACACAACGTAGATATCATGACAATTGGTCAATACTTGCAACCAACAAAAAAACACGCTAAAGTCGTAAAATACTATTCGCCTGACGAGTTTGGTGAGTTGCGGAAAATCGCAATGACTAAAGGATTCTCTCATTGTGAGGCGGGGCCGCTTGTGCGTTCAAGTTACCACGCAGACGAGCAAGTTAATGCTTCGGCCAGAGAAAAACAGCGCCAAGGTGACGAACTGCTGAAACTTGAAGGACAAGCGAGCAGTTAAATGGAAGTGAAGCAGAGAATGGTTATTGTAGAGAATATGCAATATGAAATTGCAGAAGAGTTTCGCGATGGGTTTGATGAAGAAGCCTTGAACGAACGCTTTAGCGAAGTACTGTTAAAGTATGACTTTATCTTGGGTGACTGGGGATATGGTCAATTACGATTAAAAGGCTTTTTTGATGACCGTAATTCCAAATCCACATATGAAACGAAAATTAGTACTGTCCAAGATTATATTTATGAATACTGTAATTTCGGTTGTGCTTATTTTATCTTGAAAAAGATTGGAAAAGTAAAAGCGGAACTAACGGAAGTCGAAGCGGTGGACGAAGTACATTCTGAAACGCCATCTACTTCAAAAACAGACTAATAAAAATGAAAGCTTCGGGCAAATTAGCTCGGAGCCTTCATTCGTTTCGCAATAAATATGGTAAGATAGAAGTATGAGGTATATGAGGAGGAAGAACAGTATGTATTTTGTAGATCAAAACCAAATCAATAAAACATTAGTGTATATGGAACAGTTGATCGATATTTTCAAAAAGGAAACGAACTGGCTACAAAGCGATGTAAATAAGCTGGCTTTAGAGCGAATTGCACACGGTTTGATTGAAGGAATCATTGACGTAGGTAATTCTATGATCGACGGATTCATCATGCGTGATCCTGGAAGTTACGACGATATAATCGATATTCTTGAAGATGAAAAAGTGATCCTATCCGAGCAAGCCACTCCATTAAAGGCATTCATTTCATTACGCCCAATGATTGTCCGCCAATTCGTGGAAGTCGATGCGGATAAAGTAGTACAATCCATTCGCGAGACGCTTAACGAACTACAACAATTCCCAGGACAAGTTCGAGACTACTTAACGAATGAATTAGGTCCAGTCTCGGCGTTTCTTCCGACAGAATGATGAGACAATATAAAGCGTATTGTTTCGATTTGGATGGCACGATGTATCGTGGTAGTGAACCTATCCAAGAAGCGGTAGATTTCGTTGCGGCGTGCCAAGCTGAGGGTAGGGGAACATATTTCATTACGAATAACGCTGCCTTGACACGTACTGCGCAACAGAAGAAACTAGCAAGTTTTGGTGTGAGTACAGAAACTGATTTCATCATGAATTCAGCCACCACACTGGCTCGTTATTGCAAACAACATTATGACGGTGCAAATGTCATGATGATTGGTGAAGAAGGATTGCGTGAGGCATTGGAACTCGAAAATATTACGATCACCACAACGAATCCAGATGTGGTGGTAATGGGACTCGATCGTCAGGTTACTTACGACAAACTCGCGAATGCTTGTCTGGCGATACGTAACGGTGCTCATTTCTTAGGCACCAATCAAGATATTAAATTCCCGACTGAAAAAGGACTAGTACCAGCTAACGGTTCTTTCCTTAAGTTGATGGAGGCGGCGACTGATACAAAGCCACTCATTGTTGGAAAACCAGAGCCGCATATGCTGGAGTTCATCCGGCAGCAAGGAATGTACGAGAAGGAAGACATGATCTTGATCGGAGATAATTACGATACGGATATCATGGCGGGTATTCGCTATGGTATAGATACGGCGTATGTCGCGACAGGAGTCACGCGTAGAGAAGATGTGCTAAAGAAAGCGCAACAACCTACTTATATGCTGAATTCGCTTGCGGAATGGCTGAAGTAATAAGAAGCTATCGAAGAAGTCGTTACACACCGGCTTCTTGCGATAGCTTTTTTGTTTAACAGGGTAGCTATTAGGGAATAGTGGGCAATGATAGTGGACTATAGCAAAAAAGGATGTCTCTAGAAGCGTAATCGCTAGAAGACATCCTGTTGACGGTATTTTATTAAAAAAGTGGATTTTCTTCAATGAACTGATAAATTTGCTTCGTCAATTCATCCGCTGTATCCGCTTCGACAAGTTCACCATTAACAATCGCGTACAATGTGTCGCTACATTTCGTACAATAGCTCAAACAGCCGTATTCGAGTACGTCAATGTTTGGGTCCCGTTCCAACGTTTCGAATACAGGGTAGGCACCGTTAGCCAAATTACTCATACAAAACTCCACGATGGGATTCATCTTTCTCACCTCGCCTACTAGAAATGGTACTCTTTTTTTACAAAAGCGTCAATGAACATGACATATTGTGAAAGTTGTCACATACTGTTATACTAGCAAATGAGATGCACGAGAAAATGGACATAGAAGGAGGACATTATGAGAAAATTACTTTTACTAGGTGCCGGCTATGGTAACATGAGAATTTTATTGCGTTTACTAAATAAAGATTTGCCAAGCGATATTGAAATTACACTTGTCGACAGAACCTTATTTCATAGTTTGAAAACAGAATTTTATGCATTGGCAGCGGGAACTGTGTCGGATGCCGATGTGCGCGTCGCGATCCCTGTTCATGACCAATTGAAAGTGATAGAAGGCGAGATTCAAGAAATCAAGCCAGAAGAAAAAGAAGTGTTGTTGGCAGACGGACAAGCACTTGCATACGACGAATTGGTCATCGGACTAGGTAGTGAAGATAATTACCACAACGTACCTGGAGCAGCTGAACATACGCTGAGTATCCAAACGATTGGGAAATCCCGCCGGACGTATCAGACGTTACTTGGACTAGGCGATGGCGCAACAGTGGGAATCGTAGGTGCGGGACTTAGCGGTATCGAATTAGCGAGTGAGTTGCGTGAGAGTCGTCCGGATTTGAAGATTAAATTATTCGATCGAAGCCCGCGTATTTTACGTGACTTCCCTGAACGATTGAGTAACTTCGTAAAAGGTTGGTTTGATCAAAACGATGTAGAAGTCGTAGCGAATTCGAACATTACCAAAGTAGGCGAACATATTCTGTATAATCATGAAGATACAATTGATGTAGATGCAGTAGTTTGGACAGCTGGTATTAAGCCAGGCAAGGTTGTGGACGATTTAGTCATTCAGAAAGATCGTTCAGGCCGTATCGTACTCAATCAATACCACCAAGTTCCAAGTTACCGAAACATTTACGTTGTCGGGGACATTGCTGCGCTTCCACATGCACCAAGCGCTCAGTTGGCAGAAGTTCAAGGCGAGCAAATCGTTCAAGTATTACGCTCCACTTGGAAAGGTGAGCCGCTAATGCTTGAAATGCCGGAGCTGAAACTAAAAGGTTTCATGGGTTCGTTAGGGAAGAAGCAAGGATTTGCGTACTTAGCGGATCGTACCGTTACAGGAAGAATCGCCCGTTTAATGAAATCCGGCTTGCTATGGATGTATAAATGGCATAACGGGTAAATTCAACTATTTGCGAGTCGCTTCCATGAAGTGGCTTTTTCTTTAGCTATGGTGTTGCCTATCGTTAATTGGATACAAAAAAGAAGCGGTCAGTTCAGCATAGAACGACCGCTCCAATGAATATATTGTTCTCAATTAATCCATCAAATTATCAATTTCTCCATTTATTCGGCTTGAAAACCTTGTGCTTCTAATGCGTTAAAAACAGGCTTTAGTTGAATATGGCCTTCTCCGATCATTTCATCATTAATCATGACGAGTGGATAAAAATACTCATCATCACGAATTTTTTCGACGATTTCTCGCTGTCGTGATTCGGTTAATTCTTGATCGATATCAATATACGTAATAGAAAACGGTTGTTCAGGGTACTTTCTTGATATTGCTGCTTGAAGCCATTCATACGTATCTTTGGAAGAAGGTGCATTTACACAACTGGCACAGATGACTTCTGCTCCATATACTTCAATTGTTACAGGGGATTGCGACATATTAATCAAACCTCCGATTCATTATTGGATTTTTTCTGCTGGGCAGTTTATAATAAGTATAAGGAAAGGAGAGTGTGTTTACAATGACAACAGATATTAAATTATATGAGCCGGTAAAAGAAGTGCTAGATAAATTGCGCCCATTCCTCTTGCGAGACGGAGGGGACTGCGAACTAGTGGATATTGACGAAGGAATAGTAAAGCTGCGCCTATTAGGAGCATGCGGAACTTGCCCTAGTTCAACGATTACATTAAAAGCTGGTATTGAACGTGCATTACTTGAAGAAGTACCAGGTGTAGTAGAAGTAGAACAAGTATTTTAATTTCATTAAATAAAAAAGCCGTGCAAATGAAGTATAACCTTCTTTGCACGGTTTTCCTTATTCAACTGGTTTTATGAGCGGTTTCCTCATTACGGATTTCTTGCCATCGATCTTTAGCCATTTTGATGATTGTAGGTTCGGTTGATCTGTTTTGCGCTTCAATTACACGTGAGAAGTTTCGTATGGCTTCTGCACGATCATGAATGCGCCAAGATAATTCCGCAATGATATATTGCACACGGGTTTCAGACATTTGTGTTCCGATATAATCACCTTCAGAAAATGCCTTTATGTAGAGGTCACGAGATATTTCAAGATAACGCATTTCTTTCTGACGGTTTCCCTCATTACGATAAATCCAAGCGATACGTAACATGATTCCTGCTATCGTTAAATACTTTTCTTTTTTAAAATTGGCATTTAAATACGCTAATTTATAGGCTTCAATTGCTTGCTCTTTCGTCCGTACGCCACCAAATGAGCGGCTATGCCATTTAGCTGTTATGTTTTTAGCGATCATTTCTTTTGTGCCGGGCGCAAAGTAGGGAGCGAAATCATCAGTAAATGCAAAACCGCAATTCGGACATACGGCAACATTATAAAAAATAGGATTAACTTCCTTGTCCAAGTAAATAGGTCTAAAATCGCTATCGTGATCAACTACTCGTACTTGGCGAGAACGAACTTTAGTAGTAGGGAAATGCTCTTTACACAGTAAGCACTGCATTTTTTTCTCGTAAAACGGGCTAATTTCCACTAGTATCATCCCTTTCTGTCCTAAGTCTTATTGTACATTATAATAGACCTAGTGGGGGGCTGTTTGTTTGCATTGTGATGAAAAAGATTGATATGATAAAAAGAAAACGTGGAAAGTGAGTGGTATTCATGACGAACACAGTAGAGATAACAGAAGCAGCGGCATTTCACGTAAAAAAAATGATGACACATAATGAAGAAGAAGGATCTTTCTTGCGCGTTTCCGTTAATGGCGGAGGTTGTAGCGGGTTGACATACGGTCTTGGTTTTGCCCAGGAAAAAGAAGAGGATGATATTTCGTATACTGCACATGGAATTCCTGTAGTTATTAAAGAAGAGGATGCAGCGATTCTTGTAGGGACAAAAGTGGATTATAAAGAATCTTTAATGGGTGGCGGCTTCACCATCGACAATCCGAATGCCATTGCAAATTGTGGTTGCGGTACTTCATTTAGAACAGCTAACAAAGCTGGCGCTCCGGCAGATTGCGAGTAAATGAAGAAGAGATTAGTCGAGCGGAATGTGAGGGAATTATAAGGACGCTACATTACTAGTCTAAATTGATTATTTGCACAATTATAATTCTGTTGAAATACGTTCGCAAAAGGTCTACTATAGGAAATGAAAGTAAGATTCTATTCATATCAAACTAAATGCCGGCACTGCAAAATAAGTAAGATTGATTTTACACGTACTCGGCGTTTAAGAAACTAAAAGGTGGTTCGATTTACGTGAAAAGACCAACAATCTTAGTATTGGGTGCAGGTTATGGCGGTTTGATGACGGTTGTGAATTTACAAAAGTCATTAGGTGCAGATGAAGCAGATATCGTTCTAATCAACAAAAATGACTATCACTATGAATCTACATGGTTGCATGAAGCGGCAGCTGGAACGTTAACTCCAGAACAAGTTCGCTACGATATATCCAGTGTAATCAATAGCAATAAAGTAAAGTTCATCGAAGCTGAAGTTACGGGCATCGATGTCGCAACGAAAAACGTCAAAACGAACCTCGGTTCTCACACATATGATTATTTAGTAATTGGTCTTGGTTTCGAAGGAGAAACTTTCGGAATCCCAGGTTTGGACAAGTACGCATTATCCATTGCCAATGTGAATGCAGCTCGTCACATTCGTGATCACATGGAATATCAATTCGCTACATGGTCTACTGAAGAAGTTAAAGATGATAGCCGTTTGACTATCATCGTAGGTGGGGCTGGATTCACAGGAATCGAGTACCTTGGTGAACTGGGAGACCGTGTACCAGAACTATGTAAAGAATATGATGTACCAGCCAAAAAAGTGCGCATTCTTTGTGTAGAAGCAGCGCCAATGGTCTTGCCTGGTTTCGATCCGGAACTGGTGGAATACGCGGTGCGTCAATTGGGTGCAAAAGGCATAGAATTCTCTATCGGCACGCCGGTTGTTGAAGCGACTCCTGAAGGCGTGAAGATTAAAAAAGGCGAAGATGATTTTGAATTCATCAAAGCGGGTACAGTCGTATGGGCTGCTGGCGTTCGCGGTAACCACTTGATCGAAGAATCGGGTATAGAAAACATGCGCGCTCGTGTTAAAGTTGAAAAAGATATGCGTGCACCAGGATTCGATGATGTATTTATTGTAGGTGATTGTGCATTGATGATCAACGAAGCAATCAATCGTCCGTACCCACCAACTGCACAAATCGCTATGCAACAAGGCGAGATGATTGCTAACAATATTATTGCATTGATGAAAGGGAACCCAACGAAAGAATTCGTACCGGATTTAAAAGGTAGCGTTTGTTCTCTAGGTGATTCCGATGCGATTGGTGTGGTATTCGATAAAAAAGTGACAGGTGCGAAGGCATCCTTCATGAAGAAAATGATCGATAACCGTGCTCTATTCATGATCGGTGGTCTTGGATTAACGATTAAAAAAGGTAAATTCAACGTATTATAATGAATATAGAAAAGCACTCGCCTCTGCGAGTGCTTTTTGCGTGCATCAAAATAAGCAATAAGTCAACTGTAGAAGTAGTTGAATTAGGAAAGATCGTCTGTCAGATTTTAAGAATTCATGACATCTGAAAAGAACGTTCTGTGTACACTGTCTCATTCTATTGAAAGCCGTCGCATCATCCTGTAAAATGTTGAAGTGATGAATTGGGGGTTAGCAAGCATGCAAACTATATCCATAGCACAAGTGATGCTATCAATCTTGATATTTATTGTCATGTTTTTCGGTATCGGTTTTTTAATAAATATGTTGTTACGTATGACGTGGCTTATGGCTATCATTTATCCGATTATTGTAATTTTTATTATTGATGATGTGCCGATGTATGAGTACATTACGAAGCCTAGTTTTGCTTTTAGTGAGCTGGGGGCGAATCTTATGTCGCTGCACGCCGTGGATATCGTGATTCTGGCGAGTGGTATGGTGGGAGCGATTATCGCAGGTTTTGTAATGAAAGCTTTACGCAAGATGGGTTATCAGATGTTTTGATGTTTTTCCATACGTGATATGAAAAAACGGAGCTGGACAGGAAGTCGTGAATTACGACATCTTGTGACAGTTCCGTTTTTTACGTTGCTTTAGAGATAAAAAGATTAGAGGAGGTGAGGGCACCGTTGATCGACGTTCCAGGCGGACGCTTTCCCATGGGCGTGGCCTTAAGCCTCCTCGTGCGCTTCGCTTCTGCGGGGTCTCAAGGCGCACGCTAATCCATCGGGAGTCGCCGCCTTCCACTTACGATCAACTAGTGTATGTTTCTAAATATACTGACGTGTAAAAATCTTTCCAACTATAAAACGTAAGCCATCCGCAAGCTCCGGAGTGGATGCAATGATTTTCTCTAACTGCAACGTTACAATATAACGGTATACGTAAAGATCGAGATGAGAATACCTGTTAGAGCTCCGAAAAATACTTCGTTTGGTTTGTGGCCGAGTAGGGTTTTCAGTTCTTGAATTTTTGCGTCATTGTCTTTCTTCGGCCAATCTTTCAAATCGTTGACGAATATTTGGAAGTCGGAACGCATTTGGTTGATGATGACGGCTTGTTGTCCGGCTTGGTAGCGGATGCCAGTTGCGTCGAACATGACAATGACTGCGAATATAGCAGATATGGCGAATAATGGTGAATCTAGGCCCGCTTCGAATGCGATAGCAGTTGTGAGTGCAGTGACAGCCGCCGAGTGGGAACTCGGCATGCCACCTGTAGACGTCATGAGTCCGAAATCGAGTTTACGTGTCAATAAAAAATGAATAGGAATTTTTACAAATTGGGCAAAAAAGATGGCGAATAGCGCTACGAGGAGCGGTATGTTTTCAAAAATAGCCAAGAGGTTCCACTCCCTTACTGTCAGTAGTTTAGAAATTAGTATAACATAATCTGGATCTACTCGTTGTCTCCAATCCAGAATACTGCTCGTTGCTTGTGCTAATCCGACTAGTCTATACTAGTATGGGGAAAGCGTAAAGAAAAGGGGAGGAACCATTCATGATAAACGTAGAAACAGCATCCGCAATCGATCAGACAGAAGTAGAAGTACTTATTGTAGGAATACCAGATCATCCAGAGAACGTAGAAGGTTTCGATTTGTTCGTTGAATCTTTCCATCCTTTATTGCCAGACTGGATTAAATCACAGGACGTTCAACAGAAGTGTAAGGCGATTACCAAAATGCCTGCGCTATCCAAGCAAAGTTACGACCGGGTGTACTTTGTGGGCGTTGGCAATCAGAAGCGACTGACAGAACAGCTATTGCGTGAATTATTCGCTGACGTAGGTAAACAACTACACAAGGACCGTGTGCGCACTGTAGGCGTCTGGACAGCGCCGTTCTCTAACGAGGAGATAGATAGTGAGGACGTAGCGTTCCTGTCCTCTGAGGGTATCGGAATGGGCTCCTACACATATGAAGGATTCAAGACTTCATCCAATGAAGTGGATGTCTCCTTAACTACTGTGACATTCATTACGACGGAGGATGAAGACCGTGTGACTACTGCAGGAGAAGTGGGCATGATCTCCGCACACGCAGTGAACGAAGCGAGGACGCTAGTCAATGTACCCCCTAATTTATTGACGCCAACCAAGATGGCGGAATACGCACAAGAATTGGCGGAAAGCTATGACTTAGAAATAGATATTCTGGGTAAAGCCGAAATGGAAGAGCTTGGTATGGGAGCCATTCTTGCGGTCAATCAAGGTTCAGTTGAAGAACCGAAACTCATTGTTCTTAAGTATCAAGCGACGGAACAGTGGGAAGATGTCATTGGTTTAGTCGGTAAAGGAATTACTTATGATACGGGCGGCTATTCATTGAAGCCTAAGGACGGCATGGTTGGCATGAAAGGGGATATGGGTGGCGCAGCAGCTGTACTTGGCGCTATGGCGATCATAGGGGAATCACGACCGAAGAAAAATGTGATTGCGGTCATTGCTTCTTCCGATAACATGATCTCCGGTGAAGCGTTCAAGCCGGATGATGTGATCACATCCTTAAGCGGAAAGACCATTGAAGTGTTGAATACAGACGCGGAAGGTCGTTTAGTATTAGCTGATGCAGTGACGTATGCGAAGCAAGCGGGCGCTGAGTATTTGATTGATGTGGCCACGCTGACAGGCGGTGTCATTGTGGCGCTCGGTCATGATAAAACGGGTACACTGACCAACCATGACGCATTCTATAAAAAATTTCAGGAAGCGGCGGAGGAAACAGGGGAATTCATTTGGCAACTGCCCTTAACGGAGAGCGATCGTCGCCGGATTCGCAAAAGTGATGTCGCAGATGTAAATAACTCACCGGGACGAGATGGCCATATGATCTTCGGAGGCGGCTTCGTCGGAGAATTTGTTGGGGATACACCGTGGATTCATTTAGATATTGCAGGTACGTCTGATGCAGCGACACCACATGCGCTCGGTCCGAAAGGTGCGACGGGCGTTATGGTGCGTACATTGGCGACCTTTGTGGAGCGCTTGGCTGCTGAAGCAGAACCACAAGAATAATTCAGTATAGGCGCTTTCCCCATTCCTTCTTTCCGGTTAGTCATAGGATAGAGGGAAAGGGGGAGCTTGGATGACAAGACATAATTATAGAGGTGGATACGGTGGCGGTCGTCATCATGGTGGAGGGTATGGCGGTGGATTTGGTGGTTTCGGTGGATTCGGAGGTCCTTTTCTAGGTGGCTTAGTTGGCGGATTTTTAGGTAATGCTATTTCTCCAGGCTATGGTTACGGCTACGGTGGAGGAAATTATCCACCTTACTACAACAGCTATCCATACTATCCACAACCATATTATCCTTATTATCCATACTATTAAAAAACACGCCGTGATGACTATTCGTCATCCGGCGTGTTTTTATCTGATTCTATGCGTATTTCTATTACAGCTTCTTTTAGATCATCTCCAACCGTTAATTCGGTAGGCTTTACACCCGACATATACGCAGCGCGAGTCATTAAGTGACCGCCAATCGGAGAAGTGATGAACAAGAAGACGATCCCAAGTAATAATGCCACACTGAAATGGCCTTCATTCCACCAAAAGTGGAGAAATACGCCAAGCAGTAAACTCATAACGCCAAGCGTAGCGCTCTTCGAAGCAGCATGTGCACGTGTATAGACATCTGGGAGCCGTAAAATTCCAATGACTGTGACGATCGTAAAAATGATCCCCACCGTAACGAGTAACACAATCATAATGTCAGCGATTAGGTCCACGTTCGATAATCTCTCCTCTCTCAATGAATTTGGAGAAGGACACTGTGCCAATAAACGACATAATGGCGATCAATAGAATCGCATCGATGAAGAAAGGTGTGTCGAACAAGATGGAAAACAGTGCGATTGCTGATATGAGCATGACACCGATCGCGTCAAGAGCTACTAAACGATCCGGCACGGAAGGTCCTTTCCATACACGGTATAGTAATCCGAGCATAGACAGGATGACTAGCACGAGACAGACAGAATAAAATACATTCATCCTCGGCTCACCTCCATAATGGCTTTCTCGAATGTGTTTTTAATAGAATCGATTGCTTCATCCACATCGTCTACATCAATCGCATGGATATACAAAGTACGCTGATCATCTGAAACATGAACGACGACCGTACCAGGCGTTAACGTAATTAAACTAGATAACAACGTGATTTCCCAATCTTTTTCGAGCTCAGTCGGCAAAGCGAAGAACATCGGCTGCAGTGTCGATAAATCCGGCTTGATTACTAGTAGCAACACGGAAATATTCGACATGATCAGTTCTTTCAGGAAAATCGCTGTCAGTTTCACTGCAGACCAGATTCGCCAAATGTACAAGCGTCCACTGAAATAGCGGCGTGTCATGATGATCATCAACAGCCCGATAAGATATCCTATGATGAACGTAGAAGGTGTCAATGAACTTGACATGAACATCCAAACGACTGCAATGAAGAAATTTAATAGTATCTGAAAAGCCATTGACCTCTACTCCTTTAACACCGCATTTATATAGATGGATGGATCAGCCAGTACATTCGCTGCATCCGTCATATATGGCATAAGCCACTCCGTACCTACACCGTACGCTACCGAAATGAGTACCAACATAACAGCTGGGAACATCATTTGGCGATACGTTCGTGAATCGCGAACAGGTAGCTCGTTCTTTTGAGCACCCCAAAATGCATAAATGAAAATCCGAATGACAGATAGTAGTACTACTAGGCTTGAAGCCAAAATAATGATACTGCCGATCACGTGATCCGCTTCAAATGCCCCTTTTGTGATCAGCACTTTCCCGATAAATCCACTCAATGGAGGGATGCCAGCCAGACCGAACGCAGCGATTAAATACGTCCAACCAAGCGTGCCATGCGTTTTAATTAAACCGCCCATCTGCCGCAAGTTCGAAGTGCCGGTTACGTAAACTATGATACCGATCAGGACAAACAATGCCCCTTTGATCAACATATCATGAATTAAATAGTAAACCGCGCCCTCGAGTCCAGACGTGTTCATTTGAGTTACGCCGAACAAGATGACACCTACTGCAATGATGATATTGTAAATGATGATTTGTTTTACATCGAAATACGCAAGAGCGCCGATACAGCCTGCGATGATAGTTAGTAACGATAGAACCATCAAAAACTGATGCGTAAATCCAATGTCGTGCACGAAAAACAACGTATAGGTACGCGTAATCGCATATACACCGACTTTAGTCAGTAAGGCACCGAATAATGCGAGAACGGGTATCGGTGGTGCAGCATACGAATTGGGTAACCAGAAATACAAGGGAAAGATTGCGCCTTTAATGCCAAAGACGATCAAAAACAAAATCGCAATAACCGAAATAATTCCTGGTTGATTGATCTCTGCAATCTTCACTGAGATATCCGCCATATTCAATGTACCGACGATAGAGTACAAATACGCTACCGTAATGACAAAGATGGCAGATGAAATAACGTTTACCAATATGTATTTGATAGATTCACGAAGCTGCCGTTTCTCGCCGCCAAGCACAATAAGCAAATAGGATGCGATCAGTAGCACTTCGAAGAATACGAACATATTGAAAATATCGCCTGTTGTGAAAGCGCCATTGATTCCTGTAATCATGAACAGGATCGCAGGATAGTAGAAAAATCTCTCTCTTTCTACACCGATGGATGAAAAGCTATAGATGACGACAAAAAATGTAATGATAATCGTCGTCGTGACGAGCATGGCGGAGAACATGTCCGACACCATCGTAATTCCAAATGGTGCAGGCCAACTCCCGAGTGTCACGGTTTGGATTCCTTCTGTCTTCACTGTCGCGATAAGCCAAAAAGAAGCAACTAGACTGAGAGCCAATCCGATCAGTGTCAAAACTCTCTGGACGACCACCTGCTCTTTAAAAAACAATAAGATCATCGCGAAAAAGAAAGGAATAATGATCGGAAATAAAAGAAGATTAATCATGTTCATCATTCCCTCTCAATTCATTCATATTATCTGTTTGGTGTACAGCATACATACGATATGCCATGACAAGCATGACCGCCGTCACACCAAAACTGATGACGATCGCAGTTAAGATCAATGCTTGAGGCAGGGGATCTGCAAAATCAGTCACACCGTCGATTAGGACGGGAGGCGCTGAGCCTCCGAGTCCACCCATCGTAAGAATGAGTAAGTGTGCTCCATGACTGAGCAAACCAGTACCTAAAATCACTTTCAGTAAACTTCTCGATAGAATTAAATAGACAGCTGCCGTAAATAATATCCCGATGAGAATCGCAAGAATAAACTCCATCAGTCATCGCCTCCAATCGATTGAATAATCGTGATGGCGGAACCGACGACAACTAAATAAACACCACTATCGAACAACATCGCTGTGTGAAGGGACGTGTGTCCGAACAGCGGTAAGTCAAAATCACTGAATGCATGCGTGAAGAATGGCACATTAAAGAAAATCGAGCCCGCTGCTGTACCTAACGCAAGCAATAATCCGATCGCCGTCATGACCGTAAAGTTGAACGGTAGAATCTGTTGAATCGTCCGTAAATCGAATGCCAACAACAACAGGACAATCGCACCTGTCGTCAACAAGCCACCTACGAATCCTCCACCTGGTGCATAGTGACCCGCGAAAAAGATGTGTATGGAGAACAAGAAGATGATGAAAAACACTACTTTAGCTGTGGTTTGTAAAATAACATCATTTGTTTTCATCGGTCGGCTCCTTTCTCGATACACGCAAACGAATCATACCAAGTACCGCGATCCCTGCAATAGCGAGTACTGCGATCTCAAATAATGTATCAAATCCACGGTAATCTACAAGAATGACGTTGACGATATTTCCGCCAGCTGCTTCTGTCTTGACCGTATCTTTATAGTATTGAGAAATTGAAGGAATCATTTTTTGTGAGTGGCTGGATAGGGCGACCAATGTCACCATTACGCCTACACTCAATGAAACAATCAAATTAACCATTTTATTGCGTTTCGTTTCCCCGTGCGTACTGAGTGCCGGCAAATGTTTGAATGCCAGCAAGAACAACGCAACGGATACTGTCTCGATGACAAGTTGTGTTAGTGCTAAGTCAGGCGCTTTGAAAATAACGAAGAATAGCGCGACAGAATACCCGACACCGCCAAGCGCGATGATCGCAGCAAGACGAGACTTCGCAAACACCACAAATCCGACAGATAAAATCAACACGATAGCATTGAGTGAGCCATATAAAGTAATCGCTGCAAAACTGTTCATATCAAGAACGAATGCGTCTTTGATGAACAACAGCGCGATGATCGTAACAGACATAAATGCGAACATATACAATAAGTAGGTCCGGATCTTACCTGTCATATAAAGACGGGAAACCCGATTCAATCCTTTTTCACTTCCGCGCATCATCGCATCATAGCCGTTATTCAGCGATAGACTGTCAGGCTGCATACGATAAAGCGGTTGCCATTTCGGAATGGTTAGATAGAGTAACGTACCGAATGCGATGACGCCAACTGTCAGCCATAAACCAGCAGCCCCAAAACCATGCCATGCTTTGACATGAATATCGATAGCGGACGGATTTGCGTACAAAGTTGGTTGAATCGCCATAACGGCCGGTTTAATTATCCACTTACCGACGACATTCGGGATGAAGAACACTAGAATGACGATGGATGCCAAAATCATAGGCGAAATTAACATACCAATCGGTGCTTCATGCGGCTGTTTCGGCAATTGATCCAATTTCTTCTGTCCCATAAATGTTTTTAAAACAAAATACATACTGTACGTAAACGTAAACACGCTGGCAATCCAAGCGACGATCGGGAACAGTATCCCCCATGTATCAAAGTTGAATAATTCAAAGTGTCGAAGTGCTACCATAGATTCCAAAAACATCTCTTTACTCAAGAATCCACTGAATGGTGGCAAACCAGCCATAGATAATGAACCAATCGCGGCAACAGTAAAGCTGATCGGCATAACGCTCATTAATCCACCGAGCTTACGTATATCTCTGGTACCGGTTTCATGATCAATAATCCCAGCGATCATGAATAGCCCGCCTTTAAATGCGGCGTGGTTAATCAAGTGGAAGATTGCCGCATACGTCGCGAAGCCAAACACGGCTGCGGTCGCATGATACGAGATAGCACCTGCTCCAAGTAAAGACATGATTAAACCAAGTTGACTGACTGTTGAAAATGCTAAAATCGCTTTCAAATCCGTTTGCTTTACTGCGAAGAATGAACCCCAGAACAACGTCAGCAATCCAATTCCTGTAACTAGCCAAATCCAAGTGGACGCTGAGCCGAAAATCGGCGTAAATCGTGCGACCAAATAAATACCCGCCTTCACCATCGTCGCAGAGTGTAAATACGCACTAACTGGTGTGGGCGCTTCCATTGCATCCGGTAGCCAGATATAGAATGGAAATTGTGCGGACTTCGTAAAGGCACCGAGCAAGAGTAAAACTAATGCCAGAGTAAAGTACGGTTGACTCACGAGTTCAGGAGCTTCTGCGATCAATTCCCTAACAGAGAACGTTTCTCCCATGATACTGAGTAAAATGAATGCCCCGAGCATCATTAATCCACCAAACACCGTAATCATCATCGATTTTAATGCGCCAAAACGTGACTTGTCCTTGGTGTACCAGAAGCCAATCAATAAGAAGGACGAAATGGACGTTAACTCCCAGAACAAATAGAGTGTCATCGTGTTGTCAGATTGCACGACTCCGAGCATAGCGGTCATGAAAATCAGTAAGTAGACATAAAAACTACCAAGATCCTCTTTTTCCCTATCCATATAAAATACGGAGTACAATACTACTAACGAACCGATTCCGGTGATCAATAGCGTGAATAATAAACTAAGACCATCTATGTATGAAGTAAACGCAATTCCAAGTGAAGGAATCCATTTCATTTCAGAAATAGCATGACCACCATCCATGACTAACGGCAAAAAACTTGCGTAATAGCCAAACAACACGAGAGGTACAAGTAAAACAAACCAACCTGTATGTATTCCTTTAATTTTCTTATAAACAAAAGGAACGAGTATTGCGAAGATTACAGGTAAAAAAATCAATAACACGAATTCCAAGAGAATCCTCCTTCCAACCATGTTCTTCACTTATTCACATTCCCGAGGCGTAAGCGTGGGCGTATTTGTTAGTATAGCGTAAAACATTTCAAATTGCATAGACGACAGTTGACCATTTATTGCTTTATTCGACTTCCTTCTTATATTATTAGAAGGGGAAAAAATATTTTTTGGGGGTATTATGAAAAATCCATATTTGTTCAGCTATTTACCATTTGTCTCCATCTTGTTATTCAGTTTGACTTTTGGCGTTTATAGCGTAGGGGAGACACTGATCCTTTTTAAGGAAATTGGTCTCTATCAAGGCATGAGGGAGTTCTTAACCGACCTTCAATTACGCCTCTTTTTACTGACAATGTATGCTTTAGTATTCTTCATGCTATTTGCAGCTTTAAAACTGATTGCCGTCACCATTCATGAAACGGCTTTATTATTTTTCCTAAAAGAAGAAGCAGATGCATCGTATAGCGCTTCAAAATCCGGTGTGATCATTTACTTTATTGGTGCACTCGCTTCGGTAATCGGTATTCAATCTTGGAAGATGCTAGCACTGATTTTCTTCCTCACGTCTTTCGTTTACTTTATTTACGTAGTGTACAAATTAAGTCCCTTTATGCCATTGACGCACACAGTCGGTTTGATATTCTTTCAAATTATCATTTGGAGCGTCTTGGTGGCGGGACTTGTGTATATCATTTTCCGTCTATACAACGGAGTACTCGCCAGTATCCCGTTAGCCAATCCAGTGAAATAAATGAAAAAGCCTTGCAGATCCAACTAACGGACCTGGCAAGGCTTTTATGGTCGCAACGTTGAGGAGAATGCCCGCAAATGAATTTTTTGATCACGCAGACGCGGGATGGGTGTAGGTCTGTCATACCCAATCCAGACTGCCGACGTATAACGATCATTCATGCCGATTGTCCACAAGTCTTTAAACGAATCGGTCGTTCCTGTTTTCGCTCCGGTATAGCTCGTTGTGTAAGCTATTCCTTCGCCTGTACCGTTCACAACGACTTCTTTCATCAAGGAACGAATGCTATTGACCGTGGAAGGGGACCAAACCGCTTTTGATCTATCTTTCCATTTATACAATACCTCACCTTTACTATCCTTTACCGAGCGAATGGCATGCGGGGTCACGTACGTCCCGTCGATAAAACTCGTAGTGGCTCCGGCAAGCTCCAGTGGCGTGACACCTTTAGAAAATCCACCAAGCGCTGCAGGGTAGGAACGGTCAGCCGCAACGATGTGTCGGAAATGAAAAGGTGCTAGATGAGAGAATGCCTCGTCGATTCCTACACGTTGCAATAAACGTACAGCTGTTGTGTTATAACTATTCCGGAATGCTTCCCGTACGGTAGTCGTACCAAACTGATAGTGGCCGAAGTTTTTCGGACAATAACTGGCAATACAAATATTACTACTGTTGACGGGCGTATCCGCATGATACGGCCCACTTTCGAAAAACGGTGCATAGACAAGCAATGGCTTGATTGCTGACCCTGGTTGTCGAACAGCTTGAAAAGCCCGGTTGAAGTCGGTTTTTTTATAGCCCGATCCTGCATATAAGCTGATGATCTCACGCATCTCATTGTCGATGACAGCAGCTCCAGCCTGCACACCGCCTGTTCCAATCAGTGCATTCAATCGATTTTCATCATGCTGTTGCTTGTTTGGATCAAGTGCCGTATCGATTGTCACGCCTTTGCTGGCCACTTCTTGCGTACGCCGATTGATTTCACTCTGCCAGCGTTGTCGTTCTTCTGGCGTTTTGGCTTTAGCCATCGACACATCCAGCCCTTCCGCTTGCGCGATAAGGTCTTTCAATTCTTCTAATACATATGAACTGTACATTGGATAAAACTGTTCTTTATTCTTAACGTTCAATTGAATGGGCAACTTACTATACTCTTCAAATTGCTCTTGTGTAATGACTTGCTGGTCGAGCATGACTCGAAGAAGTCGTAGTTGACGTTCTTTCGTTTGATCAAAATGCTTGATCGGGTTATAAAGAGAAGGATTATTTGGAATGGCCGCCAAAAATGCAATTTCTGCCTCATGCAGTTTTTCAAGAGGCCGGCTGAAGTAGTAGCTAGCCGCACCACCGATTCCGTATACTTGATTGCCGAAGTACATTTCGTTCAAATACATTTCCAGGATTTCATCTTTTGTCGATTGTTTTTCCAACTCTGCTGCAAAGAAGAGCTCTTTGAACTTTCGTTCGTACGTTTTCTCGGTCGTTAGATGACGCATTCGCACGACTTGCTGTGTAATGGTAGAAGCGCCTTGTTGCTTAGCGTCTGCCGCTGCATTGATCTTGAAAGCTCGAATAATCGCTGCTATATCATAACCTCGGTGCTCATAAAATGTCCGGTCTTCACTTTTTAAAAATAACTGGCGCGTGAAAAACGTCACATCTTGCAAATGAATGGGTTGCCGCCATTCGGTATATTCTTCCGCAAACAATTTCCCGTTACGGTCTTTCATTTGAATAGGGGAGACCATTACAGGCGCTTCCAACTGCACTGCCTTACGAATAGAAGCATGCAAGGTTTCCGTCTGCGCGGTTTCTGCGTAGATTTGATTTTGGATAAATAATAATAGCGGAACGCAAGCAAGCGTAATCACTAATCCAACCGTTTGTTTCAACTAACTAGCCCCCTGTACTATCATATCGCTATAGAAAAATATAACATAACACGACACCTGTCGTCTGAATCAATAGGAAATAAAAAAACGCGCTACTGAAAAGCGCGCGTGGCTAAATTTATGTGTGTTCATTCGCTTCATCTTGCCGGTCTTCTAGGAAATGTTCGAAATCCTGTGTAGGCCGTCGTACTGCCATTGACAGGAACAAATACCCGACGACGAATAATATGCCTGTCACGATGAATACGGCAGGAATCCCGATATATCCACTGACAATTCCACCAAACATCGGTCCGATAATATTACCGAGGAAACGGAAGCTGGTGTTATACCCCATGACCTCGCCTTGAACTTCCAGTGGCGCTTCACGACGAACAAGCGCTGTCGTAAGTGGAATCATCCCGCCAGTTGAGATTCCAAATAAGAACCGCAATAAAACAAGTTGCCAAAGTGACGTAGCGAAAGCCTGTGGGATAATGAAGATGAACGACATGATCAGCAGTAGTCCAAGGATTTTTTCATATCCTACATTGTCGCCCACTTTCCCCCAATACCTAGCGAATAGTAAATTACCGAGACCTGTTGCACTGAACGTCAATCCAGCGAGAAACGCTACGTTGGACGCAGCATGGGTCAAATCCGCTACGTAGAGTGACAACAATGGCTGAATGCTGAAATTCCCGATTTGGATCAACGTCGTGACGACCATTACGTTAAACATCAGACGGTGCTTGAACAATCCACCCAAAATAACTTTCCGCGAATACTTTGCAACTTTCCGCACCTGTACCCGCGCTTGCTCTTTAATTCCAAATAACACGAGCAACGTGGCAATCATAACGGAAATAGATGTGATGATGAAAGCATACTCAAACCCAAACGTATCAGCCATTAGACCACCGAGAACGGGGCCGAATAACATTCCCGCAACACCGCCCATTTGCAACGTGCCAAGCATCTTGCCGGCTTCCTCACGTGGCGTTTGAGAAGAAATGAAAGCTAATGAAGTCGGTAAGAAACCTGTAACCAACCCCATTAGTAGTCTCAACACGAAAAAAGTTTCTACGGAATTAACAAAGCCCATTAAAAAAACTGAAATCGTAATTCCAAAACCATTAATGAGCAATATAGGTTTAAAACCGAAACGATCTGCAAAACGCCCCCAAATAGGTGACATGATCAGTGCGGTAATAAACGTAGCACCAAAAATTAACCCAGCCCACTTCTGGACATATGCGTCAGAATAATCCCCGAATGTTTCAATATATAACGACAGGAACGGCATAATCATCGTCATCGTACCTGCTACAAGAAAGTTCGTGACCCAGATGATAATGAAATTTTTCTTATGTCGACTCAACGTTGAACCGCCTTCCTCCTGTAATGCTTAGATAATATTCAGTATAAAACAATTCGGCATTCGAAGGAAACATAGTGCTTACATTAAACGTGGATAGAGCGGATAGCGCGGGCCATTGAGCGGGTGAGGTAATACATAGAGCGCTCGCGGACATGGATAGAGCGGTTGGCGGTAAACATTGAGCGGTTACACATGAACTATGAGCAGTTACACGAAATAATGAGCGATACTCGCATTGTTCGATAAGTGGATCAATGTTGTCCTTTCTCCAGGTTGCGCGTTTTCACGCCACACTAAACATTGTCAACTAACTGTCACAGTTACAATGATCGAATTTTGCCATCATCTATGATAGACTGTTTTCATATACAAAACATGCACCAAAATGAACAAGCACGCAAATTTGAGGAGGAATATCATGTATCCACAACTATCAACTGAAGTAGCAGAAAACGAAGCACTCGTAACGATGAACACAACAATGGGACCAATCAAAATAAAACTTTTTAAAGAGCGCGTTCCAAAAACAGTTGAAAACTTCTTGACTCACGCAGAGAATGGCTACTACGACGGTATTATTTTCCACCGCGTTATTCCTGAATTCATGATCCAAGGTGGAGATCCAACTGGAACTGGAATGGGCGGAGAGAGCATCTACGGCAACACATTCCAAGATGAGTTTACTATGGATCTATTCAACTTGCGCGGCGCTTTATCTATGGCGAACGCTGGACCCAACACAAACGGTAGCCAGTTCTTCATCGTACAGGCTTCTTCAGCAAACGCTTCAGCCTCACAATTGAAACAGGGTGGATGGCCTGAAGAAATTGCAGCTGCATATGAAGAAAACGGTGGAACACCACACTTAGATCAGAAGCACACTGTATTTGGTCAAGTGTTAGAAGGAATGGACGTTGTCGACAACATTGCAACTGCAAAAACTAACCGCGATAATAAGCCAAACGAAGAAATTAAAATTGAATCAATCGAAATTATCCAAAAGTAATCGTATTTGATTCGTAGGGGGAAACTAGCATGGACTTCGTTCTATTAATGCCGTTTCTTTATTTTCCTGAAGATAAATCAGAATACATCCCAGCAGCAATCTCTTTCGTCATCTTCATGACGCTAATGCTGTTCGTATTTCGTTGGATTATCAAGAAATCCAAACAGCAGGAAGAAGAAACGAAAGAGCTGGAACAACGTATTTTAAAAGAACGACAACAACATAACAACTCAGGACATCCCATCGATTGATCGGGATGTTCTTTTTTTAATCAGCCAGTCTCGTAAATTACCAAAATACCTCCAACTGTTCTCTTACTAGCTGTTATGCTATCATTAAAAGAAAACACAAATCAGGTGACGAATCATGCAAACCATTGAAATGAATAAAAAAGCAGTCTCACTTCTTAAGCAATGGGATCCATTCCAAGAGGGGGAATATGCATATGGTACTGAAATCACTGAAATAGTGACGAAACTCCATCATGTAGATCATCCAGCAGACTTAGCTAAGTATATTCGCGATATCTATGAGCACGCCCATGAAATTTGGATACCATTAGAGAACTGTATGGACATATCCTATAAACTGATTGCTGTTAAATATGAAGCCAAATCAATCGTTACATATTAACTACTCCACGCCATCTATTCAGATGGCTCTTTTTTTGTTCAAAACATCAAAATATGGTATACTATGAAGCGGCCTTAGTGGCAGACTAGATACTACTTTAGATTGGGAGCTGTTTGGCATGTCTCACAAATTTGCAGTAGGAGATGAGCTGACCGGAAAAGTTACCGGCATACAGCCGTACGGTGCGTTTGTAGCGCTGGATGCCTCAACGCAAGGCTTAGTGCACATCTCTGAAATCACGTATGGATTCGTAAAGGATATTCATGAGTTTTTGGAAGTTGGACAAGAAGTTCACGTCAAAGTATTGGATGTGGATGAAGGGGCTAGTAAAATCAGCTTGTCGATCCGTGCATTACAGGAACCACCAAGTTCTTACCTGAATCACTCTCGTTCTCGTCAATCATTGCAAGAACGCGTGGATCAGCAAGACGCTGATGGTTTTAATTCACTGAAAGATAAACTACAAGGCTGGATTGAACAATCCGGACGTTAATAAAAGGACAGACGTAGAAGTGGTAAGTGCTTCTACGTCTGTCCTTTTTGTCTTTGAAATTGCAATCGTTACTACTTATCTAGTCCTTCAGTTTCCTCAATCGATACTGCAAGTTCTGTCTACTCATACCGAGAGAGCTCGCAGTTTTTGTAATGTTATGATCATGTAGCTCCATTGCTTTTTGAAGATAATACTTCTCGGCTTCACGTAAATACTGATCAAACGGTACTAGCTTTGAATCGCTTTGAACGATAAAATCTCTTGGTTGTGAAGCGTCATTCGCTGTAGATTCTATCTTTATCTTAAATTGCAGAGGTAACATGTCAAAAGTGAGCGTGTTTTCTGTTGTGCGCATGGATGAGACTTCATCGAGAAGCAGCTCGAGCTCTCGCAAATTCCCCGGCCATCCGTATGCGATAAGTGATTCTCTTACCTTTTCATCGATTTTCGTCAATCCTGTCCCTAGCGATTCTATTCTACTCTTTAAATACGATTCAGCAAAAGGGATAATATCTTCCGGACGCTTTCGAAGAGGGGGAATCCTAATGGTGAAAGAGGCGAAAAAGTAGTAAAGCTCTTTTAGCAATGTGCCCGATGCGATAAGCTCGACTGGATCATCCCCGATACTTGCAATAAATTGATGACTGGATGTTTTCTGTAAGACAAACAGCAATGCCTGTTGCAAAGAGATCGATAAACTATCGATACGTTCGCAAAATAACGTCATAGACGGTTGCTGCTGCAACGTTTCTTCAAGTTGTTGAATGATATCTGTATCCGCATGTAGACAATGGAAAGTATGGAAAACCCTCTCGTTTTCAACTGATCCATAGTGGATAGCCTCAGCAAGATTATCCTTCCCTACACCTGTTTCTCCAATTAATAAAACTGGTAATCCAGCCTCCGCTGCTTTCTCGGCGGTGGAAATGACCGATTTCATGACAGCTGAATGGGCAGTAATTTGAGTGAATGTAATCGGCCCGCGATTTTTACGCAATGGTTGTAAAACAAATCTTTCCAATGCGGTAATATCTTGAGCGAACTCAATCGCACCGATTAACTCTTGTTGTTCATAAATAGGGTACGTGTCATTCATCGTCGTGATTTCTACTTTATTCGTATTCCAATATCTCTGCTTCACACGCAATTGAGGCTCTCCACTTTGTAATACTTTCAATAACGTACTTTCATTTTTATCAAAGTTAAATAACTCCAAAATGGAATGATCTTTTATATCTTCAAGATTTAATCCTTCAATGTCCTTCATTTTACGGTTATAGACAATGGTTCGTCCTGAATGATCCACAGCGTGTATACCGATATTTGCATGGTCTACTGCAAACTGATTGCATATATTCAATAATTTTTCGTATGTTTTCAATTGAAACACCTTCCTACTGTATGTACTATCGTATTTCAGTCGCCAAGTTAATAGAATTTAAAAATAATTACAATAAAAAGCTTGCAATGTGCAACGTTTTCTTGCATCATTATAAATGTAAACGCTACCAAACGCAAATAATTTTTGCGTTCCAATTATAAAGGAGGATTTGATTCCAAATGATTCCATACAAACACGAACCGTTCACTGATTTTACAGTTAAAGAAAATCGCCAAGCGTATGAAGAAGGCTTAACAGTTGTAGAAAGTTATCTAGGACAAGATTATCCGCTAATTATCGGTGGCGAACGCATAATGACAGACAAGAAGTTAGCATCCACTAACCCTTCTAATAAAAAAGAGATCATCGGCAATGTCTCGCAAGCTAGTCGTGATCTAGCAGAACAAGCGATGAATACTGCGAGAGAAACATTCAAAACGTGGAGAAAAGTCAAGCCGGAATTTCGTGCGGATGTATTATTTAAAGCGGCTGCAATCGTTAGGCGTCGTAAGTTTGAGTTTTCTGCACTGCTTACAAAGGAGGCGGGAAAGCCTTGGAATGAAGCGGATGCAGATGTCGCTGAAGGTATCGACTTTATGGAATATTACGCCCGTCAGATGCTTAGACTAAAAGAAGGTATGCATGTGGAGAGTAGACCAGGTGAATATAACCGATTCGATTATGTACCACTTGGTGTAGGGGTAGTGATTTCACCATGGAATTTCGCATTTGCGATCATGGCGGGTACAACAGTAGGTGCACTTGTAACAGGAAACACCGTCCTGTTGAAGCCGGCTTCCACAACAACGGTCGTTGCCTATAAATTTATTGAAGTACTGGAAGAGGCGGGAATGCCAGCTGGTGTCGTCAACTTCATCCCAGGATCAGGTTCTGAGATTGGTGACTACTTGGTCGACCACAAGGACACTCGTTTCGTTTCATTCACAGGTTCACGTGAAGTAGGTACACGTATTTTTGAACGTGCGGCCAAAGTACATGACGGTCAAATTTGGTTGAAACGTGTGATTGCGGAGATGGGCGGTAAAGATACGATTGTTGTCGACAATGAAGCGGATTTAGAATTGGCTGCGCAATCTATCGTATCTTCATCATTCGGATTCAGTGGCCAAAAGTGTTCAGCGTGTTCCCGTGCGATCATTCATGAAGATGTTTACGATGAAGTAGTAAAGCGCGTAGAAGAAATCACGAAGTCATATAACTGGGGTGATCCAATCGATGGCAACAACACAGCGGGTCCAGTTATTGACCAGGCAGCTTTTGATAAAATCATGGATTATATTGAAATAGGCAAGCAAGAGGGACGTCTCATTGCGGGTGGTACTGGTGACGATTCGAAAGGATACTTCATTGCGCCAACCGTATTCGCAGATGTGGATCCAAATGCACGAATTTCCCAAGAAGAAATCTTCGGTCCAGTCGTGGCGCTTTCAAAAGCTTCATCGTTTACAGAAGCGATTGAATTTGCAAACGATACAGACTACGGTCTAACAGGTGCGGTCATTACGAAGAACCGACACCATATTGAGCAAGCTCGAGAAGACTTCCATGTAGGTAATCTATATTTCAACAGAGGTTGTACAGGCGCTATCGTTGGATACCAGCCTTTTGGCGGTTTCAACATGTCCGGTACTGATTCAAAAGCCGGCGGACCTGATTACTTGCAACTGCATATGCAAGGGAAAACGACATCCGAGATGCTGTAAATCGTTGAGGTGAATTTGAAGGAGTGAACGAATATGACGAAAACGACGAAAGTGATTGAGAAAACAAAAAAATATGGTGCAAATAACTATAATCCGCTACCCATCGTTATTTCTGAAGCGAAAGGTGTTTGGGTAACAGATCCTGAAGGTACTAAGTATTTGGATATGTTAGCTGCTTATTCTGCGCTCAACCAAGGACATCGCCATCCGAAAATCATTCAAGCGCTGAAGGACCAAGCGGATCGTGTAACGCTAACTTCCCGTGCATTCCATAATGATCAATTAGGTCCGTGGTATGAAAAAATGGCAGAGCTTTCGGGCAAAAACATGGTTTTACCTATGAACACTGGCGCAGAGGCAGTGGAGACAGCTTTAAAAGCCGCGAGACGCTGGGCGTATGATGTGAAAGGCGTGGCAGGCAACCACGCAGAAATTATTGCATGTGTAGGAAATTTCCACGGCCGTACACTGGGGGCGGTTTCCTTGTCATCCGATCCTGAATATAAAAAAGGATTCGGTCCATTGCTACCCGGAATCAAGTTAGTAGAGTACGGGGATATTGATGCATTGAAAGCAGCTATTACTTCCAATACAGCTGCTTTCCTAATTGAGCCGATCCAAGGAGAGGCTGGAATCATTATTCCGCCTGAAGGATTCATGAAGGAAGCTTCGGAATTATGTAAAGAGGAAAACATTCTCTTTATAGCGGATGAAATTCAAGCAGGACTCTGTCGTACAGGCGAAATGTTTGCTTGTAACTACGAAGGCGTGACGCCAGATATGTATATCCTTGGTAAGGCGCTCGGCGGAGGAGTATACCCAATTTCCTGTGTACTTGCGAATGATAACGTCCTAGGTGTATTCAATCCGGGATCTCATGGATCAACATTTGGTGGAAATCCAATGGCGTGCGCAGTATCATTAGCGGCAATTGAAGTGTTGGAAGACGAGGAGCTTGCGAAACAATCCAAGGAATTAGGAAATTATTTCATGAATGAACTGAAAAAAATATCACATCCTGCAATTAAAGAGGTGCGTGGACGTGGATTGTTTATTGGAATGGAATTAACCGAATCGGCACGCCCGTATTGTGAAGAGCTAAAAAAGTTAGGTTTATTATGTAAAGAAACACACGATACAGTGATTCGTTTCGCTCCACCATTGATTATTACGAAAGATGAGTTGGATTGGGCATTGGAAAAGATTCGCACAGTATTTAACAAGTAAGTAATACACTACCACCAAGATTTTACATCACAAAAAAATTCGAAAAAGATTTGGAATCGATGAGTGGATGTTTGACTATGCCCGTGTTATAATGTGTCCGTGAAAGACAAAAACAAACAAAGAGGCGAGCCATACAATGACAGAAAACCTGAATCTATTTACGTCTACACAAGTTGTTATAAAAGATGCACTTGAAAAGCTAGGCTATGATGAAGGAATGTATGAACTATTGAAAGAACCACTTCTAATGGTAGAAGTACGTATTCCTATCCGTATGGACGATGGAAAAGTGAAAGTATTTACTGGATACCGCGGTCAACACAATGATGCTGTGGGACCGACAAAAGGTGGAATTCGTTACCATCCTAACGTTAGTGCGGAGGAAGTAAAGGCACTTTCTATGTGGATGACCCTTAAAGCAGGAATTGTAGACTTACCATATGGTGGTGCTAAGGGCGGCATCATATGTGATCCGCGAGAAATGTCGATGGGCGAATTAGAACGTTTGAGCCGTGGCTATGTGCGTGCACTTAGTCAGGTAATGGGACCTGCAAAGGATATTCCTGCACCGGACGTCTTTACGAATTCGCAAATCATGGCATGGATGATGGATGAATATAGTAAAATTGATGAATTCAACTCACCTGGTTTCATTACAGGGAAGCCAGTCGTACTTGGCGGTTCACATGGCCGCGAGCGCGCAACAGCTGAAGGTGTAACGATCATTATTAATGAAGCGGCAAAACGTCGTAATATTGATATGAAGGGTGCACGTGTAATCATCCAAGGATTTGGTAACGCAGGCAGTTTCCTATCTAAGTTTTTACATGATTCAGGCGCGAAAGTAATCGGTATTTCCGATGCATACGGTGCATTGTATGATCCGGATGGTTTAGATATCGACTATCTACTTGATCGTCGTGACAGCTTTGGAACAGTCACTACATTATTCGACAATACGCTAACAAATGCGGAATTACTCGAAATGGAATGTGATATTCTAGTTCCAGCGGCAATCGAAAATCAAATCACAGAAAAAAATGCTCATAATATCAAAGCGAACATCGTAGTGGAAGCAGCTAACGGTCCAACTACTTCGGAAGCGACAAAAATCCTAACAGATCGCGGTATTCTACTAGTGCCTGACGTATTGGCTAGCGCTGGTGGTGTAACGGTATCGTATTTTGAATGGGTTCAGAATAATATGGGGTATTACTGGTCTGAAGAAGAAGTACGTGAAAAAATGACAGCGAAGATGGTTCAAGCGTTTGAAAATGTTTACAATATCGCAACTACACGTAATATCGATATGCGTTTAGCAGCATATATGATTGGTGTACGTAAAACAGCGGAAGCAAGCCGTTTTCGTGGTTGGGTATAAAAGTGATAAAAGGCATCTCCTCGAGTGTGAGGAGATGCCTTTTATATTTGTTTGATGGATGAAGTGGATTGGATCTCTTCGGTAGATTTCGGTTCCCCTTCTCTGCGCCAATACGTAAACAAAACTTGTAACGCCATGAGGCCAGATAATCCGATTACGATATAAAGGAAGCGTGCTAATGGCTGGTAAGCACCTTCTGTTAGTTGTGCGATGACATCAAAACGGAAAATCCCGACAACGCCCCAGTTTAATGCGCCAATTAACGCAATTGCTAACGTAACTTTTTGCAATGTTTCCATTTTATCTCCTCCTATGAAAAGTATATCCTGTTTTTAGAACACTATACTTGCATCGTTAATACATCTTTTTCATAATGGGAAGTAAGAAGAAGGAGGCGTACGATGTGGATAATTTTATTTTCAACAATCCGACTAAATTAATATTCGGCAAAGATCAACTGCAGCATTTACCTGAAGAACTTGAAAAATACGGTAAAAAGGTACTCTTAGTATACGGTGGAGGCAGCATTAAACGTAATGGCTTATATGATGAGATCATGACATTATTGAACGACAATGATTTTGAAATAGTAGAGATGCCGGGCGTTGAACCGAATCCCCGACTGTCAACAGCTAAAAGAGGCGCAGACCTGTGTAAAGAACATCATATTGATGTGATTATCGCAGCAGGTGGTGGTTCTGTTATAGACTGTACGAAGTTGATTGCTTCTGCGGCGAAATACGATGGTGATCCTTGGGACTTCGTAACAGGCAAAGCAACACCTAAAGAAGCATTGCCATTTGGAACGGTGCTGACGCTTACTGCGACTAGTTCAGAGATGAATGCGGGTTCTGTTATTACTAATGAAGAAACACAGGAGAAATATGGATGGGGCGGACCGTTAAACTATCCAAAGTTCTCTATATTGGATCCTGAATATACATTGTCAGTACCGCTAGATCAAACGGTCAATGGTATTGTTGATACGATGTCACACATGTTAGAGCAATACTTCCATACTGCAAATAATGCTTCGTTCCAAGATGAACTATGTGAAGCGGCATTGCGTTCCGTTATGAAGACTGGAGAGCAGCTCGTGAAAGATCCGGAGAACCTAGAGCTTCGCGAATCCATGATGTTTGCAGGAGTTTGGGGATTAAATGGTTTTCTATCGATGGGTACAAAAGGGGATTGGGGTACGCATACTATCGAACACGCTGTCTCTGCTGTCTACGACATTCCTCACGCTGGCGGTTTAGCGATTTTATTCCCGCACTGGATGAAGCAAACATTCCCGAAAAATCCTCAACGCTTTGTTCAGTTGGCGGTTCGTGTATTCGGAGTAGATCCAGCTGATAAGTCGGACGAGGAAATTGCGATTGAAGGAATCGACTCTTTAAGTGCTTATTGGAAGAAGATTGGCGCACCTGTTACGTTAGCTGATTATGATATTGATGACTCTAAATTGGAGTTAATGGTAGAAAAAGCAGTTGTGAATGGGCCGGTCGGTAGATTCGCTCAATTATCCAAAGATGAAGTTTTCACTGTATTGAAGGCTAGTTTGTGACCTCTGTAGTCATTTGTCAATTGAATAAAAAAACTGAAAGCGTAACCTGTAGAGGGTTTGCTTTCAGTTTATCACGTCAGGTCACGTCGACTTGGCGTTTTATTATGGATAAATAACAAGTTCTACTGATTCTACATAGGAAAGCGTAGTGAGTTCTATGTAGAGTGCGGAGGTAGACTTTTTAGGGTGTGCCATAAGTTTGAATTGCAATTCGTGGTGATATTGGCGTTCAGGTGTCTGAAATTGTTTGATACGCATATGGTCAATTTCCATATGTTCTTCATTCAAGTACCTGACGAGATCGTCAATTTTAGACTTTTGAGTAATGATGACCGTACAATTTGCTTCTTTAGTGCGCAAGCGTTTAGGGCCGAATCTGCCTAATAAAGGCGCTACTAGCTCGATGACGATCATTACACTCACTACAGTGAACAATGCCTCGATATAGAAGCCCGCACCTACCGCGATACCAATTCCCGCTGCCCCCCAAATCATGGCAGCTGTAGTAAGCCCGGTAATATTATCATTGTCCCTGCGCAATATAGCTCCGGCACCTAGGAACCCAACACCACTGACAATTTGTGCGGATAGTCGCAAAGGATCCATTGTAATATTAATATCATTACGAGCGGGGACTAAATAAGCGGCTTCCATTGAGATGATTGTCAATAGACAACTGAAGGTAGCGATGACTGCACTCGTTTTTAGTCCAATAGGTTTTTTTTTGATCTCACGCTCCACGCCCATAATGATACTTAGTACTAGGGCGATACTGATTTTTATTAATGCTTCTCCATTAAATGAATCGGCAAGGATCGTTAACATAAATTATCCCCCTTCACTTACAAAATAGGAAGATTACCTATATACTCTCTTTTATACGGCAATCGATTGGTACATGCCTCTTCTTCTATTGTAATGGGAAGAGAGATAGAAAGAGAAGTGATATTTTGAATAAACCGCTAATACATCCCTATATACCCATTGCGATTGGTGTCCTAACTATTGGACTATCCGCAATCTTTGTGAAAATGGCTACTGCAGATGCAGGAGTCATCGCCTTTTATCGTATGTTCTTTTCAGTTGTTATTATGCTTCCGTTATTTTTAATTTCTTATCGTAGCGAACTCATGTCGTTAACAAAAAAAGATTGGCTGTTTACTGCGAGTTCAGGAATCCTTCTAGCAGTTCATTTTATACTGTGGTTCGAATCCTTAAACTACACGTCAGTTGCCAGCTCGACTGTATTAGTGACGCTGCAACCAATTTTTGCTTTAGCAGGTACCGCATTGTTCTTTAAAGAAATCATTACAGGAAAGATGCTGACTGCTGTTTTCATTGCATTAACAGGAAGCTTCATTATTAGTTGGGGAGATTTTCAAGTAAGTGGAGCTGCGTTATTTGGAGATATACTGGCATTACTCGCTTGTGCATTCGTTACCGCATATTTATTGATAGGTCAAAATGTGCGTAAAAGAATATCACTCGTGACGTATACCTTTCTTATTTATTCCGTGAGTTCGGTTGCACTGTTTTTCTATGTGCTCATCACGCAAGAACCTTTCTTCGGATATCCCACTTCGGATTGGGGATGGTTTCTAGCTTTGGCTATCTTACCGAATCTGTTGGGGCATACGTTATTCAACTGGGCAGTCAAATGGGTGAGTACAAATGTCGTGTCGATCGCCGTTCTGTTTGAGCCGGTACTCGCTTCAATTGCTGCGTTTTTTGTGTTGCACGAAAAAATAACTTCTCTACAATTAAGAGGTGCAATCGTTGTCCTGATAGGGGTTTTGCTGTTTGTTATTGATATAAAAGCAATAAAGAAAAAACTATTTACGAAAAACACTTGATTTCTCTAGACGATCTATTGTATATTAGTTCTTGTCGCTTCGGACGTAATCGAAAACAACATAAAAAACTTTTTTAAAAAAGTTGTTGACTTCGACAAAAACCGAGTGTAAGATAGAGAAGTCGCTTTTATACGACTAACAAACACGAACCTTGAAAACTGAACAGCAAAACGTTAACGAAATACAGTTTGTGCACTTTACGGTGACACAAACAAAATGAGTATCTTAATTGATGCCAGCAAATGAAACTCGAGCTAATCGAATTTTCATTTTACTGACTGACAAGATGTAGTGAAGTACTAGGAGATGAAGGAGAGAAGGAGGGAGCGTACT